>DAOUEP010000058.1:0-19560 GCA_034430515.1 Dehalococcoidales bacterium | reverse complement strand
AGCTGGTGGCCCTGCTGGGCGGCTCCGGCAGCGGCAAGAGCACCATCGCCAACCTGCTGGCCCGCTTCTACGACGTCAGCGAGGGGAAAATCCTCGTCGACGGCACCGATATCCGCGACGTGACGCTGGCCTCGTTGCGCAAGAACGTGGTCGCCGCGCAGCAGGACGTCTTCCTGTTCTCGGCCACCATCCGCGAGAACATCGCCTACGGCGCCGTCGACGCCAGCCTGGATAAAATCGTCGACGTCGCCAAGGCCGCCTACCTGCACGACTTCATCGCCGCCCTGCCCGAGGGCTACGATACCTGGGTGGGCGAGCGCGGCGATACCCTCTCCGGCGGGGAGAAGCAGCGCCTCTCCATCGCCCGTACTTTGCTGGTAAACCCGGCCATTCTCATCCTCGACGACTCCACCGCCAGCGTCGACGCCGAGACGGAGCGGCTCATCCGCCGCGCCCTGGACCGGCTCATCAAGGGGCGGACGACCTTTATTATCACTCACCGCATCCCCATCATCCGCAACGCCGACCTCATCCTGATGCTCAAGGACGGCGAGCTGGTGGAGAGCGGCACCCACGACGAGCTGATGGCCAGTAACGGCCTTTACCGGGAGACTTACGAATCGCAGCTGCTACAGCAGCAGGAGGACGCGGACTAGCCATGTTTCACGGCGGAGGGATGCACCATCACGGCCACGGCGGCGTTGACGAAGAGGTGCTGGGCAAGGTCTACGACAGTCGCGTCATCGCGCGGCTGCCCCGCTACCTGGCGCCGGTCAAGGGTAAAATCACTGTCGGCGCCATCGGTATGCTCATCCGCACCCTCACCACCCTGGCCTTGCCTTATCTGGTCGGCCAGGCCACGGACTATATCGTGCAGAGTGACTTCGGCCGGCTCGGCACCATCCTTATTATGCTGGCCGCGGTGGCGGTGGGGATGTGGGGCGGCCAGTACCTGGAGAACCTGTTTTTGGCCTACGCCGGCCAGTCGGTTATCTACCGCATGCGGACGGAAATCTTCGGCCACCTGATGCGACTCTCGCTGAGCTTCTTCGACCGCAACCAGGTGGGCAAGCTGATGTCCCGCGTTCAGAACGACGTGGAGCAGCTCCAGGAGCTGGTCACCCAGGGCATGCTGGCGCTCCTGACCAGCGTGCTGACCCTGGTAGGCATCGCCGTCATCATGATTACGCGCAATCCCCGCCTGGCCCTGCTCACCCTCACCGTGGTGCCGGTGCTGGCGGTACTGATTTACGTCTGGCAGAAGTACGCCCGGCGGGCCTTCATCAAGGTGCGGCGGGCCATCGCCACGGTCAACTCGCAGCTCCAGGAGGATATGTCCGGCGTGCGCGTCGTGCAGAGCCTCTCGCGCGAGGGCGAGAACATGGAGCAGTTCGACGAGGTCAACCGCGCCCACCTGGACGCCAACATCACCGCCGTGCGACTGGAGGCGCTCATCATGCCCATGGTCAATATCCTCACCGGCGCCGCCTTCGCCATCGTCATCATCGTCGGCGGCTTTCAGGTGCTCGACGGGGTGATGACCATCGGCATCCTGGTGAGCTTCCTCCTCTACGTGCAGCGCTTCTTCGAGCCGGTGCTGGAGCTCTCCATGCAGTATACCGAGCTGCAGCGGGCCATGGCCTCCGGGGCGCGCATCTTCGAGATACTGGACGTGGAGGAGGAGATTAAAGACCGCCCCGGCGCCGCCGAGCTGCCGCCGGTAAAGGGGAACATCGAATTCAAGGATGTCGGCTTCAGCTACGAGCCGGACACCGAGGTGCTGCACCACATCAACCTGGCCATCCGCCCCGGCGAGACGGTGGCCATCGTGGGGCAGACGGGCTCCGGAAAGAGCAGCCTGGTGAGCCTCATCGCCCGCTTCTACGAGGTGAATAAGGGCGAGGTCACCGTGGACGGCCACGACGTGCGCGACGTGACGCAGGAGTCGCTGCGGCGGCAAATCGGCATCGTCCCGCAGAACCCCATCATCTTCTCCGGCAGCATCGCCGAGAATATCAAGTACGCCCGCCCGGACGCCACCCGCGACGAGGTCGTCGCCGTGGCCAAGACGGTGGGGGCGCACCCCTTCATCAGCCGCCTCAAGGACGGCTACGACGCCCCGGTAGGCCAGCGCGGCGGCAGCCTCAGCGCCGGCCAGCGCCAGCTTATCTGCCTGGCGCGCGCCATCCTGGCCGACCCGGCCATCCTGATTCTGGACGAGGCCACCTCCAACGTGGACACCAATACGGAGCGCATCATGCAGCGGGCGCTGCGCAAGCTCACCCAGGGGCGCACCTGCCTCACCATCGCCCACCGCCTCTCCACGGTGACCGGCGCCGACCGCATCATCGTGCTGGAGCACGGCAACATCGTGGAGGAAGGCTCGCATCAGGAGCTTCTGGCCAGGGGCGGGCTCTACGCCCACATGTACGAGACCCTGAGCGCTCCGGACTTATTGGAAGGCTAAACCACCCCACCCCGGAATTTTCTTTCCCACCCAGGCCCCGCCTGCGCTAAAGCTCCGGCGGGTAAACTGCCCTCGCGGCATCCGCCGCTTAGCCCTTAGGTTTCCCCACCCCATTGCCCCGAAATCCTTCTCACTCTCCCTTTATGAAAGGGAGACGACGGTATTTACCTTGAGAACCATCGCCGGCAACCCATTCGTTTGTCCCCCTTTCGTAAAGGGGGATTAAGGAGGATTTTCCCAGGGGGAGGGGTGGGGAAAACCCCGGCGAGTAGTGGCAGAATGCCACAGGGCGGGCTGGGTGGGAAAGAAAATCTTGGGGTGGGGCTGTCCTAGGTATAGGTCGCTATCAGAAAGCCCACCAGAGCCAGCCCGGCGATGGGCGGCAGCGCCGGCACCGGCTTGCCCTTGAGCCAGAGCGCCTGGATGAGAAAGGCCCCCATCAGGCCCGCCAGAGCAAACACCCCCACCACGATACCGTCCCCCAGCCCCCCGACGAAAAAGACCGACACCGAGAGCATCAGCGGGAAGCCGATATCGCCGCCGCCCAGCACGGAATACTCGCGCTCTTCAGCCGCCTGCTCCTTGAGCTCCCCCACCCGCACCACTCCAAGCCCCATCAGCCAGTCGCGCCAGCGCCGCGGGAAGATAAAGGCCGGCAGGGCCACCGTCTCGGAGAGCTTGTCGGCCATCCAGACCATAAAGCCGAAACGCACCGCCAATAAGTCGTAGACGGCGATGACGAGCATGAAAATCATGAACGTCCACGGCGAGAAGATATAGCCGAAGACCGAGCCCGCCGCCGCCAGCGCCACCAGCAATAACAAGTCGTGCAGCCAGACCCGCGCCCAGAAGAGCCAGGCCAGCCCGCCGACCGCCGCGAGGGCGTAGGCGGCCGCCACCGGCAGCGTCAGGGCGGTAATGATAAAGACCCCCCAGGCGTACATCAGGGTGAAGAGTCCCCGGAAGACCCACTTGAGCCAGCGTACCGGGATGAAGAAGAGGACGATAGCGACGACCGCCACCACGCCGAAGAAATAGAGCACCACCGGCGTCAGCGCCACGTCCGGCGAGGGGATGTTCTGCTCCTCCACGAAGGCCTGCTGCCGCGAGGCTACGTAGAGCGTCAGCGTCAGCGCCAGCGCCATAACGAGGGCGCTCCAGAGGAAGGGACTGAGCCTGATTTTCATCGTCTGGGTTAATTATAGGCAAGGGGTGGCCCAAAAGCAATCGTGCCCCGCCCGCTAAATTGACATCCGGTGGGGATGGTGCTAAACTCGGCGCAAAACTACCCGGTCTTACCGCAAAATTCCCGGATAAGTCCCGAAAGGAGAATGACCTATGCCAGATGGTGTCTACGAAGTACTCAGCCCCTGGGCGGAGGCCGACCCGGTCGCGCCGCGGGGGATTAATCCCTTCCCGGAAAGCCTGGAAGACAGGACGATAGGCCTGCTGCGCAACTCCAAGCGCGCCGCCGAGCCGTCGCTCCAGGTGCTTGAAGCCAGGCTCAAGGAGAGGTTTCCCAGCACCAGTCTCTCCTGGTTCGATAACCTCAAGCCCAACGAGACGCTGGTGGCGCAGGGGCGTAAAAAAGAGTTCGAGGCGTGGCTTAAGGGGGTGGACGCCGTCATCTCCTCCTACGGCGACTGAGGGTCGTGCACCAAGTACCTTGTGTACGACGCCGTAGATATAGAGGACAGGGGAAAGCCCACCGTCACGCTGGTCAATAACGGTTTTGCCAACGACGCCGAGTCGGCCTCGCGCGCCAGGGGTATCCCCGGCCTGAGGGTTATCCCCACCGCCGTCCCCTGCGAGTCCAGCATCACGGCCGACATCGAGGCCGGCATCGACGGCGCGCTGGACGAAATCATCGCCGCGCTGACCCGCCCCCTCACCGCCGAGGAGAAGTCCCCCCAGGCCAGAGAGCCGGAGAAGCCGGCCCGGATTATCTTCAAGGGTAGCCTGGAGGAGGTCAACCGCTTCTTCTACCGGCGCGGCTGGACGGACGGCCTGCCCGTTATCCCCCCCACCGAGGCCGCCGTGGCCGAGATGCTCACCGGCACCGACCTGCCCCCCGGCCACCTGCTGGGCAAGCTCCAGTCCCGCGACGGCAAGGCCACCATCGAAAAAATCGCCGTCAATGCCGTCATGGCCGGCTGCCTGCCCACCTATTTGCCGGTGCTCGTCGCCGGCACCATCAACCTGCTGGAGTCCGAGCCGGGCTTCCTGGGCTACACCACCTTCGGTTTCAGCACCGGCTCCTGGTCGCCGTTCTGGATAATCAACGGCCCTATCCGTAACCAGATTAACTTAAACAGCGGCTCCGGGGCGTTCTCGCCCGGCAACATCGCCAACGCCGCCATCGGGCGGGCCATGGGGCTCATCATCAAGAACATCGGCGGGGTGCGCAAGGGCATCGAGGACATGGGCGTCATGGGCAACCCCATGAAGTACACTATGGTCATCGCCGAGAACGAGGAGGAAAGCCCCTGGGAGCCGCTCCACGTGGAGATGGGCTTCAAGAAAGAGGACAGCACCATCCGGCTCTCCTTCCCGCAGACCTATTTGCAGCACTGGCCCTACGGCTCGGACGCCGGGAGAATCCTCGGCTCCGTGGTGGACAGCATGCCCCGCGGCATGCGCTATAATATCGTCTTCACGCCGGCGCACGCCCACAACCTGGCCCGCGAAGGCTATACCAAGGAGAAGGTCAAGCAGTACATTGTTACCAACAAGACGATGCCGGCGGCCAGCCTGCGGGCGCAGGCCAGCGGCGGTCTCGCCTTCGCGCGCACCAACATCGACTTGCTGCCGAAGGAGGGCGTGGTGCCGGTGATAAGCGACCCCCGTTTCATCAAGGTCATCGTCGGCGGGGGGCCGGGGGCCTTTATCGCCCAGCTGGTCGGCGGCGGGGCCACCCCCGGCCAGAAGGAAATCCAGAAAATTGACCTGCCCAAAAACTGGGACAAACTCGTCGCCAAGTATAAGAACGTGGTGCCCGCCTACGCCAAATACTAGCCCCAAGGAGGAATATTATGAGCGCAGCTAACGCCGCCGCTTACGAGGTGCTCAGCCCCTGGGCCGAGGCCGACCCCAAGCCGCTTAACGGCCTGGCGCCCCGCCTGGACGGCCTCGACGGCAAGCGTATCGGCCTGCTCGTCAACAACAAGCGCGCCGCCCCCCTTATCCAGGACGCGGCCGAGCGGCTCGTCAAGGAGCGCTATCCCGCCGCGACGGTCAGCCGCTTCTGGGCGGAGTCGTTCTCGGTCTCGGCGCTGGAGCCGCAGCGCAAGGGCGAGTTCGAGGACTGGCTCAAGGGCCTGGACGCCGTCATCGCCGCCGTCGGCGACTGAGGGGCCTGCACCAAGTACCTTGTGTACGATGCCATTTTCATCGAGGAGCGCGGCCTCCCCACGGCCACCTTCGTCTTCGAGCACTTTCTTAACGACGCCATGTCGGCGGCCTCCAGCCGGGGCATGCCCGTCGTCCGGGTGGTGCCGGAGACCGTCGTCTCCGAGTGCACCGAGAAGGACGTCATCGAGGCCGCCGTTAAGGCCGTCGCCGGTGACGTCTTCGCTTCCCTGACCCGCCCCCTCACCGCCGAAGAAAAGTCCCCCAAGCCGCGCGAGCCGGAGAACCCGCCGCGCCTGGTCTTTAAGGGCAGCCTTAGCGAGGTCAACCGCTTCTTCTACCGGCGCGGCTGGACGGACGGCCTGCCCGTTATCCCCCCCACCGAGGCCGCCGTTGTCGAGATGCTCACCGGCACCGACCTGCCCCCCGACCACATCGTCGAGAGGCTGGAGCCGCGCCTGGGCAAGGCCACCGTGGAGCGCATCGCCGTCAACGCCGTCATGGCCGGCTGCCTGCCCACCGCCCTGCCGCTGCTCGTCGCCGGGGTCAAGGCCCTGGCCGATAACCCCGCCTGCGGCATGATGGCCGCCTCCACCGGCTCGTTCGCCCCGTTCTGGCTGGTCAACGGCCCCATCGCCAGGGACTTGAACATCAACTCCAGCTACGGGGCCACCAGCCCCGGCAGCATCGCCAACGCCGCCATCGCGCGGGCGCTGGGCCTCATCACCAAGAACGTGCGGGGCATCCGCCGCCAGGTGGAGGACATGGGCGTGCTGGGCAACCCCGGCAAGTACGCCTGGCTGGCCGCCGAGGACGAGGTCAACAGCCCCTGGGAGCCGCTCCACGTGGAGCGCGGTCTGAAAAAGGACGACAGCGCCATCACGCTGACCTTCCCCCAGTCTTACCAGCAGATGATGCCCTTCGGCACCGACGCCAGGGGCATCCTGGCCACCGTCGTCGGCAGCATTACCCCGGCGCGCCACGGACTCTTCGCCCTGCTGCTGACCCCCGCCCACGCCGCCACCTTGGCCAAAGGCGGCTGGGACAAAAAGGCCATCAAGGAATACATCGTCAAGAACGCCATCGTCCCCGACGACTACTACCAGCGGCTGGGCCTGCCCGAGGAAGGGCCCTTCGACCGGGGGAACTTCATGGGCCCTGGCGTCACGCCGGAAATCTTCCCGCCCTCGCCGCGCAACCCCGACCCGGTGCAGGTCTACGTCTTCGGTGGGTTCGGCTCGTGGATGGGGTTTATGCAGGGCGGGCCGCCGCCCGTCACCAGAAAGGTAGAGCTGCCGGCGGGGTGGGAGAAGCTGGCGACGAAGTACAAGGGCGTCGTGCCGACTTACGTGAGATATTAGGGGGTTTTCTACCTCACCCCCTTTATCCCCCTCTCCTGACGAGGCGTTCCGCAGGAGAGGGGGAATTTAGTTAAAAGAGGGGTTTCACCCCTCTTAGACACCCTGGTGGGGGTAAAGGGGTAGCAAACTACGGGCTAAGCGGTGAAAGCCCCGAGGGCGGCCTGGGTGGGAACAGATAACTCCGGCGCGGCAGTTTTGACATGAATCCCGTCATGGCAAATAATAGTGGGATAAGGCCGCAACCCGGCGGGAGGTAAATATGGCAAGTGTGACCATCGCTCCGTATTTGATATTGCTGGTGGTGCTCCTTTTATGTTCCACTTTCTTTTCCGGCTCGGAGACGGCGCTCATGGCCGTCAGCCGCGTGCACCTGCGCCAGCTGGAGAAGAAGCACCCGCGGCGGGTGCACATCGTCGAGGCGATTCTGAAGAAGCCGGAGAGGCTCATCGGGACGATTCTCCTGTGCAATAACCTCGTTAATATCGCCATGTCGGCCCTCGCCACCGCCCTCGCCATTTCGCTCTGGGGGAATGCGGGGATAATCTACGCCACGGCGGGGCTGACCTTTATTATCCTGATATTCGCCGAGATTTCACCCAAGGTTTACTCCAAGTACCACAGCGCCCGCATCTCGCTTGCGGTGGCGCCGGTGCTGCGGGTTATCATGACGTTCACCCGTCCGATGGTGGCGGCGGTGACGTATATTGCCCGGATGCTGCTGCTGCTGATAGGCGTTAATCTCTCCAAGGTGAAGCGACCGCTGGTTACCGAGGCCGAGGTCAAGGCGCTCATCGATATCGGCTGGGAAGAGGGCGCCATTACCAACGGGGAGAAACAGATGCTCGCGCGGATTTTTACCCTCAATGATAAGACCGTGGGCGATATCATGGTCCCCCTGAGGCACATGGTGACGCTGAGCTCGGACGATACTATCGACAAGGCCCTGAAAAAAATCCGCCGGTGCGCTTACTCGCGGTTTCCGTTGCGGAGGGGCGGAAGCCGGGAAATCATCGGCTTTATCCATGCCAGAGACCTCCTGGGCAAGACGGGCCAGCGGAAGCTGGGCGCCGTAAAGCGACTGGTCAGGCCGCCCTATCTCATCCACGAGGACCGGAAAATAGACAGCCAGCTGCGCAGTTTCAAGTCCCGGCGGTTGCACGAGGCCGTCGTCCTCGATAAAGACGGCGAGGTGGTCGGGCTCGTTACCCTGGAAGACATCCTGGAGCAGATGGTGGGCAGCATCGAGGATACGTATGATACGGGAGAGGATTTCCTGGAAGTAAGCGAGCCTGCCGGTTAGCGCTATCGCGGGCAAGCTGTTATAATTAGTGCGGAAGAAAGGTATCTATGATGAAAGAAACCGAGGTCCGCAAGATAGCCGCCGCCGCGGCCAAAGTCAAAGCCAACGTCGAGAGGGTCATCGTCGGCAAGAGCGAGGTGGTCGAGATGACCATCGTCGCCCTGCTCTGCGAGGGGCATATCCTCCTGGAGGACGTGCCGGGGCTGGGCAAGACCGTCCTGGCCAAGAGCCTGGCCCGCTCGCTGGGCTGTACTTTCCGGCGCATCCAGTGCACCCCCGACCTGCTGCCCTCCGATATCACCGGCACCTATATCTTCAATCAGAAAACGGCCGACTTCGAGTTCCGCCCCGGGCCGGTAATGTCCCAGGTGGTGCTGGCCGACGAAATTAACCGGGCCACCCCGCGCACGCAGTCGGCGCTGCTGGAGGCCATGCAGGAGCGGCAGGTCACCGCCGAGGGAGAGACCATGCCCCTGCCCCGCCCCTTTCTGGTGATGGCCACCCAGAACCCCATCGAGCTGGAAGGCACCTTCCCCCTCCCCGAGGCCCAGCTCGACCGCTTCCTGCTCAAGGTGCAGTTGGGCTACCCCAGCGCCGAGGACGACCGGCTCATCCTGTCCCGTTTCCGCAAGGAAGACCCGCTGGAGACCCTCCAGCCCGTGCTTTCCGCCGCTGACCTGCTCCGCATGCAGCAGGAGTGCCGCGAGGTGCACGTGGCCGCCGACGTGGAGGACTACATCATCCGCCTCATCCACGCCAGCCGCGCCCACGAGGCCGTGGAGCTGGGGGCCAGCCCCCGGGCGATGCTGGCTCTCTACAACGCCTCCCAGGCCCTGGCCGCCGTGCGGGGGCGCGGTTTCGTCACCCCGGACGACGTCAAGTATCTGGTCACGCCCGTTTTGGTGCACCGCATTATCCCCAAGTCGGCCAGCCGTCTGCGCGGCTATCGGGCCGGGGAGACCCTGGCGGAGATAATCGATTCCGTGGCCGTGCCCGTGGAAGAGGCGGCCGTCGCCGGGGAAGAATAGGCCATGCGGGGCGACGCCTGGCTGCTCATCGCCGCCATTATTCTCATCATCGCCCTGGCGCTGCAACAGGTGGTGCTGGCGCTGGTGGCGCTGCTTTTCCTGCTGGCCGGCGCCGTATCGCGCCTCTGGAACCGCTACTGCCTGAGCCGTCTTGATTACCACCGCCACCTGAGCCGCAATCAGGTCTTCTTCGGCGAGGAAATCGTCTACGAGGTGGAGGTCGCCAACCGCAAGCCCCTGCCCCTGCCCTGGATACGCATTGAGGACGCGATACCGGAGCGGGTGACCCTGCTCAAGGGCAAGACGGGCCAGGCCCACGACGAGCAGGTTACCCTCACCAACATCTTCCCGCTGAGCATGTACCACCGGGTGCGGCGGCGTTTCCCGATGAAATGCGAGCAGCGCGGCTGTTTCGCTTTCGGCCCCACCCACATCAGCTCCGGCGACCTCTTCGGCTTCTTCCGCCGCGACATGGATATAACCAGCAAGGACTACCTGCTGGTCTACCCCCGGCTGGTACCGCTGGATAGCCTGGGCATCCCCTCCAAGCAGCTCTTCGGCGATATCCGCCGGCGCAATCACCTTTTCCAGGACCCGGTGCTCACCGCCGGCGTGCGGGACTACCTCCCCGGCGACAGCCTGAAGAGGATTCACTGGAAGTCCACCGCCCGGCTGGGACGGCTCCAGACCCGCATCTACGAGCCGACCACCACCGTGGATATCAGCATCTTCCACGACGTGCGCACGGTAAGGGCGCCCGTCTGGGGGAGCGTGGCGCAGCTGCAGGAGCTGGGCATCATCGCCACGGCGGCCATCGCGCAGCACGCCCTGGAGGCGGGTTTCCGCGTCGGCCTCAACGTCAACCAGCAGACGCGCTTCTCGGAAGGCATGGCGCGGGTGCCCTCGGGGCAGCACCCCGAGCAGCTGGAGCGCATCCTCAAGACGCTGGCCCAGCTGCACCAGATAGAGGCCATGCCGGCGGCCCGTTTCATCCGGCGTGAGGTGGGCAGCATCCCCTGGAGCAGCACCCTGCTGGTCGTCTCGGCGCTGGCCGGCGAAGACCTGGTGGCGGTGCTGACCTACCTGAAGCGGGTGGGGCGCAGCGTGGCCCTGGTCAAGGTGGGCGGCGCCGCGCCGGAAGCCGGCTACGCCGACCTGCCCGTTTACCATATCAGCGACGCCACGGCCTGGGAGGTGGTTCAGGAAATTGGTCTTAAGGAAGTCTAGTTTAATTATAAAATGAGCATCAGGCAGCGACTCAAGGGGTTCGACTGGCTGGCCGGGTTCTTTTACCCGCTGGCGGTTATCCTCATGGAGTCTTTCTGGGTCTATCCCTGGCTGGTCTGGGTGGGGGGCTGGGGGGTCTTCGCCGAGACGCGGCCGGTGCTGGGGCTGGGCAGCGTCGTTCTGGTGCTGGCGGTTTCGCTGCTGTCGACCCGCCTGCTCCTCCAGGCCCCCTGGCGGCTGCGCTATATCCGCGGCGCCGTTGTCGGCGGCGGGGTGGTGGTTATCCTGCTGGTGCTGGGCTACGAGTACGCCGACGGCTACGCCTTCCTCAGCGGGGCGTGGTTCGCCCACGTCGGCCGGCTCCTCGGCGAGACCCTTTCCCGGGGGCACACCGTCGCCCTGGCGCTGCCGGTGCTGCTCTACCTGTGGTGGCGGGGCATCATCCTGGGGGGCACCACCGCCTATTTTAGAAATATCTACCGCTCTTTCCTCATCGGCGTGGTGGCGCTGGTGCTGCTGATTATCTTCTGGCGGCTCGATGCCGGGGCGGATAGCGCCCAGGGGCCGGGGGTAGTCGTCGGCCTGGAGGTGATGGCGTTCTTCTTCTTCGGCCTGATTTCGGTGGCCCTCTGCCACCTCTACCTGATGCGCCACTCCATGACCCGGGAGGAGGCCAACCGGACGTCGCCCTGGCGCTGGCTGCCGATGATGCTGGGCGTCGTCGGCGGGATGATAGCGGTGGGGTTCGGGATGGCCAGCATCTTCTCGGCGGACTTTTTCGCGGCGATGGGGCGCGGGGCCCATGCCGTCGGGGAATTTTTCAGCAAGGTATTCAGCTATATCGTCATCCCCCTGCAGTACGTTTTAAACTGGCTGTTCTGGCTGTGGAATCAGTTTCTGGCCCTGGTAACCCGGGGCGAGGCCCAATCCTTAGAGCCGCCCGAAGCCTTTGAGTGGGGGGAGACGAACACAACGGGGATTCCGCCGATAGCGACGGAAATACTCAAGTGGCTGGTGATTACGGCCATCGTGGCCCTGGTCGTCTGGCTTCTGGTCAAGGCCATCTCCCGCATCCGCGCCCGCCGGGCGCAGGATGATATCGAGGAAATCCACGAGTCGCTCTGGAGCGAAAGCAACCTCCGCGGCGACCTGCGCCAGTTCTTGAGCCGGCTGTTCGGCCGCCGTCCCCACGCCCCGGCGGCCTACCGTTTTGACGATGCCGAGGGGGGCCTGGATATCCGGGAGATATACCGGCGCCTGCAGTGGGAGGCCGCCCGCGCCGGTACGGCACGCCGCCTCCAGGAGACGGCCAGCGAGTACGCCGGGCGGCTGGAGGAGGTGGTGCCGGCGGGCCGGGGGCCGATTAAGCGCCTTACCGAGCTTTATACCCGCGTCCGCTACGGCGAGACCGGCGTGCCGGGCCGGCAGCTGGCCAGCGCCAACAGCCTGTGGGTGCGGCTGCGCGGCCTGCTGCGGGGGCAATCGGAATCATAGCCTGAGCGGGGAGGCGCCCCGCCGGCGATGGCGCTGACGATGAGGCCGGTAATAGCGTTTTTTATGGCCAGTAGCTGGCCAGTTCCTCCTCGGTGGTGATGTAGCCCAGGCTGGCAAAGACTTGCTTGCCCTCCGCCGAGGTCAAAAAGTCCAGAAATTGCCGGGCTGCCGTCTCGTCTTCGGTAAAGGCGGTGAGGGCGGCGCGCATCTCGCCCACGCCGGTCAGCTCGGCGGGGGAAAGGTAGATTATTTTTATCTCGTCCGGGGCCGACGTGGCGTAGAAGTTCCAGATAATGCCGGCGTCCACCTGGTCCATGACGAGCATGGTGAGCAGGTTATCGGGGCGGGCTGCCTCGGTCACGATGTTGGCTTCAATGGCGTCGCCCAGGCCGGCCTGCGCGAAGATTTCCGGGGCGTAGCGGCCCAGCAGGGTGGTCTCGCGGCGGGTGATGGCCACCTGCACGCCGGGGCGGGCCAGGTCGGCCAGGGACGTGATGCCGGCGGGGTTGTCCGCCGGCACGGCGATGACCGGCACCATCCAGGCGATGGCGGTTACCGTCTCCGGCAAGACCAGCGCCTTTTCTACCGCCGTCTCCATGAACTTCTGCTCCGGCGCCACGTAGACGTCGCCGGTGCGCGCCAGCTCCATCTGGGAGAGCACCTCGCCGCCGCCGCCGTAGGTTACCTCGACCTCGGCCCCGTATTCGGCCTCGTAGAGCCGGCATATCTCGTCCAGGGCGGGCTTGGCCCCGGCGGCGGCGAAAACGCTCAGGGGGGCGGAGCCGGGGGTGGCGCAGGACAGGCCGGGCAGCGCCGCCAGCGCCGTTAGCGCCAGTATCAGGCCGACCAGGGCCGTAAGCCGGCCGGGAAGAAACGATTTTTGCATCGTAAGATTTCTCCTTAAAAAATAATCTCGGGATAGTTTTTAGAGCAGGGGGCAGCGCCGCTACCGGGGGATTGGAAACAAAAAACGCCGGATAATCTCCGGGCGCTTTCGGGTTGCACGAACCATGGTGCCTCCTTTCCAATGGCGGGAGTTGCCACCGTTTCCCGTGACAACGTCGGGGCCTTAAGCCCACCGGCTGCACACCGTGCCCGTGCGGGTTTAGGTAATGCAGCTTAGGAGCCGGTTCCTGATATGGTTTCGCTCGTATCTTAGCACCGGGGGGCTTTACCTGTCAAACTGTGATGTTTCTGTGAGTTGACAGAAAGGGCAACCGACTGTATAATGTATTTCGGTATAAGCTAAATATTGCTGCGGAGGCAACTAACCCGATGTCCCGTAATGAAGCCGCCCTGGTAGATGAAATCCTGAAGATGTCCGGGGACATCTTCAGCGCCATACCCATCGCCGTACCGGCGGAGTGGCTATCGCTGGACCTGACGGTAGCCCAGCTGCGCGTGATGCTGGTGCTGCACGCCCGGGGGGCCTCCCGCATGAGCGTCATCGCCGCCGAGATGGACGTGGCCCTTTCCACGGCCACCGGCATCGTCGATAATTTAGTGAAGAAAGGCCTGGTAATGCGCCAGACCGACCCCCGGGACCGCCGGCGGGTTATCGCCGCGCTGGCCCCGGCGGGGCAGGAGCTTATCAACCGGCTCTGGCTCTCCGGGCAGTTTCAAATCGAACAGCTCCTCGACGGCCTGACGGAGGCGCAGCTGGAGAAGGCCGCCGCGGTCGCCCGGATGCTCTATACGAATATCTCCCGGCAGCAAGGCGGAGGTGATGCCAGATGAAGAGGATACCCGAAATACTGGCGCGGCTGGTGGTACGCCGCTCCTGGTGGTTCATCGCCCTGGCCGTGGCCTTGACGGCGGCGGCGATACCCGGCATAACCCGTCTGGAAACGGATACCGGCTTCGACGCCCTGGTAGCGCCGGACTCCGCCATCTCCCGGGCGACGGAGCGCTACCAGGCGGATTTCGGCGGGGAACCCATCAGCATTTTGCTTACCGGCAGCCTCGACGACATCTTCTCGCCGGATAACCTGGACGTCCTGGTCTATTTCGAGCAGCAGTTTGGCGCCGACACGCGCTACCGCACCATCGTCAGCCCCCTGGACGTGCTGCGGGCGGCGCAACTGGAGGCGGGCCTGCCCTCCTACGACGACCCGGCCTTCATCGCCGCCGTCCTCTACGACGCCGAGGGCAATATCAACCCGGCGCTGGCGTCCCTCGTCCCCGATACACATCACGCCCTGATTATCGTCACGCCGCAGGGCGGCCTGGGCGACGAGGGAGAACTCCAGGCCACCCAGGACGTGGAGGCCTTTTTTAACGAGAATACCCTGACCGGGGTAAGATTCTCGGTGGTCTCATCGCCCAAGCTGATTGATGCCATCGCCCAGGGCATCGGCTCTAACATCACCCTGCTGCTGGCCCTCTCGGTGGGGGTGATGCTTATCATCCTCATGCTGATCTTCCGGGTGCGCTGGCGGCTGCTTTCGCTGCTCATGGTGGGCCTGAGCGCCCTGTGGACTTTCGGGCTGATGGGCTACGTGGGCGTGCCGATGACCATGGCCACCATGGCGGTGCTGCCCATCCTCATCGGCCTGGGCATAGATTTCTCCATCCAGTTCCACAACCGCTATCAGGAGGAAATTACCCGCAGCCCCAGCGTCGGCCGGGCCATCGTCAGCTCGGCCACCCGGATGTTCCCCGTGGTCGGTCTGGCGCTGCTGGCCACCATCATCGGTTTCATCACCCTCTATATCTCCGAAGTCCCCATGATTAAGGACTTCGGCATGGTGCTGGCCATCGGCATCGTCATCAGCTTCATCACCAGCCTCTTCCTGCTGCACAGCATCGTCTACCGGGGCGATAAGCGCGTCCCCATCAAAAAGCTCAAGGCGGCCTCGGTGGAGGCCAGCGGCCGCATCGAGAAGGTGCTGGGACGGATAGGTAAGCTGGCGGTGAACAATACCCTGTGGATATTTATCATCGCCGTCCTCTTTGCCGTCGGCGGCGCCGTCGTCGACCACTGGCTGCCGGTCAATACCGACTACCAGGAGCTGATGCCGCAGGATACCCCGGCCCTGGTAGAGATGCGGGAGCTGCGCCATATCCTGGGCACCAGCGGGACGCTCGACTTCCTCATCGAGGCCGATAGCGATATCGCCAGCCCGGAAATCCTGACCTGGCTCAATAATTACCAGACCGAGGCCCTGGCCAATCATCCCGAGCTTATCTCCGTGGCCAGCCCGGCCACGCTGGTGACCGCGGCCACCGGGGGCGTGATTCCCCCGCAGGCGGTTATTGACGCCATCCTGGAGGGCGCCCCGGCGCTCTACCGCGACCAGGTAATCTCCGCCGACGGCCTCGCCGCCAGCGCCTCTTTCAGCGTGAGCTACCTCCCCATGGAGGAGACGCACGACCTATTGCAGAGCCTCAAGGCCGAGCTGAATCCGCCGGAAGGCGTCAGCGTTTCGCCGGCGGGCAGTTTCGTCCTGGGGGCCAGCATTATCGACGCCATCATCGGCCAGCGCCTCACCATGAACGTCATCTGCCTCAGCGCCGTCTTTATCGTCCTGCTGCTGGCCTACCGGCGCCTCGGCATCACCCTCTTTACCATCGTCCCCGTCGGGGCCGTCCTCGCCTGGTCGTCGCTGGACATGTACCTCATCGGCATCCCCCTCAACCCGCTCACGGCCGTCATGGGGGTGCTCATCATCGGCATCTGCACCGAGTTCATGGTGCTGCTGCTGGGGCGCTACGAGGAGGAGAAGCAGCGCGGCCTGTCGCCGCGGGACGCCATGGTGACGGCCATCGCCAAGATAGGGCGGGCCATCGTCACCACCGCCCTGACGACGCTGGGCGGCTTCGGGGTGCTCATCGCCTCCAACTTCGTCATGATACGCGATTTCGGCGTCGCCACCGTCGTCGGCGTCTTCCTCTGCCTGCTGATTACCATTACGGTCATGCCGGGGCTGGTCGTCTGGTGGGACGATATGCGGCAGCGACGCGCCAAACGGGCGGCCTCCTAGAGCACTGCGAGGCCTCGCGCCGCTTGCCTTTGGCGCGTCCAGCGGATAAACTCTAGAGGTGAAGCCTTTTCTCCGCGAAGAGTTCGGGGCCCTGGGCCGGTTCCTGAGGGGATACGGCCAGGAGCTAATCGTCGTCGTGTTCGCCGTCCTCTTCATCTCCCTGCACCGCTACCATCCCATCGGCCAGGAGTGGCTGAGCCTGTTTATCTACTACGGCCTTTTGCCCCTGGCGGTCATTTTGGTCGTCCTGCGTAAAAATCCCCTCAAGTTCGGTCTGGGGCTGGGCAGTCCCCGGGTGTGGGGCTTTTACGTCGTCGTCATCTGTTTGATAGCGGCGGCCATTCTCTACGCCTCTTCGTTCAGCCCGGCGCTGCAGAACTACTACCGGGAGCCGGATTTCAGCTTTGCCTACCTGTTCTTTACGGCCTGCCTGTCGCTGGGCGCCTCGGAGTTTCTCTACCGGGGCTTCCTGCTCTTCGGCCTACGGGAAAAGTTCAAAGAAGGCAGCATCCTGCTCCAGATGATTCCCTTCGCCCTGCTGCACCTGGGCAAGCCGGAACTGGAGACGGTGAGCACCATTTTCACGGGGCTCCTGTTCGGCTACGTGGCCTACCGGGGCAAGTCCTACTGGCCGGCCTTTCTCATCCACCTGTTTATCAACGTCTTTTTTATCGCCCTGATAAACTACAAGTATCCGGCCTAGCGGTATTCCTTGCGCCTGAATCCCCTGGTCTCGGCGGCGCAGGCCACGCCCGCGGCGGCCATCTCGGCGACGCAGCGGTTGCAGTGGTCGCAGTCGGTAGCGGTTATCTCCCCGGCCTGCATCTTCCTGATGATGTCCGGGTCGCGGATAACGGCCCGCCCCAGCTGCACGAAGTCGAAGCCCGCCGCCATCACCTTTTCCATATCGGCCAGCGAGCCGACGCCGCCGATATAGACCACCGGGATTTTAACGGCGTCCCGGATGTGCCCGGCTAGGTCGAGGAGAAACAGCTCCCGAAACGGGACTTCCCGGACGATAAAGCGCCCGAACAGCGCCATGCCTATTTTGGTGATGGGGTTCTTCTCGGACTTGACGTATTCCCGTATCGGCACCTGGCCGCGCAGCATGTGGAACGAGGTGCGGGCGGTAAACCCGCAGCTGGGCACCAGAGCGCTGGCGCCTTCGGCCTCGAAGCGCCACGCCGCCCGCACCGCTTCGTCGATGGTCAGCCCCCCCTTAAAGCCGTCCTCGCAGTTCATCTTTACCAGCAGGGGATAGCCCGGGCCGACGACCTCGCGGACGTGCCTGACTACTGAAGCGGGGAAGCGCAGGCGGTTTTCCAGGGAGCCGCCGTAGCCGTCGCGGCGGCGGTTTGTCCAGGGAGAGAGGAACTGGCTGAGCAGGTAGCCGTGCCCGGCGTGAATTTCAATGGCGTCGAAGCCGGCCTTAATCGCCAGGCGGGCCGCATGGCCGAAGTCCTCCCGCACCCGCTCGATATCATCCTCGGTCATCGCCCGGCAGCGGCTGTAGCGGAAGAGGCAGAACTTGCGCGAGGGGCCGATGGACGCCTGCCCGGTGGCGCTTCTGCTGGCGAAAAAGCCGCAGTGCCCCAGTTGAATCGAGGCGGCGGCCCCCTCCTTATGCACGGCGTCGGTGAGGCGCTTAAGGTCGGGGACGATTGCCTCGCGCAGCCACATCTCCTGGGCGAAGGCCAGCCCGTCCCGGGAGACGGCGCAGTAGGCCACCGTCGTCATGCCGATGCCGCCGGCCGCCACCCGGCGGTGGTGCTCGATTAAGGCCTCGGAAGGTGCCGACCGGGGGGACATCCCTTCGAAACAGCCGGCCCGGATGGTGCGGTTGCGCAGCTTGAGGTTACCAATCTGGCCGGGGGCAAATACCTTGGGCGGGTGTTTCGCCGCTGTCTGGCGCGTATTCTTCATAATACAGGTTCAGGGTATTTTCCGTTCTCCCTCTAACGCTACTGCCGGTTAATCGGCATCAGCGGCACCTTCGGGTCGGGGAAGCCGGGCCCCATAAAGGCGAAAACCAGTGGCAGGGCCATGTCGTTGAGGCGCTGGAAATCGCTCTGGGGCACCGTCTCCGGCTTGGGATACGGCCAGTCCATCTGCCGGAAGGCCTGCCCAATCATTATCCCCGAGCCGTGCAGGTCGGCGGCCCGGACGATGGAGTAGGCCAGGGCGGCCCCGGCGTCCTCGGCCGGAATCATCCCGGCGTAGCCGGGCATGTCGGGCATCTTGAAATTCTTGAATTTCTCCTTTAGTTCGGGAGTCAGCGGCGCCGCGCTGCGGGGAAAGCCGACCCCCGCCGGGATGAAGGTAAAGACGGCAATGCCCGATTCCGCCACCGGCCCCAGCTCCGCCGCCAGGGACATCATCAGGGAGGTGGCGGCGGCCTTGGCGGCGCAGTAGTTACTGGGCCCCACCGGGTGGCTGAAGGCGGTGGACATGTAGGTCACCACGCCGTGGTGCCGCTCCCGCATGCCGGGCACGAAAAGCTGGATGCCGATGAACGTGCCGCGCGCCGCTATCTCGTACTGGCGGTCAAGCTGGTAGAGTGTCGAGTCAAGGACGGGCGCCCCCAGGGACATAATCATGGCGTTGTTGACCAGGATATCCACCTTTCCGAAGGTGGCGAAGGCCTTATCGGCCATGGCCTTCATGGAGGCCTCGTCGGAAACGTCGGTGGTGACGAACAGGGCCGTCCCCGGCCCGCTCTCGCCGTTGATAAGCTCCTCGGCGGCCTGACCCGGCTCCGGGGTTACGTCGGCAATTACTACCTTAGCTCCCAACCACGCCAGGCTCCGGGCCACGCCCAGGCCCACGTTGCCCGCCCCGCCGGTAACCACGGCCACCTCCCCGGCCAGGGCGTCTTGCTTCAGTTTGGTTTTCTCCATGGCGAGGGGGCCGATTTTGGGGTTTCTATCCATCATACGAGTACCTCCGCTGGCGTCAGACTTAATTAATTCGCCGGAACGCCCCGATTCTAACATTTTTTGGGGAGGGAACGCTAATGGGGGGCGGGGTGATTAGGAGGGGGGAGCATCTTAGTTCCCCCTTGGGATTATCTAAAATATTCTAAATCACCACTGGACAAACATGGGCATGACCACGTGGGTGTAGTTATCGCTGCCCACCGGGCGGATGAGGCCGGGGGACGAGGGATTGGTCACCTCCAGCGCCACCGATGTCTCCCGCAGCACGCTCAGCACGTCGGTAAGGTACTTGCCGTTAAAGGCAATCTTGGCGTCGTCGCCCTCCACGGTGGCGTCAATCTCGCCGATGTCGTCGCCTATTTCCTCGGAGCGGGCCGAGACGGCAATCTTGCCGGGGCTGGTCTCGCCGCCCGGCG
>DAOUEP010000057.1:0-3964 GCA_034430515.1 Dehalococcoidales bacterium | reverse complement strand
TCCGGCCGCCGCGGCAAGGTGGAGGACGGCGCCACCATCATGGAGGCCGCCCGCAAGCTCGGCGCCGGCATCGAGAGCGTCTGCGGAGGCAAGGGCACCTGCGGCAAGTGCCGGATAAAAATCGAGCAAGGCCGCTTTCCCAAGTACGGCATCAAGTCGTCCCTGGCCTCGGTGGAGGTCATCTCGGCGCGCCAGGATGACTTCCTCACCAAAAACCAGATTCGCAAGGGCTACCGGCTGGCCTGCCAGACGCGCGTCCACGGCGATGTGGTCGTCTTCGTCCCCGAGGCGAGCCGCAAGGGCCAGCAGGTGGTGCGCAAGGAGGCCACCGACCGCGAAATGACCCTCAAGCCGGCGGTCAGGAAATATTACGTGACGCTGCCCCCGGCCACCCTGCACGACAATCGGGGCGACTGGGAGCGCCTCCAGCAGGCGCTGGCCAAAGAATATAAACTAAAAAACCTGCGAATAGATTATCCCGTGCTCACCGACCTGCAAACGGCGGTGCGACGGGGCGACTGGAAGGTGACCGTTTCGGTGTGGCAGGGCGAGGAAATCATCGCCGTGGCGCCGGGGAAGCGGGAGCGCGGCGCCGGGCTGGCGGTGGACATCGGCACGACCACGGTGGCCGGCTACCTCTGCGACTTAACTACCGGCGAGGTGCTGGCGACCGACGCCATGATGAACCCGCAGGTGTCCTACGGCGAGGACGTCATGTCCCGCATCGGCTACGCCGCCAAGGGCCGCAGCGGCCTGAGGCAATTAAAGCGGGCCATTATCAAGGGCATCAACGAGATTGCCCGGCGGGCCGCCGCCAAGGCCGGCCTCCGGCGTGCCGACATCATTGATATGGCCGTGGTCGGCAATACCTGCATGCACCATATCTTCCTGGGCATCAATCCCCGTAACCTGGGCCGGACGCCCTTCACCCCGGCCATCCATCACTCCGTGGACGTCAAGGCGCGCGACCTGGGCATCGGCATCGCGCCGGGGGCCTACGTCCACGTCCTGCCCATCGAGGCCGGCTTCGTCGGGGCGGATAACGTCGGCGTGCTCATCGCCGAGGAGCCCTACAACCACGATGAGATGGCGCTCATTATTGATATCGGCACCAACGGCGAGCTGCTCCTGGGCAACCGCAACAAACTGCTCTCCTCGTCCTGTGCCACCGGCCCGGCCTTCGAGGGGGCGGAGATACGCCACGGCATGCGGGCCTCCCCCGGCGCCATCGAGAAGGTCAAAATCGACCCCAAGACCCTGGAGGTGCGGTTCAAGGTCATCGGCAACGACGGCTGGAACACCGAGGTCAAAGACATCGGTGCGCGGGGCATCTGCGGCTCCGGCATCTTCGACTGCGCCGCCCAGATGTTCCTGGCGGGGATTATCGACAAGGGCGGGCGCTTCGTCAGCGGCCTCAAGTCCGACCGCCTGCGCACTACTAACGACGAGCCGGAGTTCGTCATCGCCCGCACCGCCGAAACTGCCATCGGGCAGGACATCGTCATCTGCCAGAAGGACATCCGCGCCATCCAGCTGGCCAAGGGGGCGATGTACTCCGGCACCCGCGTCATGATGAACAAGCTGGGTATTAAGAAAATCGATAAGGTCGTCCTGGCCGGGGCCTTCGGCAGCTATATTGATAAAATGTCGGCGGCGGTCATCGGGCTTTTCCCCGACTGCGACCCCAAGCGCGTCGTGGCGGTGGGTAACGCCGCCGGAGACGGGGCCCGCCTGGCCCTGCTCAATACCGATAAACGCACCGAGGCCGACAAGCGCGCCCGCGAGGTCGACTACGTCGAGCTTACCGTGGAGCCGGGGTTCAACAAGGCCTTTACCCAGGCACTGATTTTCCCCCACCAGATAGATAAATTCCCCCACCTCAAGGGTATTTTGCCCGAGAGCAAGTAATCACTTCCCGCCCGAATTTGGTTAAGGAGTCGGTGCGATGATAGCCGTTTTCGTCCGTTTCGACGTGAAGCCGGAGGTCAAGAAGGGGCTGGCCGATACCGCCGTCGCCCGCCAGCACCTCGCCAGGGTGGTAGAAGGGTGCCGCCGGATAAAGGGGCTCAGGGAAAAGCTCTTCGTCATGGACCCGGAGACGTCCGCCCAGGGCGCCCTGCTGCTCTGGGAGACCAGAGAGGACTTCGAGGCTTACCTGAAATCGCCGGAATACAAGGAGACCGTCCTGGATATCTGCGCTGGCGAGCCCCGCGTCGAGGTCTACCAGTACACCGCCAACCTCGGCGACGGCGTGCTCTTCTAGGCCCAGTTCTTGAGGTCGTAGTAGCCCCGGGCCACCCGGTAGCGCGATATCTGCTGCCCGCCCAGCCAGAGCTGGGTTATCTTGGCGTCCCGCAGGCATTTCTCGTAGTGGAAGTCCTCGGAGATGGCCATCGAGCCGAGCAGCTCGGCGCCCTTGTTGACGATTTCCACCGCCATGTCCCCGGCGTAGACCCTGGTGGCGGCTGCCTTGGAAATGAACTCCGGCGTCCAGGGCGGGCCGTAGCTATCCAGGTGGTCGAGCATGTAGCTCAGATTGTAGATGCTGGCGCGCATCATGCTGATGCCGATGGCCATATCGGCCAGTATCCCGGCGACGATGCTGTGCTGCCGCACCGGCTTGAAACCGCCCGTACGCTCCCCGGTATAGTCCAGCACGATTTCGAAGGCGCGCTCGGCGATACCCAGAGCCATGGTGGCCGAGTGCCAGCCGGTGCCCGCGGCGATGAAGTGGTAGAAATTGGCGTCCGTACCGGGCCCGGCCAGGCGCAGCTCCTGGGGCACCCGCACGTTGTCGTAGTGCACCGAGCCGTTGACGGAGGTCTTGAAGAGCATCTTCTTTTCCGGTTTCCCGAAGGTCAGCCCCGGGGCGTCCCTGGGGACGTAAATCAGGGCGACGCCGTCGTCACCGGCACCGGGGTCGGTGGTGCAGACGGTCAGGTAGCAGTCGGCGATGCCGCCGTGGGTGGGCCAGGCCTTACTGCCGTTGATGACGTATTCGTCCCCTTCCAGCCGGGCCGTCGTCTTGATGCCGGCCCCGGCGAGGAGGGGGTTCTCCGAGTCCGCCCCGCCGGCCTCGTCGGTCATGGAGAGGCAGGCGTAGGCCAGCCGGCCGCTGCAGAAGGCGGGGATGAACCGGTCCATGACCGCCTTGTTCCCCGCCACGACGGCCGGCTTGAGGATGAGGCCCCAGTTGATGCCGACGGAGAGGCTGATGCCCCCGTCGCCTTTGGCCAGCTCCTCACAGATGATGCCCAGGGAGGTCGACGAGGCGTCACCGCCTCCGTAGGCCGCGGGATACCCCGCCGCCTGAATCCCCAGGTCGACCAGCTTCTGATGGACGTCCTCGACGAGATTGTAGTCGGCCTCCAGTTTTTTAGTACGCGGGATGATTTCCTTCTGGGTGAAATCCCTGACCGCGGCGCGAATCTGGCGGTCTTCATCGGATAGCAGGCTCTCCAGGTGCATCGTTTGCCCTCCCGTTGTCAGCGCTGGCCTGCCCAGAGATTAGCCCATCGGCCGATGCCCTGTCAATACGGTGGCGCCATGTGATATTTATCGTTTGCCGCCGCCGGGGCGGCGTGCTAGACTTAATATAGACTATGAGCTGCACCGTTACCGCCCTGACCCCGGACGACCTCTTTTCGCGCTATGCCGCCGCCGATGGCGGCCTCGTCTGGCCCTGCCCTTTCGTGCTGCCCGCCTGGCTCGGCGCCTGGTGGCGGGTCTTCGGCGGGGGCAGCCAGCCCTTTATCCGGGAGGTGTGGGAGGGGGGCAAGGCCATCGGCCTGGCCCCGCTGCGGCGGCAGGAAAATACCGCCCTCTTCATGGGCGATACCGCTGTCTGCGACTACCAGGACTTTATCACCGCCCCCGGCCGCGAGCCGGATTTTTTCGGCGCCCTCCTCGACGACTTGAAAGTCCAGGGCATCGCCCGGCTCGACCTGGGGCACCTGCGGCCCGA
>DAOUEP010000056.1:0-4319 GCA_034430515.1 Dehalococcoidales bacterium | reverse complement strand
ATTCATCTTGGCCAGCCCTATATTGCCCATAATCCCCGTAAGGAGATTATTGAAGTCGTGGGCAATGCCCCCGGCCAGGGTGCTGATGGATTCCAGCTTGGCTCTCCTCAGGCGCTCCTGCTCCAGCAGCTCGTTCTGGTCGGCCAGTTCCATATTGTAGAGGGCGTAGGCGATATCGTCGGCGACTTCTTTAAAGAGGGATATCTCATCCTTATCGGCCAGCGTCTCCGGTAGCACTGAGGCGCAGAGAATGCCGAAGGTTTTATCCCCGTGCGCCAGCCTGACGGACATACCACCGACGGCGGTCTTTTCCGGCCGCACCGGGCACCCCGTACAGGCGGTGCTGTGGTTTTCGGTGATGACGACCGTTGTCTGGTCCATCGTCTTGCGGACGCAGGGCGGTAATTTACCCTGCTTCAGTATCTCGACCATCGGCGAGAAATCGCCGCTGAAACCGGCGACGCTGTGGGCTACCAGCTTGTGAGATTCGTCCAGCAGGGCCACCCAGGCGGCGTTGCAGCAGCCGCAGGAAACCAGGTTTTCGCAGACGCCTTTAATCAATGCGTCGCGGTCCTTCTCGCGGGTGATTAGCTGGTTGATAACGAGGATAGAGCGGAGCGTGCGGTTGAGGTGTTCTATCCTCTCCGCGGCCTGCTTTCGCCTGGTTATGTCCCGGACGAAGACAAATATCTGCCCGTCCCCCACGTCAAGGTAATTGGCACTGACATCAACATCTACTATCCAACCTTGCTTATTTCTATGCCGGGTCTCAAACCGGTCGGAACCTCGCGCAACTATTTTTTTTACGTGTTGCAGAATATCCTTGGTATTCTCCAGGGCTTCGATATCCGCGACGGACATCTTCAGGAATTCCTCCCGCGTATAGCCCACCATCTTACAATATGAATCGTTAACTTCGAGTATTTTGCCCTTTAAATCAATCATCCAGAAACCGTCCAGGGCTGTACTCAGGATTGTCTGGTGCTTTTCCTCGGCCCTTTTCCGCTCGGTGACATCGTGGCCGACGGCCAGCAGCCCGATGACATTATCGCTGAGGTCTTTAAGAGTTTTGTCGTACCATTCCACTTCACGCAAGCGCCCGTCTTTGGTGACGATGGGGGTGGTACTGCCCCGCGTCCTGACATCGTCGATGGCTTTATCGAATAAATTCTTGATTTTATTGCGGTACTGTCCGGGTACGAAGGTATCGAACCAGTACCTGCCCCGTACCTCCTCCAGCTTGTAGCCCGATATCTCCTCCAGGTAGGGGTTGAAGTTGTTAATCCGGCCTTCCTTATCCAGCACCAGCATGATGGCCTGCGCCGTATCGAAGACGCCCTGGGCGAAATCCCGCTGCAGGCGCAGCTCCTCCTCGGCCCGGCGGCGCTCGGTGATGTCCATCCCGGAACTGAGATAGCCGGTGATGTTACCCGCCTTATCGGTCATCACCGTATTGTGCCAGGCGATGAGCCTCTCCTCGCCACTCCGGGTGAGCACCGGGTTTTCGTGGTATTCCATCGAGGTGATTTCCCCGGCCTTAAACTTCTGCTCAAGGTCTTCCAGCTCCGCCACTCTATCCTTGGGAATAAATGTATCGAGCCAGTTCTTGCCGATTATCTCCTCTTCCGTGTACCCCAGGATATCGCAGCCCTTTTTATTTATCAGGGTCACTTTTCCACCGGCGTCAATCGCCAGAATCATCACTCCGGCTATATCCAGGTACTGCTGCGCCATATCCTCGGCTGCCTTGTTTGTCACCGTCATCGGCGTGGAACTGCGGTAGGGTTTTCTCGCGGTCGGTTGCTTTGGGGTTTTTCTGTTTTTCGGCTTTTTCTCGGTCATCGCCCCTCTCCCGGTAAATCCCGCCGGAACATTAACAGGTTAATAGTCTATCCACTCATTTACACATTGTCAAGTGGCGAATATCGGTCAGCTATAATGCCTGCAAGGTGACAAATTGGCGATTGCTCTGATTTTCTCCGTATTTCATGGATATGCGCATCGTTACGGCCGGTTACTCGAAAAGCTCCATGACGTGGCGCACCTGCCGGGGGGCGCCGCGCCGCAGGGTGCCGTCGGTAAGCTGTATCTGGCAGCCGGGGCAGTCCGTGACGACGACATCGGCGCCGGTGGCGTCAATGGCGTCCATTTTTTTATCGGCAATGCGGCGGGAGAGGTCGTAATAATAAATACTGAAAGTGCCGGCCATGCCGCAGCAGGTATCGGCGCCGGGCATCTCCACGTACTTGATACCCTTGAGCGACTTAAGGATTTGACGCGGTTGTTCCTTCACCCCCAGGTGACGCCCCAGGTGGCAGGGCTGGTGCCAGGTAACCGTCCGGCCGCGGAACTCCGCGGCGACGCGGTAGGCCGAGGCCGGCAACTTGAGGACGTCCACCAGGAACTCGGTGATGTCCTTTATCTTGTCGCCCAGGGCGGCGTAGTCGCGCTTGCGGGCGTCGCTATCGGCCAGGAATTTCACGTAGTCCTTGATGGCCGAGGCGCAGGTGGCACAGTCGGTAATCACGTAGTCCACGTCCCGGAAGGCCGCGACGTTGGCGTCGGCAAGCCGGCGGCCGGTGGCGAAGTCGCCCGCCCCCAGAAAGACCGGCGCCCCGCAGCACCCCTGCCCCCGCGGCACGCGCACCTCTACGCCGTTACGGGTGAGGAAGCCGATTATCTTCCGGCCCACCTCCGGGAAGACGAAATCGGTCATGCAGCCGGTGAAATAGCCCACGGTGTACTGCGTCGCTACGCCCGCCGGGGGCAGGTTCAGCTCGGGCACCTGCTGGCGCAGGAATTTGGGGGCTATCCGGGGGATGTGCCGGCCCTTGCCCAGGGCCGAAAGGAACATGGAGAGGTGGCGTATCGTCCCCTGCGTCTTGGGCATAAAGATGCCCTGGAACCAGGAGGCGAAGCGCACCACCCCGCCGAAGAGCCGCCGCCGCGGCAGCAGCCAGCGGTAGATGAGGTTGTAGGGGAAGGGCACGCCCCGCTGCCTGACCTTGGCGGCGCGGGCGGCGGTGAGCACCGCCGGGACTTCCGTCCCCGCCGGGCAGTTCTCGGCGCAGGTGCCGCAGAGGGTGCACATGTTGAGCTTGTCGGCCAGGCCGGCATTTAGCGTAAGCTCCCCGTCGAGGAGAGCGCGGACGAGACTGAGCTTGCCGCGCGCCACCGCCGACTCGACCTTCTCCTCGCGGTAAACGGGGCAGGCCGACATGCAGAAGCCGCAGCGGGTGCACTTGTCCAGGTCGGCCTCGAACTGTTTTAAGGGTTCGAGGGCGGGATTATTTTTCATCAGGCGTTTCTTCCCAGATTTTACCGGGATTAAGAATGTGCTTGGGGTCTAAAACCGCCTTAATCTGCTTCATAATATCAATGGCCGCAGGGTCCATGGCCTTCTTCAGAAAGCGCTGTTTCTCCAGCCCGATGCCGTGCTCGCCGGAGAGCACGCCCCCCAGGGCGATAGCTATCTCGATAATCTCGTCGATGCAGGCCAGGGCGCGGGCGAAGTGCTCCTTATCGTCCTTATCGGTGAGCACCACCGGGTGAAAGTTGCCGTCGCCGATATGCCCGGCGAAGGAAAGGGGCACGTCGTGGCGGCGGGCGCTTTCCTGGCCGAGGCGGATGAAGTCGGCGATTTTATCGCGCGGCACGGAGACGTCCTCGTTGATGATGGTGCGCGCCCGCGAGGAGATGTCCGAGAAGTGGGCGCTGCGCACCTGCCAGTACCGCTCGGCCTCGGCGGTGTCGGCGGCCACGCGCACGTCCCCGGCGGTGGCGCGGCAGAGCGCCGCCACCCGCTCGGCCTCGGCCTTGACCGTCTCCGGCAGGCCGTCCACCTGGATGAGCAGGATGACCTCGGACTCGTCGAGGACTTTATCCGGCAGCAGCCCCCGGAACTTACCGAACGTCCAGCTATCGACGAACTCCACCTTGGCGGGCAGGACGCCGCGGGCGATGATGTCGGTGACGGTCTCGCCGGCGGTGGCCACGTCGCCGAAGACGGCCACGATGGTCTGGCTGGCCGGCGGCACCGGCAGCAGCCGCAGCGTGATACGCGTGATGACCCCCAGCGTGCCCTCGGAGCCGGTGAAGAGCATCACCAGCTCGTAGCCGGTGCGGTTCTTGGGCGTCAGGCCGCCCAGCCTGACGATGCGCCCGTCGGCCAGCACCACCTCCAGTCCCAGCACGTACTGCTTGGCGACGCCGTATTTGAGGCAGGAAGGCCCCCCGGAGTTCTCGGCGATTACCCCGCCCATGGTACACCCCGCGAAGCTCTGGGGGTCGGGGGGAAAGCAGAGCCCTTCTCCGGCCAG
>DAOUEP010000055.1:0-3149 GCA_034430515.1 Dehalococcoidales bacterium | reverse complement strand
TAAACGGCGGGGCGGGTAAGATAAACAAGATGTTAATGATGGCGGGGTACCGTTAGCTTTACATAAATACTGAGTTGAGGCTGCAATTAGCCGGGGGCTTGCATGTTTTTCCGTAAATTATATAATTAGCCATAGCTGTTAGGAGGGTTTGCCATGCGGGTAAAAGCGTTTTACATGCCGCCGGAGGGCGATCTACGTGAAGACCTTTCCGAAGAGGAGATTGCCAGGTTATACAAGACGAAGCGGGGGCTGCTCTGGCTGGACTTCTTCGAGACCACCGCGGATGATGGGGCTTTCATGGAGCAGCAGCTCGGCCTGCACCCGCTGGCCGTCGAGGACTGCGTCAACCCCCGGATCCACCCGCCCAAGCTGGACGATTTCGGGGACTATATCTTCATCGTGGTGCACGGCATCAACCATGTCGTCGAGTCGGACTACGTGGAGACGGCCGAGCTGGGGCTGTTCCTGGGCGAACATTTCGTGATCAGCAGCCACAACTTTCCGCTCTACAGCGTCACCGAGGTGGAGCGCATGGTGCGCCAGGACAGCCGCGTGATGAAGCGCGGCGCCGATTTCCTGGCGCACGAGATCATCGATGCCCTGGTGGACAACGTCATGCCTGCCATCGACAGCATGAACGACGTGGCCGACGCCATCGACGAGGCGGTCATCCGCCAGCCCCAGCCGGTGACGCTGGACGGCATCATGAAGCTGAAGCGCTCCACCCTGCGGGTGCACCGCGTCATGTCGCCGCAGCGGGACGTGCTCCACCGCATGAGCCGCGGCGAGTTCCCCCTCATCAAGACGGAGGCGCAGATATTCTACCGGGACATCTACGACCACCTCGTCCGTATCGAAGATTTGAACCAGACCATCCGCGACCGGGCGGAGAACGCCCTGGCCACCTACCTTTCCGCCGTGGCCAACCGGCAGAACGAGACGATGCGCGTCCTCTCCGTGGTGGCCACCATCTTCCTGCCGCTGACGCTGCTGGCCGGCATCTACGGCATGAACTTCGATTACATGCCGGAGCTGCACTGGAAATGGGGGTATTTTGCGATACTGGGGGTCATAGGGCTGGTCATCCTGGTGCTCATGTGGCGGTTCTGGGCCAGCGGCTGGTTCGCCCGGGGGCGGCGCAAGATTGCCTGGATTAAGCCCTTTAGCGTCAACGTCAAGCGGCTGCGCGGGCACCCCGGCGCCGCCAAGCAGGCCCCCCGGTCGCCGGAGGCCACCCCACAGGACAAGTGAATGCCTAATGTGATGTAATAAAAATGTTACGGGCGGCCATGAGATGCCCGTTGACAAAACCTCGGCGCCATGCCTATCATCAATATTGCATATTCTTGAGGCCTTGCCAAGGGGGCGTGATGAAATTACTCTACATTCTGCTGGCGCTTGGTGTCGTCCTGCTGGTTGTCGGCGTTGTCCTCATGCTCACCTAGCCAGCGCTGTTTTTCAGTCCTCAAACTTCTTCTCGATACCGGCGGGCGGGCGCCCTGCCTCGTCCCAGCCGCGGCTCCGGTAGTAGCGGGACAGGAGCCCCTGGAAGGCATCTTTATCCACCACCTTGCCGGCATTGGGGCCGGTCAGCGGGGGGCTGGCGTGAACCTTGTAGGGCAGGCTGTCATCAATTCGGCTCACCCCCAGCCGTACGTTTATCAGGCGCGTCAGGTCATAGATATCGTTGGAGAGCGCCAGGAGCTGCTCCAGAGTCAACTCGTTACCGGTGACGTGCTTGTAGAAGTACTCGTAGTGCCGCTCGTTGAGGCCCAGCTCAATCCAGGGCAGTCGGCACACTCCCAGCATATCGAAGAGGGGCCGCAGCGTCTGGTGGTAAATCACCGTCTTCACCCTCTCCTCATCCGACCAGCCCTGACCCTCCTCCATCTCCCGGGCGATGGTCCAGGCGCGGGTGTGGTGGGCGCCGATATCCGAGGTGGCGTAGGCCAGCGCCATGGAGCTGCCGGCGCGGCTGTCGTAGGCCGACTGCTCCAAGCCCTTGACCTGGAGGATAATCTTGTCCATCTCCGGCCAGGCCTCGATGATGCGGCGCGCCCCGTCGGCGATGACGTCCCCGATGCCCTCGCGGTGGCCGATCATGCGCAGCAGGTTGAGGATGGCGTCGTCGTCGCCCCAGGTGATTTCATGACCGTTGAGGTCGGCCAGCGAGATGATGCCCTTCTCATAGCCCTCGATGACGGCGCCGACCAGGTTACCGGCGGAGATGGTGTCCAGCCCCAGCTCGTCGCAGAGCTGGTTGGCCGAGAGCACGGCGGCGAAATCGTCAACGCCCACATTGGAGCCCAGCATGGCGCAGGACTCGTACTCCGGCCCCTCCACCACCGTCCCGGCGTACTTGCCGTTCTTTACCAGGCAGATGTTGCCGCAGCACATGGCGCAGCCGAAGCAGGCGTTATCGCCGATTTTATAGCTTTCCATCATGGTCTCGCCGTTGATGCGGTCGTGATGGGTAAAGACGCTGTCCTTGAAGTTGTAGGTGGGCAGGATGCCCTTGTCGTTGGCGTACTCGATGACGTTCATCAGCCCCTGCTGCTGCCAGAGCTTGAAATATTTATGCTCCTTAAGATAGGCATAGGCCTTGTTGGCTTCTTCTACCAGGGCGCCGATATCGTGAACGGGGAGGTCGCGGTGACCGGCGACGATAATCGCCTTGAGGTTCTTGGCCCCCATGATGGCCCCGAAGCCCGTCCGGCCGGCGTTGCGGCCCCAGTCGGCGTTGACGCAGGCGAACCTGACCAGGTTCTCGCCCGCCGGGCCGATGGTGGCGATGTGCGCCCCGGGCACGTCCAGCCGCTCCCGGATAAGCCCCTCCGCCTCCAGCGAGGTCTTGCCCCGGAGCTCCGGCATGGGCACGATGCGGGCGGCGCTGTCGTCGATAACGAGGACGGATAGCTCCGGCGCCTTGCCGGTGACGGAGAGGCAGTCGAGGCCCGCCTGGCGCAGCTCCACGCCGAAGCCGCCGCCGATGGACGAGTCCCCGTAGAGGCCGGTGGCCGGGGAGATGGCCGCGAAGGAGTTCTTCCCCGAGGACGGCAGGTAGACGCCGGTAAGGGGGCCGGGGGCAATGACCATGAGGTTTTCCTCGCCCAGGGGGTCTATCTTGAAATCATGTTTCTTTAAATTAT
>DAOUEP010000054.1:0-27396 GCA_034430515.1 Dehalococcoidales bacterium | reverse complement strand
TCTATTCCCATCCAGGCCACCCTCGTGGCATCGGCGGCTTAGCTTTAATCCTTTCCCCCATCCCCCTTTATCCCCCTTCCCCTAGGGGAAGGGGGAAGACTATTTTGAGAGGGGCTGGCGCCCCTCTCCGCAGGCTACTCCCCTTTTTAGGAACGGGTGTTTAAGAGGGGCGAAGCCCCTCTTCTAAAATCAAACTCCCCCTCTCCAAACAGGAGATAAACGGGCATAAAATATCTTGAGTTTGGAGAGGGGGACAAAGGGGGTGAGGTATAAAATCATCCCCGAACCCAATCCCTTTACATACACCCCTCTTTATGCTAGAATAAATCGTTAACTGAATATCGCGTCCGAAGACAGCGGGTGCCCCCAGGGGGCTTAATGAACGGCCTGCCGAGGATGAAAAAACGCAACCTTGCGTTATCAATCCTCGCCTTCGGAGCGGGGATTTTTCATGGGTACGGCAGGAGGTAACCGATGCCAACGGAAAAGAAAGTGCAGCTGGTGGAGGGCCTGCGGGAGATTCTCTCCCGCAGCCAGGTGGGCATCCTGACCGACTACCGCGGGCTGACCACGTCCGAGCTCACCAACCTGCGCCGCAAGCTGCGGGAGGCGGGCATCGAGTACCGGGTGGTGAAGAACTCGCTGGCGCAGTTCGCCGCCCGAGAAGCCGGCCTGGACGACCTGGCGGCCAGCTTCGAGGGGCCGGTGGCCATCGCTTTCGGCCACGGCGAGGCGCCGGAGGCGGCCAAAGTCCTCACCGACTACATCCGCACCACCAAGTCCATCCTCGGCATCAAGGGCGGCTTTCTGGCCGACCGGATGCTCACCGCCAAAGAGGTGGAAACCCTGGCCAGGCTGCCTTCCCGCGAGGTGCTGCTGGCCCTGGTCATGGCCGGGATGCAGAGCCCCATTTACGGACTGGTCAACGTGCTAGCAGGCCCGCTGCGGGGCATCATGGGCGTGCTGCAGGCAAGAATTAATCAACTGGAGGGAGCCTAATCATGGCAGACGAAGAGAAGCAGGCCAAAGAGGCGGCCGCCGAGGCCAAAGAAGAGGCCAAGCCCAAAGCGGCCAAGGCTAAGAAATCGGCGGCGCTGGATAGCATCCTCACCGCCATCAAGGGCATGACCGTCGTCGAGCTGGCCGAGCTGGTCAAGGCGATGGAAGAGGAGTTCGGCGTCAGCGCGGCGGCCCCGGTAGCGGTAGCCGCGGTAGCGGCCCCGGCGGCCGATGCGGGCGGCGCGGCGGAAGCCGAGGAGCAGACCGAGTTCACTGTCATCCTCAAGGAATTCGGCGCCAACAAGATTAACGTCATCAAGGCCGTCCGCGAGCTGACCACCCTGGGCCTCAAGGAGTCCAAAGACCTGGTGGAAGGCGCGCCCCAGCCGGTCAAGGAAGGCGTTACCAAAGAAGAGGCCGCCACCGCCAAGCAGAAGCTGGAAGCGGCCGGCGCCACCGTCGAAGTCAAGTAAACGGTACTATCCAGACCCACAGTCGAATCAAGCGGGCGGGTTCGGGCTTAACGGCCCGGCCCGTCCGTTTGCCAAAACCGCCCCGGTGGCCGCCGGTCTTTTTTAGAAGTACTTCTTGGCCGGCCCGGTGGTAAAGTGGAACACCGGCTTATCTACCCGCAGGAAGGTCAGCGGGCAGTGCTTCATCCCGGCGGGGATAAAGACCAACGAGCTCCGCGTGATGATGTGCTTTTCATCCTCCAGCCACAGCTCCACCTCGGCGCCCATATCGTAGGGGTCGTTCAAGTCCGTGCCGATGAAGGCGATAACCTCGTCGTAGTCGTGGGTATGGGCCTCGGTGCCGACCGTCCGTCCCGGCGCCGGGCCGGTGCCCGCCGGGCGCGGCAGCACCCAGACGCACTCCGTGTAGAAGGCCCCCGGGGCGGTGTTGGCGTCCAGGAAAAAGAGCCGCCCCCCTTTACCCTTCCCCGCCACCGATATCGGCGGGGCCCAGGGGGCCTCGTCGGGCGGCGGCATGAGCGTGCTAACGATGTATTTTCCGTACTTGGTTTCGGCCATCCCGGTGTCCTCCTCAAGTTATTAACAAAAGAAAGCCCCCACCTTTTCCCGGAGAACCTACGCGTTCCGGCTAGACGTATTTCTTCTTCAGCCCTTCCCCACAGGGGAACTCGATGGTGAAAAAGACAGGCCGGGTGATGTTGCGGAAGGTCAGTGGCCCCACCTCCAGCCCGCCCGGGATGAACATGGCGCCGCTCCTCTTGACGATGTGCTTTTCGCCGCCGATGTAGACCTCTATCTCGGCGCAGAGGTCGCGGACGTTTTCGTAGTTAAAGCTGTAGAAGCCGAAGAAGCGGCCGTAGGGCTGGGTGTTGGCATCCATGACTTTCCGCTCTTTGGGGTCGCCGGGCAGCAGCCACATGTTCTCGCAACCGAACTCGGCGTCCTTGACGGTCTCCTCGTCGATATACACCAGGCGCTGGGTGCTCCCGGGATCTAAATGCATGTAAGCGGGATACTTGTAGCCGGGCTTGTCCCGGGTCACGAACATCTTTTCGTATTTTCTCGCCATGAGCGTTTCCTTTCTATCTGATTATTCGGGCCGTTAGACGTACTCGCCACCGGGGCCGATGGTGTAGTGGAAGAAGGAATCGTCCATGCGGAGGATACGCAGCGGGCAGTGGACGACGTTGGCGGGAATGTAGACCACGAAGCTCCTGGTAAAGATGTATTTTTCGTCCTCCATCCAAAACTCCACCTCGCCGCGCAGGTCATCCGGGTGTTTCGGGTCCGTCCCGAAGAAGGAGAGCAGCTCCGGGAAGGGGTGCGAGTGAGGCGGGACTCCCTGGCCGCCCGGCTTCTTCTTCATTTCCTCTATCTGCTCCGGGGTAAGTACCGGGCGCGGCCTGATGCCCGGGTACTTCTCGCTCCACTGCCAGACCATCTCGGAATAGAAAGCGCCGGGGATGACGTTGGCGTCCGTCCAGACCACGTGCTCCAGGGCGCGGTGGTAGCCCTCCCATGGCCCGTCGCCAATCATGTCGCGTTCCCATTCACGGTAGGGCGGCAGGGGGATGTTGGGTGCCAGTTCCGTGCAAATGTACTTGCCGTACTTTGATTCCGCCATTTGGTTTTTTCCTTTCCGTTTTGGTTGATTATATAAAAATTCCGGTCTTCTGCCCTAAGAATAGCATAATATATCGCGATATAACAAATTGATTTGGGGGGCTAACGCCCCTGGGCTAAATCCTTCTCGGTCTCCCTTTACGAAAGGGAGACGACCCATTGTGCGAGATGTATTGTCCCCCTTTGTAAAGGGGGATTAAGGAGGATTTTTCTCCGGGCTAAGCCGTGGATGATACGGGGCGGCCTGGGTGGGAATAGATAACATAGAAAAGGAGGGGCTTGGCGCCCCTCCCCAAAGACATATTAAAAACCCGAGCTAGCTGGCCGTCAGCGTGGTGGCCGCGGTCAGATCCAGCTTGACGCCCGGCCCCATGGTGGTGGTGATGTAGGCGCTCTTGATGTACTGGCCCTTGGCGCCGCTGGGCTTGGCCTTGACCACCGCCTCCATCACCGCCGTCAGGTTATCCAGCAGCATCTTGTCCTCAAAGCTCACCTTGCCCAACGCCACGTGGATGATGGCCGTCCTGTCCAGCTTGTACTCCACGCGGCCCTTGCGGGCGTCCTCGATGACGCGGGGCAGGTCGTTCATCTGGGCCACCGTGCCGGCCTTGGGGTTGGGCATCAGGCCCTTGCGCCCCAGGATTTTACCCAGCTTGCCCACCTTGCTCATCATCTCCGGGATGGCGATGGCGGTATCAAAGTCCAGCCAGCCTTCCTCTATTTTCTTAATCAGGTCGTCGCCGCCCACGTAGTCGGCGCCGGCGCCGGAGGCCACCCTTTCGGCCTCCCCCTGGGCGAAGACGAGCACGCGCACCTTCTTGCCCAGCCCGTGGGGCAGCAGCGCCACCCCCCTTACCTGCTGCTGGGCGTTGCGCGGGTCGAGGCCCATGCGCAGGTGCAGCTCGACGGTCTCGTCGAACTTGGCCGGGGCCGTCTTCTTAACCAGGTCGATGGCCTCTTCGGGCTGGTAGGTCTTTTCCCTCTCGACGAGGCCGGCCGCTTCGGTATACTTCTTGCCGTGCTTTACCATGTTATTCCACCTTTATCCCCATGCTTCGCGCCGTACCCGCGACGATGCGCTCGGCGGCCTCGACGGTATTGGCGTTGAGGTCTTTGGCCTTGAGCTCGGCGATTTCGCGCAGCTGCTGCCGCGAGAGGGTGCCGGCTTCTTCGTGGCTGGCGGTGCCGCTGGCCTTCTCCAGACCCAGGGCCTTCTTGAGCAGGTCGGAGGTGGGCGGGGTCTTGGTAATGAAGGTAAAGGAGCGGTCTTCGTAGACGGTGATTTCCACCGGGACAATCGAGCCGGTCTGCGAGGCGGTACGCTCGTTATATTCCTTGCAGAAGCCCATGATGTTGAGCCCGTGCTGGCCCAGGGCGGGGCCTACCGGCGGGGCCGGATTCGCCTGCCCGGCGGGTATTTGTAATTTGATGACGGCTTTAATTTTCTTGGCCATGTTACTCTCCGCGGAAACGTTAGAGTTTGTCTATCTGCAAAAAGTCAAGCTCCACCGGCGTTTCCTGGCCGAACAGGGAGAGAAGCACCTTGACTTTACCTTTTTCCATATTTATCTCGTCGACGACACCGACGAAATCGATGAACGGGCCGTCGGTGACGCGCACGCTCTGGCCTTTGCGGAAGCCCACCTTCACCTTGGGGGCCTCGGCGGTCATCTGCTTGATAATCTCGCCCACTTCCTTTTCCCGCAGGGGGGTGGGCACGTTGCCGCTGCCCACGAAGCCGGTAACCCCCGGCGTATTGCGCACGATGCTCCAGGTATTTTCGTCCATTTTCATCTGCACCAGCACGTAGCCGGGCAGAATCTTGCGGGTAACGGTACGCCTACGTCCGCCGCGCACCTCTATCTCGTCTTCGGTGGGGATGACCACGTCCAGAATTTCGTCCCCGGAGTCCATAAAGTGGACGCGCTGCTCCAGGTTCTTCTTGACCCGCTCTTCATGCCCGGAATAGGTATGAATCACGTACCACTGTTTGTCATTCTCCGCCACAGATAACCTCACTACGGGGATAACCGGGGAAACGGCGGCTGGCCGCCCCTTCGGACGGCCCGGCTATTCCCACGGGGCCGGTCGCTACCCGCCCACGAATACCTTATTCACCAGCTGGGAAAAGCCGTAGTCCAGCGCCCCCAGGACGACACCGGCGATGATGGTGACGATGAGCACCATACCCGTCAGGTAAAGCACCTCCCGCCGGCTGAGCCAGACGACCTTCTTCAGCTCATTGATAATTTCGCCGAAATAGCGAAAGAGCCGGAATCCCCGGCGTTTTTTGGTGGCCGCTGGTTGTGTCATCGCCCCAACTTCCCCCAAGCCCCGGCCGCGCCGGCTACTTGGCCTCCCGGTGCAGCCGGTGTTGCCGGCAGCGGGGGCAGTATTTGTTCAGCTCCAGGCGCTGCGTGTCGTTCTTGCGGTTTTTGGTAGTTGTATAGTTGCGCTCCTTGCACTCGGTACAGGCAAGGTAAATCACGCCTCTGGCTTCCGCTTTCTTGGCCATAAACTATTCCAGAATCTTGGTAAAGGTGCCGGCCCCTACCGTCCTGCCTCCTTCGCGGATGGCGAACCGCAGCCCTTCCTCCAGGGCTACCGGGTAAATGAGCTTGATTTTCATGTTGATGTTGTCGCCGGGCATGACCATCTCCACGCCTTCGGGCAGCTCGATGGTGCCGGTGACGTCGGTAGTGCGGATGTAGAACTGGGGTTTGTAGCCGTTGAAGAACGGCGTATGGCGGCCGCCCTCGTCCTTGGTCAGCACGTAGACCTGGGCCTCGGCGTAGGTATGCGGCTTGATAGACCCCGGGGCCGCCAGCACCTGGCCGCGCTCGATTTCGTCGCGCTCCACGCCGCGCAGCAACGCCCCCACGGCGTCGCCGGCCTCGGCCTGGTCGAGCGACTTGTGGAACATCTCCAGGCCGGTGATGACCACCTTGCGCGGCTCGTGGTGCAGGCCGACGATTTCGACTTCGTCGCCGACCTTAATCGTGCCGCGCTCGACGCGCCCGGTGGGCACGGTGCCCCGCCCCTTGATGGAGAAGACGTCCTCGACGTGCATCAGGAAGGGCTGGTCCTTGGGGCGCTCCGGCACCGGGATGTAGTCGTCCACGGCGTCCATCAGCTTGAGAATCTGGCCGCACCACTGGCACTCGCGCTTGCCGCAGCCGCACTCCAGGGCCTTGAGGGCGCTCACCCTGACGACGGGAATCTCGTCGCCGGGGAACTCGTACTTGGAGAGCAGCTCGCGCACCTCAACCTCCACCAGCTCCAGCAGCTCCTCGTCGTCCATCATGTCCACCTTGTTCAGCGCGACGACGATGTAAGGCACCTGCACCTGGCGCGCCAGCAGGACGTGCTCGCGGGTCTGCGGCATGGGGCCGTCCGGGGCGCTCACCACCAGGATAGCGCCGTCCATCTGGGCGGCGCCGGTAATCATGTTCTTGATGAAGTCGGCATGGCCGGGGCAGTCAATGTGGGCGTAGTGCCGCTTGGCCGTTTCGTACTCAATATGGGCAATGGCAATGGTCAGACCCCTGGCCTTCTCTTCCGGGGCGTTATCGATGCTCTCGAAAGCGCGGTATTCGGTCTTGCCGACACCGGCCTTGGAAAGCGTCAGCGTGATGGCCGCCGTGAGGGTCGTCTTGCCGTGGTCAACGTGGCCGATGGTACCCACGTTAACGTGTGGTTTTGACCTGTCGAATTTCTGTTTTGCCATTTCAACCTCCCTTTATTGCCGAGCCCACAATCAGATTCGAACTGATGACCCCGTTCTTACCAAGAACGTGCTCTACCAACTGAGCTATGTGGGCGTCGGTCTTATTATACAGATTTTTATGACTATTTGTCTATAGCTTTATTTTCTATCCGAGACGGCAAAAGTGGTGGAGGGGGCAGGATTCGAACCTGCGTAGCCCTTAGGGCGGCAGATTTACAGTCTGCTCCGATTAACCACTCCGGCACCCCTCCGCAAGCACTGCCGCTTAAAAACCCAGCCCGAGGAGGGATTCGAACCCGTCAGCCTACCGATTACAAGTCGGTTGCGCTACCATTGCGCCACTCGGGCACAGCCCTTAACCCTGGTAAAGACAAAGCGGGCAACCTAACAATTATAAGAACGCCCCGGTCAAAAGTCAAGCTGCGGAGGCGCCCGAAACCGCTCGTGGCGAGCCTACGAACCGCTCGTGGTGAGCCCGTCGAACCACGTCAGCGGTAGATAATGCCGCCCAGCCGGCGGCGGAAGTAGTAGCCGGCGATAAGCCCCAGGGCCAGCCCGCCGATGTGGGCCTGCCAGGCCACCCCCGGGATGAAAGACCAGATGACGAAAAACACCAGCACCACCACCCAGAGGGGCATGGGGAAGAGAAACCACAACAGCACCCGGAGTCGCGGCATCAGCACCACCAGCACCCCGGCGATGGCGTAGACGGCCCCGGAGGCCCCCACGGCCACCGACAGTGGCTCGCCCCAGAGCAGGTAAAGGGCGTTGCCGGCGATGCCGCCCAGGAAATAGACCAGAAGGAAACGCCCGCTGCCGACCAGCCGTACCAGAAAATTGCCGAAGAAAAAGAGGACGAGCATGTTGCCGATGAGATGGCCGAAACCGGCGTGGATGAACATGGCGGTAACTATCGTCCAGGGGCGCTCGGGGAAGTAATACGGTATCAACCCCAGGTAGTAGGTAAAGCGGTCGCCGATAATCTCGCCGGAACCCCAGGGGTAGCGCGCCTCGCCGGAGAAGGCCACGGCCAGGTAGAGCATGAGATTGGCGATAATCAGCGCCATTACCGGGTTAAGGCCAATATTACGGTAAACGCGGTAGCGCTGGGGGCGCCCGGCGGAGGGGGGCCTCATATAGTCGCGGTCATTTAACGGCAATCGTTTGAATCCTTAAAGCAATGCATCTCCTCTCTTATATTATAGCATCTTGAGCCGCCGGTTGCAGTCCGGCCCGCCTTGACTTGAAGGCGGGAAAAGGCGATAATATTGAGGAATCGCTGCCAAGTTCCCGAGTAGCTCAGTCGGTAGAGCGGGCGGCTGTTAACCGCTTGGTCGTTGGTTCGAGTCCAACCTCGGGAGCCAGTCCCACCCCGGCGCTCCGGCGATTCTTCCCGCCCGGATTCAAACGATGTTACCCGCACCAGAAGGCAGCCGCTACCGCTGGTATATCCTGCTCCTGGCCATGGGGACCTACGGCTCCATCGCCGGGGCGGCCCGGCTCTGCATGCCGGTGCTCTTCCCCGAGATTTCCGACCAGCTGGGGCTGAACATGGTGGCCATCGGCACCATCTGGGGCATGGACCCCCTGGCCGGGATATTCCTGGGCCTGGTGGGGGGACTGCTGGCCGACCGCTTCGGGGTGAAGCGCACCCTGACGGTGGTCTGCATGCTGTCCGGCGTCTTCGGGGCGCTGCGCGGTTTTTCGGTGGACTTCCTCAGCATGGCGGCGTTCATGTTCCTCTTCGGCCTGACGGCGGCGGTCACGCCGAGCATCGTCCCCAAGGTCACCGCCGTGTGGTTCTCCGGCAAGCGCCTCAGCCTGACCAACGGCCTGCTCAACGTGGCCTGGTCCATCGGCTCGGTGGTGGCCACCCTCTCCAGCGCCGTGCTGCTCTCCCCGCTGCTGGGCGGCTGGCGCGGCGTGCTCTTTTTCTTCGGGGCGCCGCCGTTCCTGCTGGGGCTGCTCTGGTGGTTCACCGGCCGCGAGCCCAAGCAAGGCGACGCCGCCGGCGCCCCGGTAACCGGCCAGCCGCTCAAAAGGTCGCTGGCGCACGTCATCCGCATCCGGGACGTCTGGCTCGTGGGGGGTATCCTGCTGGCCTACTGGGGCGCCAGCATGGGGTTCGGAGGCTACCTGCCCACCTACCTGCGCAACATCGGCTGGGAGCCGGTAGCGGCCGACAGCGCCATGACGCTGTTCAGCGGCATCGGGGTCATCGGGGTGATGCCCATGGTGCTCTATTCCGACCGGATAGGATCGCGGCGGGTGGTGATGTTCGTCGCTATCCTGCTGCTGGCGCTGAGCATCGGGCTGCTACCCTTCGTCGGCGCCACCGGCGTCTGGGTGCTGCTGCTGCTGGGCGGGCTGCTGCGCTCCGGCGTGATGGCGCTGGCCAACACGCTTATTTTTGAGATTAAAGAGGTGGGCGGCACCTACGGGGGGACGGCCATCGGCCTGACCAGCACTTTGGGGATGGTGGGGGCCTTCGCCTCGCCGCCGCTGGGCAACAGCCTCACCGCCTTCAGCAACGGCGCGCCGCTGTTCTTCTGGGGGCTATTGGCGGCGGTGGCCCTGCCGCTGGTCTTCATCGTCAGGGAGACCGGCTCCCGGCCCCGCCTGCCCGCGGCCGGGGCTTCCCCACTCTAGCGCGTATGCGTGCCGTAGGCGATGTGCGTGCCGCCCTCCGGATACCTGAAGCCGCTGGCGGCTATTTGCACCATGTGCCGCCCCAGGTCTTCGGCGGCCTGCATGCACTTGGGCAGCTCCTTCACCTCGCCCTTGCCGCCGGCGTAAGCGGCCACGAAGCTGGCCGGCAGCATCCGGCGGGTGACCATGTAGAAGTATAGGTCTTTGACGGCATCAACCAGCCCGAAGCTACCGGCCACCGCCACCACGCCGCCCACCTTGTTGGCCAGGTTGCGCTCCGGGCGGTTGAGGACGATGGTGCGGTCGATGACGGTCTTGCCCTGGGCCGTCATGTTGTAAAAATAGACCGGCGTGCCGTAGAGGATGCCGTCGGCGGCCAGCATCTTATCGGCCAGGACGGGCATCTCGTCGGCGATGTGGCACTCCCCGGTGTGCCAGCAGGCCATGCAGCCGTCGCAGGGCTTGATATCGTGCTCGACCACCCGGTAGAGCTCGGTGGCCGCCCCTTCCCGGGCGGCGCCGGACAGCGCCCGGTCGAGCAGGATTTCGGTGTTGCCGCCCCGGCGCGGGCTGAACGAAAGGGCCAGGATTTTCACGCTTGCCTCCTTTTAGAGCCGTATCGGTTACGGCTATTATAACATCCGGCGGCGGGGCCGAAAAACAGTCCCCCCGTACGATGCCGCCCCATCATTGACAAAGGCTAAGATATCCCATAGACTGCAACTGCCTGACTATGGAGGCAAAGGAGAGAAGGAAGATGCGCAAAACAAGGTTATTAGTTACGCTGGGAATAATCGCTATCATCGTCGCCGGTCTATTGCTGGCGGCGGGCTGCACCGGCGGCGAAGCCGGCAGCGGCAGCGGCGTCAGATTTATAGACCTGACCAGCCTGACCAAACTGGCGCCGGACGAGGCGACGATGATGATTTACGCCGATATGAAGGCCATCATGGAAGACACCGACCTGGGCGAGATGTACGAGAACATGGAAGCCGAGCTTGACGAGGCCAACGAGCTGGGCATCACCCCCAGCAGCGTCAAGCACTTCGGGATTATCGTGGTGGATAACGACGAGATTACCGTCGTCGGCGCCGATTTAGACCTCGACCTCATCCACGCCAAGCTGGCCGAGGAGGGCAGCACGTCGGAGGACTACCTGGGCTTCGAGGTCTGGCTGGGCGGCAACGATATGGCCTGGGCGATAATGGACGATACCCTGCTGATAGGCTCGGAGGACGGCGTCAAGGCCTGCCTGATAGCCATCAATAGCGGCGCGACGGCCTACGCCGGCAGCCAGGACATCCGGGATACCCTCGACAGGATGTCCGACGGCGTCATGACCATGTTGATGACCGGCGACCAGTTCTACCCCGGTTCTCTCTACGCGGGCATCACCATAGACAAAATCAGCTCCGAGGGCATGAAGATGGTGGGCCTGATTAAATTCGCTAACGATGACGAGGCGACCGACGTTGAGGCCGAAATGAAGGCGAGCATGGATATGGAAGAGATGGCCATGCTCAACATGTCGGTCTCGCGGAGCGGGAGCTTCGTCGAATTCTCCGCGGACATTGATATGGGAGAGGGGATGTTGCCCTGGTAATGGGGCGGCCTAGAACTCGATTTCCTTGAGGTCGGGGCTGACGATGAGCTTGGGCTCGGTGACCGACTGGATATCCTCCGGCGTGAGGCCGGCGAACAGCTCCCGGAGCACCATCCCCTTGGGGGTAATTTCAATCACGGCCAGGTCGGTGAAGAGCAGGCTCACCCGGCCCATGGCCGTGGCCGGGTAGGACAGTTCCTTGACGACTTTATAATCGCCGTCGCGGGTGGTGTGCTCCATGGCGATAAAGAGCTTTTTGGCGCCGGCGCATAAATCCATCGAGCCGCCGATGTTGCCCACGAAGAGTCCCCGCGCCGGGTTCGACCAGCCGGCGTAGTCGCCGCGGGCGTTGATTTGCAGCGCCCCCATCACGGCCACGTCGATGTGCCCGCCGCGTATCATGCCGAAGGACTCGGCGATATCAAAATAGGAGGTGCCCGGCAGCGCCGTCACCGCCTGGCAACTGGCGTTGATTAAGTCCTGGTCAATGTCGTCGCCGGCGGCCAGCGGCCCGGTCTTGAGCATGCCGACCTCCGATTGCAACGTTATGTCACGTCCCTCAATCCAGTCCGAGATGAGCGTCGGTATGCCGATGCCCAGGTTGACGTAGGTGCCGTCATCCAGCTCCTTGGCCACCCGCAGGGCAATCAGCTCCCGCGACAGACCCTTGAGTTTAACCCTCTCCGACATGGTAATTATTCCTCTTTCTAGTCTATGGTAATGGCAAATTGGGGCCGCGGCACCTTAATTACGCGGTGCACGTAAATCCCGGGGGTATGCACGTCGTCGCCTTCCATTTCCCCGGCCTCCACCAGGGTCTCCACCTCGGCGATGGTCACCCGGGCCGCCGTGGCCATAACGTGGTTGAAGTTGCGGGCCGTCTTGGCATAGCGGAGGTTGCCCTCCCGATCGCCGACGAAGGCGTGGACAAAGGTATAGTCCGGTTTCAGGGCGTACTCCAGCACGTACTCCTGGCCGTCGATAATCCTGGTCTCCTTGGGCGTCTTGTTGGTATCGATGTTGGTGACGATGCTTTCCTCGATGACCGAGCCGACGCCGGTGGGGGTGTAGAAGGCGGGAATGCCGGCGCCCCCGGCGCGGTATTTTTCGGCCATGGTGCCCATGGGGTAGACCTCAAACTCGATTTCGCCGGCCCTAACGGCCTGCTCGAAGGGGTCCTGCATCCCCTTGCTGGCCGAGCGGAACAGGCCGTAGGAATCGACGACCTTTTTCAGCTGGCCATTCTGCACCAGCGTCCTCAGCTCGTCGGCGGCGCCCAGCAGCGGGCCGCAGCCGCAGGTAAGCGTTAAATCCTTGGTGCCCTTGCGGATAAGGGCCTGCAGCAAGTCGCGGGGGACGCCGCAGGCAAAAAAGCCGGGGATGGCAATCATGGCGCCGTCTTCGATATCGGCGATGGCTTCGTCGATGCCGGGGTAGACTTTATCCAATCTTGAGCTCCTCCTGGTTCTAGGTTATGGGGCGGATTTCGTAGCCAATGCGCTTCAGGGCGTCCTCCAGGGCAATCTCCATGCAGCTGAAAGAGCGTACCGGGCCCAGGTCGGCCAGGCACGGCTCCAGCGCCAGGGCCATGTTGGTCTGCATGTCGGCGATGATGCACTCCGCTCCCAGCAGCCGGACGGTGCGTATCACCTTGGCCAGCCGGGCGGCGACTTCGCTATCATCGGCGATGGTCGCCGAGAGGTCGAGGAGGATGACCCGCGTCTTGGCCTTCTCGACGTGGTTGAGCAGGTTGACGGTGATGTCCTCGCAGCGCTCCACGTCGAGGTGGCCGACGATAACCATTACCGAGAGCCCCGGGTAAAGCTCAAACACAGGGGCGGCCAGTGTCTTCCATTTGTCCAATTTAGTCTCCAGGGCGTCGACGCGGGCCTTGACCTCGGCCTCGGCGCCGCTCCAGGGGCGGTACTTGGCGAAATAGCCCACGCCGCCGACGTATTTGCCGTTGGAGTCGTAGAGGTGCGAGGCGCTGACGCGCACCGGTACCAGCTTGCCGCTTTTGGTGCGGGTCTTGGTTTCCAGGTTGTGGACGGTGCCGCCCGCCTCGTATATCTTGCGGTTGGCATCCCGGGCGGCCTCGATGCTCTCGTAGACCTCGACGATGCTCTCGCCGATGAGCTCGTTCATGTTGCGCTCGGTCAGCTGGCAGGCTTCCTTGTTGGCGAACTTGATGATTCCTTCGGCGTTGATGGCGAGAATGGCATCGGGGCAGCCGTTGAGCAGCGCCTCCAGATGCCCGCTACGCGGGGCGGCTACTTGTTTATCCATTGACTCTACCTCCTATTATACCAGACGATATCTCGTGAAACCTGTATCCTAGGATATAGTCCTTAATACCTAAGTATACACCTTAATAGCAATTGTCAAAAGACCGCCCCCGGCGTGATTGTAAAAATTGCCCCCGTCCCCTATTATAGAAATAGCCAGACTTTTTATGACGAACCAAGCAGCCGCGGCCGATACGATTACCTTTCTGGGGACGGCCGGCGCCCGCTTCATGGTAAGCCGGCAGCTGGCGGCCTCCGGCGGCATCTGGCTCAGCCTCGCCGGCACGCAAATTCTCCTCGACCCCGGCCCGGGGAGCCTCGTCCAGTCCGCCAAGCGCAAGCTCAACGCCGAAAAGCTCAGCGCCATCATCCTCTCCCACCGCCACCTGGACCACAGCGCCGATACCAACGTGATGATTGAGGCCATGACCAACGGCGGCTTCCACCAACACGGCGCGCTCTACGCCCCCGCCGACGCCCTGGACACAGAACCCGTTATCTTCAGCTACCTGCGTAACTTCGTCGCCGAAATCGTCACGCTTAAGGCGGAGACCACCTATAGCGTGGACGAGGTTAGCTTCACCACCTCGGTGCGCCACGACCACCCCGTGGAGACCTACGGCCTGGTCTTTGAGGCGGCGGGGCACCGCTTCGCCTATATCGCCGACGGCCGCTACTTCCCCGAGCTTGCCGCCAGCTACCGCGGCGCCGAGCTTATCATCATCAATACGGTGCTCACCGAGCCGCGGCCGCCCATCGCCCACCTTTCTTTGCCCGACGCCGAGCGGCTGATAACGGAGATTAAGCCCAGGACGGCCATCCTGAGCCACTTCGGGATGCACGTCTGGCAGGCGCGCCCCTGGGTCGTGGCCGAAGAGATGAGCCGGCGCACCGGCAGCCGCGTCATCGCCGCCCGCGACGGCATGAAATTCGACCTGGCCGGTCTGGAGTCCAGCCCGGCGGCGGCGAAGGTTGAGAAAAATGGATAGCCAGCGCTTCGAACGGCTGGTCGCCGAGGCCATCGCCCGGCTGCCCGAGGAGTTCCAGGAGCGGCTGGAGAACATCGACATCGTCGTGGCCGACCGGCCCACGCCGCAGCAGCTGGACGACGCCGGCGGTAAAGAGGGCGGCACGCTGCTGGGCCTCTACGAGGGCGTGCCCCTGACCGAGCGCACCCAGGGCTACGGCTTCGTCATGCCGGACAAAATCAGTATCTTTCAGGGACCCATCGAGGCCATGTGCCGCGATGACCGCCAGATTGTCGCCGCGGTGCGGCGCGTCGTGCGGCACGAAATCGCCCACCACTTCGGTATCAGCGACGACCACCTGCGCGACATCGGCCGCTACTAGGCCGTAAGCCGCCCGACCATGTAGCCTCCACGCGCCGTATAGCCGAACTCGGCGCGGTAATACTCGCGCGCCCCCACGCCGCTCAGGACGCCCAGCTCCGCCGCCCCAAACTCGTCGCCGGCGATGCGCTCGGCCTCCCGCAGCAGCGTCTTGCCCAGGCCCTTGTGCTGGGCGGCGTCGGCCTGTTGGCCGCTCAAAGGCACCTCCGGCCCGAAGACGTGCAGCTCCCGCACCAAAGCGCGCTGGCCGTCCGCCTCCGGCTGGATTCTAAGGCGCAGCAGGCCGAAGAGCGTCTCGCTCTCGTCCTCGTAGGCGAGGAAAATTTCCTGGCCGCCGGCGGCTTCGTAGTCCCGCCGGACGAGCCGCGGCGCGCCGATTTCGCAGCCCGCCCGCGCCCGGTGGCCGTACTCGCGACAGCGGATGCAGCGGCAGGCGTCACCCCGCGCCCGCATCAGTTCCCGCACGTTATCGCGCAGCGAGTCCTTGAGGCCGGCCACGATGAACTTGGCGGGGATATCGCGCAGCACCCGCGAGATGCGCACGTAAGGGGGGACTTCCCGCTTGATGGCGGCGATGAGGTTCATCATCGTTCCATTATCGTAAGGAACATAGCGCCCCTCGCGATACCAGCGCTCCAGTTCCGTACCCTCGACGACCATCGTCGGGTAGAGCTTGAGCCCGTCGGGGCGGAAGCGCGCGTCGCTGAAGAGCTGGCGCGACATTTCCAGGTCTTTTTCCGGCGTGGCGCCGGGCAGGCCGGGCATCCAGTGGTAATAGACCTTGAAGCCGCTTTTTCGCAAGCGCGCCGTGGCCGTCGCGACCTCGGCCACGCCGTGGCCCCGCCGCACCAGCCGGAATATCTCATCGTCCAGGGTCTGCACGCCCAGCTCGACCCGCGTGGCGCCGAAGTCGAGCAGGCGCTTTATTTCGGCGTCGCCGCACCAGTCGGGCCGCGTCTCGATGCAGAGGCCGGTGACGCGGTTTTCGGCCGTCTCGTTGATTTTTTTAGCCTCCTCAAGGCTGGCCGAGGGCGCGCCGTTGAGGCCGTCGTAGCAGCCCTTGATGAACGCGTACTGGTACGCCTCGGGGCGGGCCAGAAAGGTGCCCCCCATGATGATAAGCTCGATTTTAGCGGTGGGGTGGCCCATGTCGCGGAAGATGCGCAAGCGCAGCTCCGCCTGGCGGCGGGCGTCGTAGTCGCAGGCGCGGGCGCGCAGCACTGCCGGGGACTCCGGCGTGTAGCTCTGGGGTGTGGCGGCGTAGGTGGGGCAGTAGAGGCAGGTGCCGGGGCAGGGCGCCGGGGAGGTCATCACCGCCAGCGGCGTCACGCCGGAGATTGTCCTTGCAAATTTCCTCATCTTAACTTAGTATTGAACCGTCAACCATCAGTATACCAGATTCGCGCTGCCGCTATCTTTTACCCACGGCGAAAAAGAGAAGCGAAAATGGCTAAAAAATCTACCGGCTGCACTATCGTCATCGTCGGCGTGGTAATCGTCTTTCTGGTCGTCCTTATCGGTCGTTTTATCAGTTCTTCCGACGAAGACACCCCCGCCACTACCCAACCCTCCGCAACTACCGAGGCAACGGCAACGTCTCCGCCCGAGGTGGAAATCGACCTCGTCGCGGCGCAGGAACAGGGGCTCGTATCCGTCAGCGCCGCCGGCAGGAGCGCCATCAATTTCCTCAGCCTGAGCCTCGCTTCTCACAGCGACGACCCTCTTAAAATCACCATTCTCCCCGGGACGATGTTCGTGGCCCAGACCGCCGGCGTGCAGGACATGATGGTTATCACCAAAAAAACGCTGTCCCTGTCGCCTCACGGCAGCTTCGAGGACGTTACCGTGGACACCGCCTGCGCCAATATGACGCTGGACGTGCCCGAGCGGGCGGATAGTCTGGTGCTGAGTACCGGGGCCATCCCCGAAGACCTGGCCAAGCTGCTGGCGCTGGACGATTTCCAGATAGCGACTGACCTCGTCCAGCAGTTCGCCGTCTGGACGATTACTGATAACCCCGCCCGTGACGGCTACGTGGGCATCGTGTCAAACGGTTCCGGCTCCGGCCCGACCGACGAGCAAATAGAGCAAATCAAGGAATTATTCAGCCTGGCGGCCATCCCCCTCGACCGCTATCAGGCGCTGAACTAACATGGTCATCCCGGACAAGGACGAGAATACGGCCAAAATCTTCGATAAAATAGCCCCGGCGTGGTACGGCTTCCGCCACCGCACCATCTTCCCCCGGGAGCTGACCGAACTGGCGGCAAGGTGGCGGGGGGGCAAGCTCTTAAACGTGGGCTGCGGCCACGGGGCGGACTTCCTGCCCTTCAAAGGCAGCTTTGAGCTTCACGGCGTGGACTTCTCCGCCGGGATGCTGGCCCAGGCGCGCCGCTACGCTAAAAAATACCATCTGGGCATCAACCTGGCTCAGGCCGACGCCCGCCGCCTGCCTTACGATGACAACAGCTTTGACTGGGCCATCGCCGTGGCCACCTATCATCACATCGAAACCGAGGCAGGGCGGCTGGAAGCCTTGCAAGAGCTAAGGCGCGTCCTCAAAGCAGGCGGCGAGGCCTTTATCACCGTCTGGAACCGCGGCCAGCCCCGCTTCTGGCTGCGGGGGAAGGACACGCAGGTGCCCTGGCGCAGTAAGAACGAAACGCTCTACCGCTACTACCACCTCTTTACTTACGGCGAGCTTGAGAAGCTGGCGAAAAAGGCGGGCTTTACGGTACTGAAAATCTCCCCGGAGAAACGCTATCGTTTTCCGGTCAAGTATTTCTCCAGGAATATCTGTATGCTGGTTAGAGCAGCCTCTCCTTGAGCTCCTTCAGGTTGACCACGTCCTCGCGGTTGTAGGCCAGCAGCGTCTCCAGGGCCTCCAGGTCGAAGGCCTCCACGTAGCGCCACCAGAGCCGCACCGCCTCGCGGCCGTCCACCTCCCGGAGCTGGCGCGCGATGCCCAGCTGCCGCTCCACCGCCTTGAAGCCGCCGCGCAGGCTACAGCGCCAGCAGTCGTACATCAGGTCGCGGTGGGCGAGCACATCCTCCAGGTTGACCCCCAGCCGGGCGTGGATAAAGGGCAGGTCGAAACGGCTGCCGTTATAGGTATAGAGGATATCGGCGCCGTCAACCGTTTCGAGCACGGCGTCGGCGGTGGCGTCGCGGCCCACCAGCTGCACCAGGCGGCCGTCCCCGCCGTCGCAGCGGTAGACGCCCACCACGGTAATGGCGTCGTCCCAGGCGGAAAGCCCGGTGGTCTCGATATCCAGATAGGCCTCGACCGGCGGCATGAGCGACCCCGCTGACAGCGCTTTACCCCATTATACATCAAGCCGGGGCCTTAGCGCGCCGTGGTCACGCGCAGGGTCTGGCCGTCGGTGACGAAGTCGATACTGCCGCTCTCGTCGGTGTAGTAGACGCATCCCGGACTGACGAAACCATCGAGCCGGGCGACGACCTCGTCGTCCGGGTGGCCGAAGCGGTTATCTGCCCCGCAGGAGATGACGGCCACCGGCGGGGCGGCCACCGCCAGGAACGCCGCCGTGGTGGAGGTATTCGAGCCGTGGTGGGCCACCTTGAGCACGCTCACCTCCCCCACCGCCCGCCCCCGGATAAGCTCCCGCTCGGCCTCATCCATGATGTCGGCGGTCAGCAGAAAACTCACCTCGCCGCAGGTAAGTTCCAGCACCACGCCGTTGTTATCAATATCAGATTCCGTGCCGGTGAGTAGCTTCGGCGGGGGAGACAGCACTTCCAGCACGGCGCCGCCGCCCAGGTCGACGCGCTGACCGGCTTGGGCAATGGTGACGGGTATTTCCTTTTCTTCAATAAGCTGCCGCCAGGCCGCGTAGAGGGCGGCGTCGGACGCTATATCCGGCACCAGTATCTGGCCCACCCGGTAGCGGCGTAGCACCTCCACCAGCCCGCCGAGGTGGTCGGCGTGGGGGTGGGTCAGCACCACCAGGTCGATGTCCCGGTCCCAGAAAGGCATCAGCCGCCCCAGCTCGCCGGTCACCGCCGCCGGGCCCGGCCCGCCGTCAACGAGCACCTGGCGGCTGCCCGACTGGATGAGGACGGCGTCGCCCTCGCCCACGTCCAGGAAACTGACACGGAGGTCGTCGTTGGGAAGCGTGGCCGCCCCGGAGGCCACCAGCACCGCCGCCAGTAGCAGCGGTATGATAAGCCATTTTTTCCAGGCGAAGGAGACCCCGCCGCCCCGGAAAAACCCGGCCACGCCGGAAACCAGGCTACGCCGCTCCCAGCGCGCCCGCCACCAGATAAGCCCCGCCAGGACGATATAATAGCCCCAGATGAAGGCCGGATGGACCGATGCCACCGCCACCGACGCCCCCGGCGCGCTCAAACCTCCCACCACCGCCAGCAGATAGCTGAGGAAGAGCCAGGCCAGCCAGCCGACGGCCTGTCCCACCACCGGCACCGCCAGAAAAAGGCCGGCCGCCAGCCCCCCGGCGGCGATGATGCCCGGCAGCACCGGCAGCGCCAGGAAGGTGGCCAGCGGCCCCGCCAGCGAGACGTAGCCGAAGTAATAGGCCACCACCGGCCAGACGGCCAGCACCGCCCCCAGGGTAACGCTGAGGGCGTCCACGGCGAAATTGGCCGAAGCCACCAGAACCCCCGTCTCGCCCAGCCGGGCCGTCGCCCGCCGCCCCCAGCCGCGCAGGACGGGGGTGATGAAAATCAGCCCGGCCATGGCCAGAAAGCTCAGCTGGAAGGCGGCGTCCCCCAAAATATAAGGGCTGACGCCCACCATGACGGCCGCCGCCACGGTCAGGGCGGTGATGGCGCTCTGCTGCCTCCCCAGCGCCTCGGCGGCCAGGAACAGGCTGGCCATGATGGCCCCCCGCACCACCGGCGGGTTCAGCCCGGTGATGACGGCGTAGCCCCAGACGGCCGCCAGCGCCAGCCAGACGTAGAGATAGCGCCGCCGCCCGAACAGCCAGACCCCCAGCGCCAGCACGATACCGGCCATAATGCCCAGGTGCAGGCCGGATATTGCCAGCAGGTGGGCCGTACCGCTCCGGGTAAAGTCTTCCCTGACGTCGGCGGGGATATTGCCGCGCATCCCCAGGATAATCCCCTGCGCCAGAGAAGCCTGCGGCTCGGGCAGCACCCCGGCCAGGCCGTCGGCCAGATGTCCCCGCAGTGCGTAAATCCACCCCAGCGGCGCGAATCCCCGCCCCGTCGCCAGCACCTCCACCTTGGGGTAAGCTATAGTGCTGTAGACGCCCTGGTGGGCCAGGTAGCCCTGGTAGTCGAAGTCGCCCAGCTCCGGCGGCGTCGCCAGCTCCCCGGTTACTTCCAGATAATCGCCGTAGCTATAGGCCGGGTAGCGCGGCACGAAGACGAGCACCCCGCCGCCGACCTCGCGCCAGCCGTCTTCCCCCTTGATTTCCGCCATCGTAAGCGTGAGGCGGGTGCTGCGGTCGCGCTCGTCCGGGTCGGCGGCCACCGTGCCCCTTATGGCGACGGTGCCGGTATCGTTATAATAGCGCACCTGCCCCGCGTCGACGCTGTAGAGGCTGCCGTAGCTGTAGACGGCCGCCACGACGAAGAGGCAAATGCCCAGGCCGGCCAGGAGCAACGGGCGGCGCCGGCGGGTGAAAAAGAGCAGAGGCAGCGGGGCCAGGGCCAGCAGGGCCAGCAGCGGGGGCAGCCGCCAGACCGTGCCCAGCCAGATGCCGGCTACCCAGATGCAGCTGAGATAGATGAGTATCACGCGCCCTCACTCGCGTTTAGTCGGTGACGGTAATCATGTCCTGGATACCGGCCAGGGTCGTCTCGCCGATGCCGGGTACGTTGAGTAGCTCGTAAATATCGCGGAAGGGGCCGCTCTGCTCGCGGTAGGCGACGATGGCCTGCGCCCGCTCCTCCCCGATGCCCGGCAGGGCCTCCAGCAGCCAGACCGCGGCGCGGTTGATGTCGACACGCTGCGGCGCCTCTCCCTGCCCTACCTCCGGGATAGCCAGCGCGACTTGCCCGGCGTCGGCGCCGGGGGCCGGCCCGCCCGCCGCCCGGATGATATCGCCGATGGTATCATCGTCGCTAAAAGGATAGATACCGGGGTTATTGACCGCGCCACCGACGGCGATTTCGCCGTTGTATTCCGGGGCGGGTGCCAGGGTAATCTCCAGCGGCTCGGCCCCGCCGCAGCGCACGGCGAAGACGGCCGCGCCGGCGATAATCGCCAGCACAAGCCCGATGGCCGCTATTCTCCAGCCGTCCTTGAGACCCGCCAGCTTCCCGAACCCCCTCTCCCGATGCCACCCGCCCTTTTATGCCAGATGGCAAAGCGGTATTTGACAGTATAGCAGACAGATGGCCTTTGTCAAACCAATGCAGCAGACTATTGCCAAACCCTATTTCCCCTGTGCTATAATATTATGTTAAAATATGTAGATAGCATCACCGCCAAAAAACGGCCGGGTGAGCCGGCCGTAAGGAGATACCATGTTAGAGGCAATCAAGAGCTTCCTGAACTACCTGGCCGTCGAGAAGGGCTACTCGGAGCACACCATCGCCGCTTACCACAACGACCTGACCGGCCTGGCCGACTTCGCCGGGAAGGAGGCCGCCAAGCAGGGCAAGCCGGCGCTTTGGTCTCACTTCGACCGCCAGTCCATGCTGGGCTACATGCTGGAGCTCAAGGAGCGCGGCTACGTGGCCACCACTCTGGCCCGCAAGGTGGCGGCGGCGCGGTCTTTCTTCGGCTTTCTGGTGGCCGAAGGCACCATCAAGACCAACCCCACCGAGAACATGAGCTCCCCCAGCGTGGGCAAGGCCCTGCCCAAGCCCATCCCCATCAACCAGGTGCGGCTCCTCCTGGAGCAGCCGGCCAAGCTCTCCACCTCCGAGGCCAAGCGCGACCGCGCCATGCTGGAGCTGCTCTACGCCACCGGCATGCGCGTCAGCGAGCTGGTGGCCCTCAACCTGGGCGACGTCACCACCGAGGGCGACGCCTTCGTGCGCTGCTTCGGCAAGGGGCGCAAGGAACGCATCATCCCCATCTACGAGCAAATCGCCCAGACCATCCGGCGTTACGTCAAGGAAGACCGCCCGCGCCTGGCCCACGGCAAGAAGGAGGAGGCCCTCTTCCTCAACGCCCGCGGCGAGCGGATTACCCGCCAGGGCTTCTGGCAGAAGCTCAAGGAGTACGCCAGGACTGCCGGACTGAGCGACAAGATAAGTCCCCACACCCTGCGGCACAGCTTCGCCACCCACATGCTCAGCGGCGGCGCCGACCTGCGCTCGGTGCAGGAGCTGCTGGGGCACGCCAATATCTCCACCACGCAGGTCTATACCCATCTCACCACGGAGCACGTCCGCCGCAGCTACGATAAGTCCCACCCCCGGGCCAAAGAATAGAGGAGGCAACCGATGCCAGGCAAACAGCGAAAAGGCAAGCGCTCTCATCGGAGCCGCAAGGCCAAGGTCAAACAGCGGCAGATGGCCGGAACCGGGCCGATAGCCCCGGCCGCCGCCGCGCCGCCGCCCGCCGCGGCACACCCGGCCGTCAGGCCAACCCCGGCCCCGGCCCCGGAGCCGGCCGCGGTCGCCGCCGAACAGTACCGGTACGTCCCCGGGGAGCTCAAGCGAATCGGCATCCTGGCCGGCATAATCATCGTCATCCTCATTGTGCTGGCGGTCATTCTTACCTAGCCCCCCCGGCCTATGGACTACCAAGCGGCCAGAGCCGGACTCATCGAGCAACTGGGGCGGGAGATAAAGGATAAACGCGTCCTGGCGGTCATGGCCCGCCTGCCGCGGGAGCGCTTCGTCCCGGCGGAGCTCCGCCACCAGGCCTACGAGGACAAGCCCCTGCCCATCGGCGGCGGGCAGACAATATCGCAGCCGTATATTATCGCCCTGATGACGGAGGCGCTGGAGTTGACCGGCGACGACAAGGTGCTGGAGCTGGGCACCGGCAGCGGCTACCAGACGGCCATCCTCGCCGGGCTGTGCCGGGAGGTCGTCAGCGTGGAGCGCCTGCCGGAGCTGGCGGCGTCGGCCCGCGCCGTCCTGGACGAGCTGGGCTATAAAAACGTGACGATACACCCGGCCGGGGAGACCCTGGGCTGGCCGCCGGAGGCGCCTTACCAGGCCATCATGGTCACGGCGGGCGCCCCCGCCGTCCCCGACGAGCTGCTGGCGCAGCTGGCCATCGGCGGGCGGATGGTCATCCCGGTGGGGTCGCGCTACACGCAGGAGCTCTGCAAGATAACCAGGACAAGGGAGAAAAACATCGTCCGCAACCTGGGCGGCTGCCGCTTCGTCTCGCTCATCGGCAAGAACGCCTGGAAAGACTAACCATCAATACCGACGGAGGTCAATATGGATATCTTTGAAGCCATCAAAACCCGCCGCAGCATCCGCCATTACAAGCCCGACCCCATCGACGACCCCACCCTGGCCAGGATCCTGGAGGCGGCCAACTGGGCGCCTTCCTGGGGCAATACCCAGAGCTGGCGCTTCATCGTGGTACGCGACCCGGCCATCCGCCAGCAGGTGGCCGATACCCTGAGACTGGTCCGGGTGGACAATGAGTGGGTGGAAAACGCTGCCAATCAGGCCATCAGACAGGCGCCGGTGCTCGTCGTCGTCTGCGCCGAAGAGGGACACGCCGGCTACGCCCCCGACGGCGCCCCCGCCACCGACAAGGGCGAGTACTGGTACATGTTCGATATCGCCCTGGCCATGGAAAACCTGACGCTGGCGGCCCACGCCCTGGGCCTGGGCACGGTCATCGTCGGCGGCTTCGACGCCATCAAGGCAGCCCAAATCCTGGAAGTGCCCCAAGCCTGCCGCGTCGTTACCATGACGCCCCTGGGCGTGCCGGAGCGCCAGGGGCAGGTCTCGCCACGGAAGAAGCCGAACGAGGTGACCTATTACGATAAATACGGAAAATGCTAGAGACGGGAGAATAAACGTGGACATCTTCGACGCTATTAAAAATCGCCGCAGCATCCGCAGATATCGGCCCGACCCGGTCGACGAGGCTACCTTGAACAAGGTGCTGGAGGCGGGACGCTGGGCACCCTCCTGGGCCAATACCCAGTGCTGGCGCTTCGTGGTGGCGCGCGACCCCGCCGTCCGGGAAGCCCTGGCCGGGAGCCTTTCCAAAATCAAGCTGCCCGACCGTGAGCTGGAGAACCCCGCCGCCGGCGCCTTCCGCACCGTGCCGGTGGTCATCGTCGTCGCCGCCAAAACGGGCACGGCCGGCTATGCCCCCGACGGCGCTCCCGCCACCGATAAGGGCGACTGGTTCATGCACGATGCCGCCCTGGCCACGCAGAACATGGTGCTGGCGGCCCACGCCCTGGGCCTGGGGACGGTCATCATCGGCGCTTTTGATGCTAAAAAGGCCGAGGCGGCCCTCAACCTGCCCGAGGGCTACCGCGCCGTGGTCATGCTGCCGCTGGGCGTGCCCGACCACGAAGGCAAGGCCCCGCCCCGCAAGGAGCTTGGCGAGCTGGTTATCCGCGATAAGTGGGATAAATAGCCCTCCTCCCCATCTTAATTATCTTTTCCCGCCCACCTCCCTTTAAGGAAAAGAGGGGGCTTCGCCCCTCTTGAATACCCCTTGACAAAATGGGCGTCATGGTTCATACTATGGTATGAATATAGTATGAAGGAATGACCGCAATGCCCAGGACGAGTAAAATTGCCATCAGCCTCCCCGAGGAAGTGCTCAATGCCGTGGAAAAGGAGCGGGAGGCCAGCGGCGAGAGCCGCAGCCAGCTCTTCCGCCGCGCCGTGGAACTGTTGTTACGCCAGCGGCGGGAGCGGGAAATGAGCCAGCGGTACGTCCGCGCTTACCAGCAACAGCCGGAGACCGGAGCGGAAGTTGACGCCGCCCGCCGTGCCGCCAGCACGATCCTGGCGGAGGAACCCTGGACGTGAGGAGAGGCGAGGTATGGTGGGCCGAACTGGAGCCGCCGGCGGGGAGGCGCCCGGTGGTGCTGCTCTCCCGCAACGAGGCTTATAGCGTCCGCGCTCTGGTTATCGTGGCGCCGGTGACCACCCGCATCCGCCGCATCGCCTCCGAGGTTACCCTGGGCACCGCCGACGGCCTGCCGCAGGCCTGCGTGGCCAACCTGGATACCATCACCACCATTCCCAGGGACTGTCTTAAGAGCCGCCTGACGGCCCTCAGCCCTAAGAAGCTTAAGGAAATAGATACGGCCATCCGTTTCGCTTTGGGGATGGAGCTTTAGCCTGTAGTTCACCCCCATCTCCTCATCTTAATTATCTTTTCCCACCCAAGCCGCCCTCGGCTCATCCGCGGCTTAGCCCGTAGTTTTCACCCCCAGCGGGGAGTAGCCCGCGAAGAGGGGGCGCAGCCCCCTCTTAACTTATATTCCCCCTCTCCAAACAGAATACCAGGGGTCTTTCCGGATGCCGAGTTTGGAGAGGGGGACAAAGGGGGTGAGGTAAAACAACAAGACGGCGTGAGAAATCACCGGGGGCAGGGTAAAGGGGCGGCCTACACCTTCTCTATCTTGGCAAAGCTCATCAGGAACCGCTTGACGCCCTCCCCGTCGAAGGCCACCACCACCTCGGCGTCGTTCTTGACGTACTGGTAGCTCACCACCACCCCCTCGCCGAACTGGGCGTGGCGCACGTGGTCGCCGGGCTTGAACTCGGGCGGCTCGCCGGCGCGGGCGGCGGGGTCGTTCCTGGCGGCGGCCTTATCGGCGCTCAGGGCCGTGGCCGCCCAGCTGTCGTCGTCATCGCGGACGCTGCTGGCGGCGATAAGCTCCCGGGGTATGTCCGCCAGAAAGCGCGAGGGCTTGCCGACGGTGGACGACCCCATCAGGTGGCGGCGGAAGGCGCGCACCAGGTAGACGCGCTGGCGGGCGCGGGTGATGCCCACGTAGCAGAGGCGGCGCTCTTCTTCTAATTGCTCCGGGTCGTCGATGGACTTGAAGTGCGGCAGCAGGCCGTCCTCCATGCCGACGATGAAGACCGCCGGGAACTCCAGCCCCTTGGCCTGGTGCAATGTAATCAGGGTCACGGCGTCGGCGCTGCTCTCCAGGCCGTCAACGTCGGAGACGAGGGCCACCCCTTCCAGGAAGGCGGCCAGCCCCTCCTCCGGCGGCAGGTCGCGGTAGTCCTGGGCCACCCCGCGCAGCTCCAGGACGTTCTCCCAGCGCTCCTCGCCGTCCACCAGGGCGGTCAGATACTGCTTGTAGCCGGAGGCCTCCACCACATTGTCGAAAAGCTCCATCAGCTTCAGCTCGCGGCTGCGGGCGATGAAGTCCTCCAGCATGGCGGCGAAGCCGGCCAGCACCTTGACGGTGCGCTGGCTGAAGGGCAGGTCGGCGGCGTCTTTGTCCCCGACCATCATCTGCAGGGCGCGGTACTCCGGCACGCCCTCGGAGCGCGCCCACTGGGTAAGCTCGTCCAGGCTGCGCTGGCCGATGCCGCGCTGGGGGACGTTGATGATGCGCAGCAGGCTGACCGAATCGTAGGGGTTCTGGATGAGGCGCAGGTAGGCGATGACGTCCTTGACCTCGCGGCGCTCGTAGAAGCGGGTGCCCGCCACCAGCCGGTAGGGCATCCCGTAGCGCATGAAGGCCTCCTCCAGGACGCGCGACTGGGCGTTGGTGCGGTACATCACGGCGCAGTCGCCCGGTTTTAGCTCGCCGCGGGAGACGAGGCTGTCAATCTCGCTGACGACGAACTGGGCCTCCTCCTGCTCGGTATAGGTCTCGATGACCGAGGGCGGCAGCCCCGGCTCGTTCTCCGTCCAGAGGTCTTTGGGCTTGCGCTGGCGGTTGGCGGCGATGACGTGGGCGGCGGCCTCCAGTATCTTGCCGGTGGAACGGTAGTTCTGCTCCAGCAGGATGACCCTGGCCTCCGGGTAGTCCTTTTCAAAATTGAGGATGTTGCGCAGGTCGGCGGAGCGCCAGGAGTAGATGGACTGGTCGGGGTCGCCGACGACGCAGATGTTGCGGTACTTGCCGGCCAACTGCTTCATCAGCTCGTACTGGACGAGGTTGGTGTCCTGGAACTCGTCCACCTGGAGGTGCAAATAGCGCGACTGGTACTTCTCCAGAATATCCTTATGCTTACGGAAAAGGAGCACCGCCTTCAGGAGGAGGTCGTCGAAGTCCAGGGCGCTGCTCTCGTCGAGGAGGCGCTGGTAGCGCTCGTAGACGCGCTGCACGATTTCCTCAAAGTAGCTGCGGCCGTGCTTAAGATACTCCGCCGGGGTTATCAGCTGGCTCTTGGCCGAGGAGATGGCCGACTGGAGCGCCCGCGGGGCGTACTGCTTGGGGTCGAGGTTGAGCTCCTGGAGGCTGCGCTTGAGCAGGCTTATCTGGTCGTCGTCGTCGTAGATGGTGAACTTGCTGTCCACGCCGATGGCCGCTCCGTCGCGCCGCAGGATGCGGGCGCAGATGGCGTGAAAAGTGCCGACGGTGAGGTCCGCTACCGAGCCGCTCACCAGCCGGCCCAGCCGCTCCCCCATCTCGCGGGCGGCCTTGTTGGTGAAGGTCACCGCCATGATGCGCCACGGGCTGACCCCGACGACGCGGACGAGATAGGCGACGCGGTGGGTGATGACACGGGTCTTGCCGCTGCCGGGCCCGGCCAGGATGAGCACCGGCCCTTCGATGGTTTCGACGGCTTCTTTCTGGGCGGGGTTAAGGTCGGCGAGGAT
>DAOUEP010000053.1:0-29196 GCA_034430515.1 Dehalococcoidales bacterium | reverse complement strand
CCCTATTTCCAGCGCCTCGGCAGCGGTGAGCGTCTCTCCAGTCAGGATAAGCTCCAGCGCTTTGCCCCGCCCTACGATACGCGGCAGCCGCTGCGTGCCGCCGCCCGCCGGGATTCGCCCCTGCGATACCTGCGGCAGGGCGAGGCGGGCGCCGCTGGCGGCGATGCGGATATCGGCGGCCAGGGCCAGCTCCAGCCCCGCCCCGATGGCGTCGCCGCCCAGGGCGGCGATAACGGGCCGGTCGATGGCGGCGATGGCCTCCGCCGGGTGGAGCGAGCCCGTTTCCGGCTCGCCGCCGTTACAGAATACGTTAGCGGCGCCGGTGAGGATTACCACGTAGACACCGTCGTCCCGGGCGATATTTTCGCCGGCCTCGGCCAGAGCGGCGGCCATGGCCGCGTCCAGCTGGTTGCCGGCGTCGGGGCGGCTCAGGGTGATGTGGGCGACGTGGTCTTTTTTAGCGTAGCGGACGTAAGATTGCGGCATAATCTTTCCTGCCTTCGGCTTCATCTTAGAACGCATCCCTTCCCAGCGTCAAGGGGGGGATTTTGGGGTTGAATACGAACGGCATAAGCTGGTAGAATAGCAGCGAGTTCGTCCCCGGTTGGTGGTAGCCAGGCCGAGTTTGAGATTCTTTACGATGCGACGGGATTAAACGTGTCCGATTCTTTCAAGAAGCCAGACAAGATATTCCGCATCATCAGCGAAATTAACGAAGCCATCTCTCTATCCAACGGGAACCATAACGTCCTCGGCACCGCCCTGGACGCCCTCGCCGAGAATTTCAAGGTCAGGTGCTGCTGGGTGCAGCTTTTCCGCCCCCAGGACCAGCGCCTGGTGCTGGCCGCCCAGCGCGGCTTCACCGGCGCGATGCGCTGGGAGCTGGGCACGTCGGCGGCGGCGCAGGACTTGGGCAACAGGGTGGCCGTTTACGGGCACAAGATTGTCGTCCCCCATCTGTCGCGCCAGGACGCTATTGACTTGAAGTCCTTCCGCATGGCGCGCCTGCGCTCGCTGGTGGCCGTGCCGATGACCACCTACCGCACCAGCGGGGTGCTGGGGATTGCCTCGGCCCGGGAAAAGCGGTTCGGGCAGGACGCCGCCGAATTACTGACCGTCATCGCCGGGATGCTGGGCACCGCCCTGGAAAAGGCCGAGCTTTACGAGCGCGCCGCCCGCCACGAGGAAAAGGTGCCGCCTCCGGATACCGTCAAGGAGATATTCTCCCGCCGCGCCGCTTACCCGCCGCCCCGCCGTCCCTGATACTCCGCCAGACGGCTCAAACAACGCCAGTATCACGAAGCCGGTCAATCGCTTCCTTACTCATCCCCAGCAGGCCGCCCAGGATTCCCCCGGTGTGCTGGCCCAGCTCCGGCGCGGCCTGCGTCGCCCGGTGGGACGTACGGGAGAGCTTGAAGGGCGTGTTGGCCACGCCGAACTTGCCCGCCTGCGGGTGCTCGACTTCGATGAGCATCTCCCGCGCGGCTACCTGCGGGTCGGCGGCCGCCTGAGCGATGTCGTTGACCGGGCCGCAGGGGATGCCGGCCGCCGTCAGCTCGGCGAGCCACTCCCGCGTCGTCCGGGTCTTCATGGCGGCGTTAATTATTGGTTCTAAGTCGGCGTGGTGCTCGGTGCGCTGCCAGCCGTCGCTGAAGCGCGGGTCGTCGATAATGTCCACCCGGTCGATGGCGGCGCAGAAGAGCGGCCACTGGTCTTTGAGGCCGCCGCGCAGGGCCACCGCCAGGTAGCCGTCCCGCGTGGCGAAGACCTGGAAGGGCGTCATCAGGGGGTGGCGGGTGCCCAGGGCGCGGGGTATATCGCCGGTGTTGAGGTAGCGGGCGAAGGCGTTTTCCGCCACGGCGATTTGCGAATCGAGCATGCTGACGTCAATAAATTGCCCCCGGCGGCTTTGGGTGCGCTCGTGGAGGGCGGCCAGGATGGCGATAACGAGGAACATCCCGGCGGTAATGTCGCCGTAGGAGACCCCCGGCCGGACGGGCGGGCCGCCTTCCTCGCCGGTGAGGCTCATCACGCCGCCCATCGCCTGGGCGATGACATCGAAGGCGGGGCGGGGGGCGTAAGGCCCCGTCTGGCCGAAGCCGGAGCCGGCGGCGTAGATGATGGCCGGGTTGTGTTTTCGGACCGTATCGTAGCCCAGGCCGAGCTTGTCCATCGTCCCCGGCGTGAAGTTCTCCACCAGAATATCGGCCTGCTTGACGAGCTTGAGAAAGAGCCTGACGCCCTCCGGCGCGGCCAGGTCGAGGGTCAGGCTCTTCTTGCCGCGGTTGAGGCTCAGAAAATAGATGCTCACCCCGCGCACGATGGGGCCGGTGCCGCGGGCGACGTCGCCGAGGCCGGGCCGCTCGATTTTGATGACCTCGGCGCCCAGGTCGCTCAAGAGCATCGTGGCGTAAGGGCCGAGCAAGACTTGCGTCAGGTCGAGTACCCTGATTCCGGCCAGCGGGCCGGCCATAGTCCACCTCTCTTCGCGCCGTGCGGCGGCTAGCCGGGCGAGGCGCTCTGGTAGCGGGCGGCCAGACCCACCTTCATCACGCCGTAAGGCCGCTCCAGGCGGTTGCAGGTAACGGGATAGTGGGGGACGCCTTTGGGAATGGCGATAACGGTGGGGGCATCAATGGCGTGCTCCTCGCCCGCCGGCCCCATGGCCACGGTCAGCTCGGCCCCCAGGTAGCCGGGGTTATCGGTATCGTGGCCGAAGAAGACGATAATCTCGTCGTAGGGGTGGCGGTGGGGGCCGGCGCCGGGCCAGGGGCCGGTCTTATTGTAGAGCCCCATCTTGAAATTGATGTCAATCCCCTCCAGGTCGTCGCCGGAGACGACCATTTCCTGGGCCGGGCCGGCGCCGCCGGGGCCTTTGGTGACCGGCATCGGGTGCACCAGGTGGTCGTACTTGTGGCCGTCAGTCTCGCCGCCCTCTTCCACCGTTCCCACGGCGTACTTGCCGGAGAGGGCCAGGTGGAAATGCCCGAAGGGCTTATCGACCTTCTCGGTGACTAGGGGGCAGTGGGGGAAGTCCCCGGGGGCGGCCACCACGGTGGGGGTATCAAAGCGGTGCACCTCCAGCTCCTTGCCCAGCGCCAGGCTCATCTCCGAGCCGAGGTAGCCCAGGTCGGTATCGTCGTAGCCGAAGAATATCAGCAGCTCGTCAAAGGGATGCGTGTGCGCCCCCCGCCCCGGCGCCCAGTCGCCGGTCTGCTCGTAGACGCCGATGATAAAATTAAGCTCGAAGCCCTGCAAATCGTCCCCGCCCACGAAGGTCAGCTCGCGGGCGTTGCCCCCGCCCAGCGGGCTCTTGCGAAACTCCAGCTTTTTAAAGAGATGCCCGTACTCGCTTGCCACAGTCGTCTCCTTTCGTCGCTCAGGCCAGCAGTTGCCGCACGTTAGCGCGGATAGTTTCTAAATCCTGCTCGTTGGGGCGGCCCCGGATATCGCCCAGGCGTCCCTGCGTGCTGGCCGGTGCGTTGTTGTGGAACTCGCCCACGGTGTACCACTCCCCGCATACTTCGAAGCCCAGGTGCGCGAAGAACTGCCCCAGGAACTTACCCACCGGCACCGCCTCGTCGAGGCCGGTGTGCGGCCCGGAGTAGGTGACGAAGGCCACCGCCCTTTTCCCCGGCACCTTGGGGGCGTTCATCTTGATGACGTCGCGCTCCCGGTAATCGGCCATCCTGGCCTTGATAAATTTCAGCATCGGCTCCGGCGGCTGCCACAGGTGCGACGGCGAGCCGATAAAGACCAAATCGTAGTCGTAGAGATCGTCGTCGGCGGCCTCATTTACCTTTTTAAGGTGTGAGTCGACGCCGGCTTGTTGCAAGGCGGCGTGAATGGTCTCGGCGACCTTTTGGGTATTGCCCGTGCCCGACCAGTAGATGATAAGCGCCTTCATGGGGTCTCCTTAGGCATCAGGGGTTTTGCATCTCCCGGTTCATCTCTTTGAGGACGTCCGCTTCCCAGGCCATGAATTTTTTGCGGCCCAGGGTATAGGCCTTGGGCACCCACGGCATTTCCTCCAGGTTGCGCACCAGCATCGGCAGCCGGTTGTAGGGGATGGAGAGCAGCACCCAGCCCGGCTCGAAGGCCTCGCGGGCAATGGCGCCGAAGCCCAGGCCGGTGAGCTGGTAGTTGAGCTTGCCGGTGAGGTAGGGATAGACGAACAGCCAGGAGCAGGAAAGCACCGTGGAGGTGCGGCTCTCGTAGGTATCGCCGGTGGAGTAGGCCATGGCCCGCAGCACGATTTCCGCCTGGCGGGCGGTGGCCGTGATGACGAGCAGGTCCGGCTCGAAGGTGATTTTATCCAGGGGGGCCATCACCACGTAGTTGACGGTGCCCTTCTCCATTAGCGAGTGCTGCCGGGACAGGTTCTGGTTGGCGCGGGCGTCCTGGAAGATGCCCAGCCGGGTGCCCAGCTCGCCGCTGATGGCGAACGGGGGCGATTCGCCGGCCGTCATGCCCAGGGCCTGCTTGCCGAAGCAGATTTCGTTGCCGGCGGTAAAGTAGAAGGGGGCGTCGCTTTTTTGCGCCTCGGCGAGCATCTCGCAGAGGGCCAGGTTCTTGTCCAGCGCCCTGACGCCGTCCGGCTTGTGGTAGAGGTACTTGACGCCGACAGGCGACTTTTCGAAGTTGAACTTCGTAAAGACCGATAAATCGGTCTGCAGCGGTCTCACGGCTCCCTCCTTCTCCGCCAAGCCAGACTACCACGCCCTTTTTCACCTTGTCAATTTTGGCCGGGGATTGCGACAACCGTCCCGGGGGGCTATAATGTACTGTGCGGGCGCGGCACGACGCTGGTCTCCCGCCCCGCCGGATAACGAAGTGCCGAGGTGGTGGAATCGGTAGACACGCCATCTTGAGGGGGTGGTGCGCGTAAGCGCGTGGGAGTTCAAATCTCCCCCTCGGCACCATAGCTTTCCGGACAGGACCGGATAAAGGCCTTTAGCGCTTGCCATAGCCGCCGCCGGTTGGTTCCGGTCTCCCGAAGTAATTAACCGGCAGACTTTAATATATTATTGGGGTAGAGATGACGGAACAGGCGCGGCTACTGGATATCTACATCATGGGGCGGCACTGCCGCGTGCCCGAGGGTCTTACCATCCTGACCGCCCTGGAGTACAGCGGCTACCGGGTGGTGCGCGGCTGCGGCTGCCGCGCCGGTTTCTGCGGCGCCTGCGCCACCATCTATAACTTCAAGAACGACCCCCGGCTCCGCTACGACCTGGCCTGCCAGAAGGCCGTGGAGGCGGACATGTGCCTGGTGCAGATTCCGTTCTTCCCGGCGGCCAAGGCGGCCTATGACCTGGAAAAAATCAAGCCCAACGGCGCTAAAATCCTGGAGCTTTACCCGGACATCGTCACGTGCTTCGGCTGCAACACCTGCACCAAGACCTGCCCCCAGGAGCTGGAGGTGATGTGGTTCATGTCCGACGCGCTTAGGGGCGATATCGCCGCGGTGGCCGAAAAGAGCTTCGACTGCGTTATGTGCGGCCTCTGCGCCGCCCGCTGCCCGCAGGGGCTGGTGCCCTATAACGTGGCGCTGCTGGCGCGGCGGCTCTACGGGCGCTACCTGGCCCCGGCGTCGGCCCACGTGGACGAGCGCATCGCCGAGATTGAGGCCGGCGCTTACGACGCCGCGATAGACGACCTCAAGCAGGCCCCGGAGGCGGAGCTGCGCCGCCAGTACGCCGGGCGCGACATGGAGCCGGCCCTGGAGCAGCAGTGGGAGTGAGACAACCGTAATGTACCCTGCCTATCTGGAAGAGAACATCCATATCGTTGAGGATACCCGGGTGCGGCGGCTCATCGAGGCGGTGCCGCGCCTGGACGAGGCCGCCAAGGCCGACCTGCTGCGAAGCTACCACCCCGACTACATCGCCACCAGCATGCGGGAGCTTGCGGTGGGCGTAAATAAGGGCGACCGCGCCCCGGTGGAGCTGGCCGACCTGCTGGAAGGCAGCTCCCGCATCACCCCCGACGAAATCGACCCCGCCAGCCCGGACTATAACGTGGACGTGCTCGTCATCGGCTGCGGCGGGGCGGGGGCCTCGGCGGCGCTACTGGCCCACGCCGGCGGGGCGCGCGTCCTGGTGGCCACCAAGCTGAGACTGGGCGACGCCAACACCGTCGGCGCGCAGGCGGGGACACAGGCCGCCGACCGCCCCGAGGACTCCCCGGCCCAGCACTACCTGGATACCATGGGCGGCGGCCACTTCGCCAACATCCCCGACCTGGTGGAGGTGCTCGTCAAGGACGCCCCCTCGGCCATCAAGTGGCTGGAGCGGCTGGGGGTCAACTGGGACAAGACGCCCGACGGCGCCATGCACGAGCTCTCCGGCGGGGGAACGTCGCGGCGGCGGCTGCACTCGGCGCGCGATTACACCGGCCTGGAGGAGATGCGCGTCCTCCGCGACGAGTTGACCAATAAGAAGATAGACTATTTAGAGTTCGCCCCGGCGGTGGAGCTTATCCTGGACGATAGAGGCCAGATTGCCGGGGCCATTTTGCTCAATCTGGAAACGGAAGAGCTGCTCGTCGTCCGCGCTCGCGCCATTGTACTGGCCACCGGCGGCATCGGGCGGCTGCACCTGCAGGGCTTCCCCACCACCAACCACTACGGCGCCACCGCCGACGGCCTGGTGCTGGCCTACCGCGCCGGGGCCGGGCTTATTTTCATCGATACGATGCAGTACCACCCCACCGGCGCCGCCTATCCTTTGCCCATCCTGGGGCAGCTGGTCACCGAGAAGGTGCGCACCCTGGGGGCGCAGCTGGTCAACGGCCGCGGCGAGCAGTTCGTCATGCCGCTGGAGCCGCGCGACGTGGTGGCCTCGGCCATTATTCGCGAGTGCGGCGAGCGGGGGCTGGGGCTGCGCACGCCCCACGGCGAGGCGGGCGTCTGGCTGGACTCGCCGATGATTGATATCCTCCGCGGCGAGGGCACCATCGCCCGTGAGCTGCCCGCCATGGTACGGCAGTTCCGCCGCTACAACATCGATATTACCCGTGAGCCGATTCTAGTCTACCCCACCCTCCACTACCAGAATGGCGGCATTAAAATAGATACCGAAGGGGCCACCGTCGTGCCGGGGCTCTTCGCCGCCGGGGAGTGCACCGGCGGCGTCCACGGACGCAACCGGCTCATCGGCAACTCCACCCTGGACCTGTTCGTCTTCGGGCGGCGGGCCGGGGCGGCGGCAGCCAGATATGCCAAGGAGGTCAAGCGCGGCCACCCCACCCTGGAGCACGTGCGCCGCTGGCAGCAGGAGCTGGCCCAGGCGGGCATCGCCGGCGAGCGGCCCGTCTCGCCGCACCTTTTGCCCAACTACGCCCGCCGCTCGCGCGACCACACCCGGCAGGAGATATAGTCATGCCTTTACCAGTCCAGAGAGACGTAAAAGAGATTGAGGTCATCCTCAACCAAATCCTCGGCACGCGCTGCCCGCCGGTAGCGCGTCTGCGCCTGCTCTCCAGCGGCTTCGGCACCGCCCACTCGCTCAACATCGCCGAGAACCTCAGCGGCCACAAGGAGTGCCTGGGCTGCGGCAACTGCGTGGACATCTGCCCGTTCCTCTCCCGCGAGCCGTACCGCCGCCAGCGCACCGAGCAGCGCACCTCCATGGCCTTGGAAAGCACCGTCGGGGAGGACTGTGACCTCTGCCATGCCTGCGTCCTGGTCTGCCCCCAGGTGGATACCACCATCAAGCACTACATCGTCAACCACCGCCTGGTGGAGGTCATGTCGCGCCTGGAGGAGCGCCTCGGCGACGTTGACGAGCCGGATCTGGATTTATTCCTGGAGGAGGCCATCAGCTAGGGTGGGGTGTTATGGATTTTGAACTGCCCGAAGAACTGAAGATGATACAAAAGCTGGCGCGGGACTTCGTCACCGACAGGCTCCGCCCGCTGGAGCGCGACCTGCTGGGCCGCGCCGCCGACCAGAGCGACGCCCGCGCCGCTCTCCCTGCCGAGAAAGAGGCCGAGTTGACCGCCCTGGTCAGGGAGATGGGCCTCTGGGGGGTGGGCGTGCCCGAGGAACTGGGCGGCGCCGGTCTGGATACCCTGGGGGCCTGCCTGGTGGAGGAAGAGCTGTCCCGCACCGTGGTGCCTTTCCACTTCGGCGACGTGACGCCCTTCCTCTTCGACGGCAGCCAAATGCAGCGCGAGCGATACCTCCAGCCCGCCCTGAGCGGCGCTAAGAGGCCGCTGGTGGCCCTCCTGGAGCCGGGCAATACTGGCGACCCCGCCGCCGTGCGTCTCAAGGCTCGCCGCGACGGCGATGACTACGTTTTGAACGGGCGCAAGCTCTCCTTCTCCCGCCCCGGCGACGACTACTTCGCCCTGGTCTTCGCCGCGACCGAAGCGGGGCTCACCGCCTTTCTGGTGGATAAAGATACGCCCGGTTTCACTTTGCGGGGCGGCGGCGAGCGGCGCGGCTGGCTGGCCCCGCTGCGCGAGCCGCTGGAGCTGGCCTTCCGGAACTGCCGCGAGATGGCCGAAAACGTCCTGGGCGAGGCCGGCAAGGCCCTGGAGTTGGGCAAAAAGTGGCTGCCGGCGCGCCGCGTGATACGGGCGGCCCGCTGCGTGGGCGTCGCCCGCCGCCTGCTGGAAGAGGCCACCGCCGCGGCGCAGTCGCTGGAGTCCTTCGGCCAGTCCGTTTACAAAAAGGCCAATATCCGCGCCGCCCTGGCCGAAATCGCGGCGTACGTCCGCGCCGCCCGCCTCATGGTCTACGAGGCGGCCTGGCAGGCGGACAAGGGCGAACTCATCGCGCGGCAGGCAGCCCTGGTCAGGCTCTACGCCACCCAGGCCGTCCAGACCATCGCCGACCGCGTCTCCCACGTCTTTGGCGGGCCGCCGTATCTGGCCGGTCAGCCCATGGCCCGGCTCTGCCAGCGCGCCCTGGCGGACGGGGCCGTTGAGCTTTCCCTGGAGCGGCAGCGGCACGTCGTCGCGCGGGATATTATCCAGGGCGCCGGTGATTAAATGAACCGCTACGACTATATCATCGTCGGCAGCGGCATCGGCGGGCTTTACACCGCCCTGCTGGCCCGCCAGCACGGCCGAGTTTTGGTGATTACCAAGGGCAGCATCGACGACTGCAACACCCGCTACGCCCAGGGCGGCATCGCCGCCGCCATCAGCAAGGGCGACTCGCCGGAGCTCCACATCAAGGACACCGTGGCCGCCGGGGCCGGCCTTTCCGACGAAGCCGCGGCGCGCATCCTGGCCACCGAGGCCCCGGCCCGTATTGCCGATTTAGTCGGCTACCGCGTCCCGTTCGATACCCTGGACGGCGAAATCGCCCTGGCGATGGAGGCCGCCCACAGTGTGCCCCGCGTCCTCCACGCCGGCGGCGACGCCACCGGCGAGCACATCGAGGTAACGCTCTCCCGCCAGGTGCGCGACATGGGCATAACCGTGCTGGAGAACTTCCTGGCCACCGAGATTTTAGTTGACAAGGGCCGGGTACGGGGCATCAAGGCGCTGGACTGCCGCACCGGCACCGTGGAGGAGTTCGGCTGCCGCTACCTGGTGCTGGCCACCGGCGGCGCCGGGCAGCTCTTTAAGTACAACACCAACTCCGACGTGGCCACCGGCGACGGCGTGGCCCTGGCCTATAACGCCGGCGCCGAGATTGCCGATATGGAGTTTTTTCAGTTCCACCCCACCGCCCTGCGCATCCCCGGCGTGCTGCCTTTTCTCATCTCGGAGGCGGTGCGGGGGGAGGGGGGCGTCCTCCGCAACGCCGAGGGCCGCCCCTTCATGACGGGCTATGACCCCCGCGGCGACCTGGCCCCCCGCGACATCGTGGCCCGCTCCATCCTCGACGAGATGAAAAAGACCGGCTCCGACCGCGTCTATGTGGACGTTACCCACCTGCCGCCCCACACCATTACCACCCGCTTCCCCCATATCTACCGCTTCTGCCTGGACCACGGCCTGGACATCACCCATGCCCTCATCCCGGTGGCCCCGGCGGCCCACTACATGATTGGCGGCGTGCGCACCAATACCTGGGGCGAGACCAATATCGCCGGGCTGTTCGCCACCGGCGAGGTGGCCTGCACCGGCGTCCACGGCGCCAACCGCCTCGCCTCCAACTCGCTCCTGGAGGCCATCGTCTTCTCCCGCCGCATCGTGGACCGGACAGCCGGCCCGTCCCGGGAAAAGGACGCCGCTGACGACAGCCAGGTCATCTACGCCTCGCTCCCCGACCGTAATCCCCCGGAGAACCTGCCCGCCCCCGGCCTGGCCGCCCTGCAGCAGCTCCACTGGGACAACGCGGGCATCATCCGCGATAGGGACGGCCTCACCCGCGCCGCCGCTACCCTGGCCGCCTGGCAGGCGACCCTGCCCCCGCCCGCCGACCAGCCCACCGGGGAGCTCTGCAACCTGATACTCACCGGCCGCCTGCTCACCGAGGCCGCCTTTATCCGCGAGGAGAGCCGCGGCGCCCATTTCCGCGCCGACTTCCCCCGCCGCTCGCCGCGGTGGCGGCGCCACATCGTCTGGAAAAAATAACCAGGTCGCGGCCTCGGTGTGTTGAAAACAATCGGCTTATGCATTATAAATATAAGAGCGGTTTGCAAACTTGAGGTAAGGAGATACCGGTTTGGCCAAGAAGAATAAAACAGCTAAGCCCCCGCGCCAGATGACGCGGCGCGCCCTTTCGCACCACAAGCGCCAGGTGCGGCGCCAGCGCATCATCTTTTTCAGCGGGGTGGGGATTATCGCCGCCGTGGTTCTCATCGTCCTGCTGGGGTGGTTTCTGGGCATGTACCGCCCCATGCACGCCACTGTCGTTAAGGTCGGCGACCGCAAGTTCAATATCGGCTATGTCGTCGATTACGTCACCGACCTGGGCGGCGGGCAGGCGAGCAGCATCCTGACGCAGACGTTGAGTTACTACGTGGAGGACATCATCAATACCGAGCTGGCCCGGCGGGGGGCGGAGGAGCTGGGCTTTAAGCCGAGCGGCGGCGACATCCGCGACCAGAGGGAGCAGATGGGCCTGCCCGATAATAAGGCCTCGGCGGATATCGCCCGGATGAGCCTGCTCTACAACCGGCTGAAGGACGAATATTTCGCCCCCCAGACACCGGCTTCCCAGGCTCAGGTAGATATACGGGCCATGCTGGTGGAGAGCGAGCCGGTAGGGCAGGAAGTCCGCCGCCGGCTGGCGCAGGGCGAGGACTTCGCCGCGCTCATCACGGATTTCGCCGCCGACGCTCAGTCCCTGGAGGAGAACCAGGGCGACTACGGCTGGCATCCCCGGGTAATCCTCGGGGAGGATATCGGCTCCGCCGTGCCGGTGGACTATGCCTTCGGGGCAATGGCGGGCGACATCAGCCAGCCCCTCTACGACGAGAATAAAAGCAAGCGGCTGGGCTACTGGCTGATTAATATCAACGAGAAGTTCACCACGGACGAGTTCCAGGTTTACGCCCTTTACCTGGGCAGCCAGGAGGAGGCCGAGGCCATCCGCCAGCGGCTGGAGGACGGCGAGGACATGGACGCCCTGGCCGAGGAGTATTCCCAGTACAGCCAGTCCCAGCAGAACGGCGGCGACCTGGGCCTGATTACCCGCCCCGAAGCCGATGCCGTCGTGGTAAGCCAGGCCTTTGACGATTACGTCTTCGGCGAGGAGCGGGAGACGGGGGTCTGGAGCCAACCCATCCGCGACGGCGACCAGTGGACGACCGGCGGCTACTGGGTAGTCCAGGTGGTCGGCAGGGAAGACGACCGTGAGCTGAGCGACGAAGACTACCAGAACCTGCTCGACCGGGCCTACAGCGACTGGCTGACTAATCTCCAGACGGAAAGCGCCGAAATTATTGACCGCACCGGTTTTACCACCGAAGCGCAGCAACTGATAGTGGAAAAGGTGACCGGGGGTTAGTCACCTCAGGGGAGAGTAGAGATGAGCGAGCGAAGTATCGGCATCGGGCTGATGGGGCTGGGGGTCATCGCCGGGCAGGTGGCCAGAGTCCTTGCGGACAAGGCCGACGACCTGGCGGCCAGGGTGGGCTGCCCCGTCGTCCTGCGGCGCATCAAGGTGCTGCCGGAGGACCTGGAGCGCCCCCGGGCGAAAGAGCTGCCCGCCGCCCTCTTCACCACCGACGCGGACGAGTTCTTCAGCGAGCCGGGCATTGATATCGTCGTCGAGGCCATCGGCGGCGAGAGGCCGGCCTACGAGTACCTGCACCGGGCGCTCACCTCGGGCAAGCACGCCGTCACCTCCAACAAGGAGGTCATCGCCAAGCACGGCACCGAGCTTTTAGCCCTGGCGCAAAAGCACGGCGTGGGCCTGCTCTACGAGGCCAGCGTCGGCGGGGGAATTCCTTTGATTGCCCCCTTCAAGCACGACCTGGCGGGTAACGAAATTACCGGCATCTTCGCCATCATCAACGGCACCACCAATTACATCCTCAGCCGCATGGCGCGGGAGGGGCTGGACTTCGCCGCCGTGCTCCGGGAGGCCCAGAAACTGGGCTACGCCGAGACCAACCCGGAGAACGACGTGGCCGGCTACGACGCCCGCTACAAGCTGGCGATACTGGCCTCGCTGGCCTTCCGGATGAAGGTCGTGCCGGAGGATATTTACTGCGAGGGCATTACCCGCCTCACCGGCCGCGATTTCCGCTACGCTTCCGAACTCGGCTTCGCCATCAAGCTGCTGGCCATCGCCAAGCGGGCCGGCGGCGCCATCGAGGCACGGGTGCACCCCGTCTTCCTGCCGGAGGAGTCCTTCCTGGCCAAGGTGGACGGCGTCTACAACTGCGTGCAGGTGGAGGGCGACCTGGTGGGCCGGGTGCTCTTCATAGGGGAGGGGGCCGGGCCTTCGGCCACCTCATCCGCCGTCGTCGCCGATATTATCGCCGCCGCCCGCAAGATTGTCCTCGGCATCGGCAGCCTCTCCATCTGGCGGCCGGTCTCCAGCAAGCGCCTCAAGCCGATGGACGAAATCCAGACGCAGTATTACGTGCGCCTGGCCGCCGCCGACCGCCCCGGCGTGCTGGCGCAGATTGCCACCGTCTTCGGCAACAACAAGATAAGCATCGCCTCGGCGTTGCAGCCGGAGTCGGACGACGTCACCAGGATGGCGGAAATCGTGATTATGACCCACCCCGCCCGCGAAAAGGCCATGCAGCAGGCGCTCAAGGAGCTGGCGGGACTAAAGGTGGTCAACGAGATAAGCAACTGTATCCGCGTGGAGGATATCGAGGGAGGCCAGCCCTGAAAACCGGCGTCCTGAACCACTATAAAAAATACCTCCCCGTCACCGGTAAGACCCCCATCTTCTCCATCGGCGAGGGGGATACCCCGCTGGTGCGCTGCGATAAGCTAGCCGGGCGCTACGGCTGCAAGGAGCTTTACTTTAAGCTGGAGGGCTGCCATCCCACCGGCTCGTTCAAAGACCGGGGCATGGTGGTGGCCGTGGCCAAGGCCGTCGAGGCGGGGAGCCGGGCCGTTATCTGCGCCTCCACCGGCAACACGTCGGCCTCGGCGGCGGCCTACGCCGCGTACTGCGGGCTCAAGTGCATTATCGTCATCCCCGGCGGCAAAATCGCCATGGGCAAGCTGGCCCAGGCCATCGTCTACGGGGCCGAGATTATAGCCGTGGACGGCAATTTTGATAAAGCCCTGGAAATTGTCCGCGAGCTCTGCGAACGGCACCCGGTGACGCTGGTCAACTCGCTAAATCCTAACCGCATCGAGGGGCAGAAGACGGCCGCCTTCGAGATTTGCGACGCCCTGGGCGACGCCCCGGACTACCTCTTCCTGCCGGTGGGCAACGCCGGCAACATCACCGCCTACTGGAAGGGCTTTAAGGAATACTACGCCGCGGGCAAGGCCACCCTAAAGCCCAAGATGTACGGCTTCCAGGCCGAGGGAGCGGCCCCCATCGTGCGGGGGCACCCCATTGAGCAGCCGGAGACGGTGGCCACCGCCATCCGCATCGGCAACCCGGCCAGCTGGAAAAAGGCCGAGGCCGCCCGGGACGAGTCCGGCGGCATCATCGACATGGTCAGCGACGCGGAAATCCTGGCCGCCCAGAAAATAATGGCCGCGGAGGCGGGCGTCTTCGGCGAGCCGGCCTCGGCGGCGCCGCTGGCGGGCCTCATCAAGCTCACCGGCCGGGGCGAGTCGTTTCGCGGCAAGACCATCGTCAGCGTGGTGACCGGCACCGGGCTCAAAGATACCGAGACCGCCCTCAAGGGGGCGCCGCCCTTCCGGGAGCTTCCCGCCGATATCAAGGCGGTGGAAAAAGCCCTGGGGTGGGCTTAAGGAGGCGGGCGATGTTTGACGAACCAGCCATTAAAAAGGCCGTGGCCGAGATTATCCGGGCCATCGGCGAAGACCCCTCCCGCGAGGGGCTGGCCGAGACCCCCCGGCGTGTGGCCGAGATGTACGCCGAGCTCTTCATGGGGCTGGAGAAAGACCCCAAGCGCGACCTGGAGGTGGGCTTTGAGCTGGGGCACCGCGAGATGGTCATCTGCAAGGACATCCCCTTTTACTCCATGTGCGAGCACCACCTGCTGCCGTTCTACGGGGTGGCCCACGTGGGCTATATCCCCAACAAAGAGGGGCGCATCGTCGGCATCTCCAAGCTGGCGCGCGTGGTGGAGACGCTCGCCCGCCGCCCCCAGGTGCAGGAGCGCATGACCACCGCGATTGCCGACGCCATCAACCAGGGTATCAAGCCGACGGCTGTGGGCGTGGTGGTGCAGGCGGAGCACATGTGCATTGTGATGCGCGGCATCAAGAAGCCGGGGAGCAACGTCATCACCTCGGCGCTGCGCGGCTCGTTCCGGAGCAAGCCGGCCAGCCGCGCCGAGTTCTTCTCGCTGATTCAGGGGAAGTAGGGCAGCTTAGCCCGTAGTTTTCCGCCCCGCCGCCCCATCGGTATTATCTATTCCCACCCAGGCCGCCCTCGCGGCATCAACTGCTTAGCCCTAAATATCCAGATTGGCGAACTTGGCGTGCGCCTGGATAAAGGCCTTGCGCGGCGGGACCTCCCCGCCCATGAGCATCTGGAAGGTCTCGTCGGCCTTGGTGGCGTCCTCCACGTTCACCTTGAGGATGGTGCGGGTGGCGGGGTTCATGGTGGTCTCCCAGAGCTGCTCAGCGGTCATTTCCCCCAGGCCCTTGTAGCGCTGCAGCTCGTTCTTGCGGGAGGTGCTGCGCTTGAGCACCTCGTCCTTCTCCTGCTCCGAGTAGACCCAGTTGACGCCTTCGCTCGACTTGATGCGATAGAGCGGCGGCTGGGCGATGTAGAGATAGTTACCGATGAGCTGAGGCATGTGGCGGAAGAAGAACGTTAAAAGCAGCGTGCGGATGTGCGAGCCGTCCACGTCGGCGTCGGTCATGAGGATGATGCGGTGGTAGCGCAGCCGGGCCGCCTCGAACTCCTCATCGATGTTGGTGCCGAGCGCGGTGATAATGGTGCGGATTTCGTTATTGGCCAGCATCTTGTCGGGCGGGGCCTTCTCCACATTGAGAATTTTGCCCCGCAGCGGCAGGATGGCCTGAAAGCGCCGGTTGCGCCCCTGCTTGGCCGAGCCGCCCGCCGAGTCGCCCTCCACCAGGAAGAGCTCGCACTGGGCCGGGTCGCGCTCCGAGCAGTCGGCCAGCTTGCCGGGCAGGGTGCCGCTCTCCAGGCCGCTCTTGCGGATAATCAGGTCGCGGGCCTTGCGGGCGGCCTCGCGCGCCTTGGCGGCGGTAATGCATTTTTCCAGTATCTTTTTGGCGTCGTCGGGGTGTTCCTCCAGGTAGAGCGAGAGGCCCTCGTTGACGGCGCTCTCCACCTGGCTCTTGACCTCGATGTTGCCCAGCTTGCCCTTGGTCTGCCCCTCGAACTGCGGCTCGGCGAGCTTGACCGAGATTATGGCCGTCAGCCCCTCGCGGACGTCCTCGCCGGTGAGGTTGGGGTCGTCCTCCTTGATGAACTTGTTTTTCCTGGCGTAGTCGTTGAGGACGCGGGTAAGCGCCGAGCGGAAGCCGGTGAGGTGGGTGCCGCCGTCGACGGTATTGACGCAGTTGGCGAAGCTGAAGGCCGACTCGCTGAAGCCGTCGTTGTACTGGAGGGATACCTCGATGCCGGTGGAGTTGACCTGCTTGCTGACGTAGATGGGCGTCGGGTGGCGCACCACGCGGTTGCGGTTGAGGTGGCGCACGAAACCGGTAATGCCGCCCTCAAAGTAGAAAGTGCGCTGGCGGTCGCCCGCCTCGTCGGCGAGGGTTATCTCCACGCCCTTGTTGAGGTAGGCCATCTCGCGCAGGCGCTCGCTCAAAGTATCGAAATCGTAGTGGATTTCCCCGAAGATTTGGGTATCGGGGAGGAAGGTGGTGGTGCTGCCGGTCTCCTCGGCCTCGCCGATGACCTCAATCGGCCCCCTGGGGATGCCGCGGGCGTACTCCTGGTGGTGAACCTTGCCGTCGCGCTTGACGTCGACGGTGCACCACTCGGATAAGGCGTTAACCACCGAGGCGCCCACGCCGTGCAGGCCCCCGGAGACGGCGTAGGTCTTGCCGCCGAACTTGGCCCCGGCGTGGAGGACGGTCATCACCGTCTCCAGGGCGGATACCTTGGTGGCGGGGTGGATGTCCACCGGGATGCCGCGCCCGTTATCCACGACGGTGACCGAGTCATCCGCCTTCAAGGTCACGGTAATGCGGTCGCAGAAGCCGGCCATGGCCTCGTCGATGGAGTTATAGGCAATCTCGTAAACGAGGTGGTGCAGGCCGCGCTGGTCGGTACTGCCGATGTACATGCCGGGCCGCCGCCGCACCGCCTCGCGCCCGCCGAGTACCTGGATATCCTGGGCGGTGTACTCGCCGGGGCCGAGTTTTTTGGCCTTCTTGGGGGCGGTGGTATCTGGCATTAAGCGTCCTTCCTGGTTGGGGCGTTAGGAGAGGGCTGGATGCGACTGTTATCGGGGCCAACGGGGCAGCCGGTGCAGCCGGCGGCTACACGGTGAAGGGCTGGCGGGACGACCATAAATGCACACATATAGCCTAGTTTATTTTAGCACATTTTAGCTACAAATGGCAAGATGGAGGGGAGATAGGGGGTCAGGGAAGAGGCCGCGACCCTAGTAATAAATTTGTAATTTGACTTTTAATATCGGCGTTGTTATACTGCCAGCGGTGTAGCCGTTCTTCCCGCAAGGGCGCGCACCATTTTTCGGATGTATCATCTAATAAACGAAGGAGGATAAAGCTATGTCCGGAGACTTTGTAAACCTGCTCGCCGACCTGAAGGAGGACGAGGTCATCGCCCTCACCAAAAAGAGGATTGATTCCGGGGAAGACCCGATGAAAATCCTGGACGACTCCCGCGCGGGGATGGCCGTTGTGGGCAAGCGCTTCGCCGACGGCGAGTACTTCCTGCCGGAGCTGGTCTTTTCCGGCGAGCTTCTCAAGCAGATTACCGAGCTGGTCAAGCCCCACCTCTCCGATACCGCCACCAGCGCCAAGAAGCTGGGCAAGGTGGTCATCGGCACGGTGGCCGGGGACATCCACGATATCGGCCTCAACATCGTGGACTTCATGCTGGACGTCAACGGCTTCGAGGTTACCAACCTCGGCGTCGACGTCCCCGTGGAGAAGTTCATCCAGGCGATGAAGGACACCCAGGCCCCCATCCTCGGCCTGAGCGGCTTCCTCACCCCCGCCTTCGACGCCATGAAAGAGACCGTCGAGGCGCTGGAGAAGGCCGGCATGCGTAAGGGCATCAAAATCATGATTGGCGGCGGCCAGATGGATGACGAAGTCCGCAAGTACGCCAAGGCCGATGCCTTCGGCAAGGACGCCATGGCCGCGGTAGCGCTGGCCAAGCAGTGGATAGGGGCCAGCTAAAATGGCCAGGGAATGGGCGGAGCTATCTCCGGAAGAAAAAAGAGCCGAACGCTTCAAGCAATGGCTTTCGCCTCCGGGCGTAAAATTCTCCAGCCCAGAGGCGGAAAAGCTCTACAAAGAACGGGTGACCCGGTTCACCAGGGCCCTCACGCTTGAGGAGCCGGACCGGGTGCCGTGCATCCTGCCGGTGAGTAACTACCCCGCCTACTACGCCGGCTACGACCTGAAGACGGTCATGTACGACTACGACAAGCTGGCTGAGGCCTGGCTGAAATTCCTCCACGACTTTGACGCCGATACCTACATCCCCCCCGCCCTGGTTCCCCCGGGACGGGCGCTGGAGGCGGTGGACTACAAACTCTACAAGTGGCCCGGCCACGGCATCGCCGGCGATACCACCTCCTACCAGTGCGTCGAGTCCGAGTGGATGAAGCCCGACGAATACGACACCCTCATCGAAGACCCCTCCGACTTCTGGCTGCGCACCTACCTGCCGCGCATCTTCGGGGAGCTCAAGGGTTTCGGGCAGCTGATGTCCCTGAGGACTTTCGAGGAAATCGCCACCATGTCGTTCTTTCCTTTCGGCCTGCCCGACGTTCAGGCGGGCTTCAAGGCCCTCATGAAGGCGGGCGAGGAGACCCTGAAGTGGCTGGGGGTGGTCGGGGCGGTGTCCGCCCAGGGCACGGCGGCCGGCTTCCCCGGCGTCATGAGCGGCCTGGCCAAGGCCCCCTTCGATACCCTGGGCGATACGCTGCGGGGCACGCAGGGCATCATGATGGACATGTTCCAGCGGCCGGACAAGCTCCACGAGGCCATGAACCGCATCGCCCCCCTCGCCATCAGGACGGCCGTCGCCTCGGTGGCGCCCGGGGCGGCCCCCCTCATTATGATGCCGCTGCACAAGGGCGCCGACGGCTTCATGTCGGAAAAGCATTACCGCACCTTCTACTGGCCCAGCCTGAAGCGGGTAATCATGGCCATGGTCGACGAGGGCATTTTGCCCATCCTCTTCGCCGAAGGCTCCTACAACAAGCGCCTGGATATTATTAAGGAACTCCCCAGGGGGGCGGCGGCCTGGTACTTTGACCAGACGGACATCTTTAAGGCCAAAGAGGTCCTCGGCGATACGGCCTGCATCATGGGCAACGTCCCCACCTCGCTGATGATGACGGGCACCCCCCAAGAGGTCAAGGAGCACTGTAAAAGGCTCATCGAGGGCTGCGGCAAGGGCGGCGGCTACGTCCTGGCCGGCGGCGCCAACATCGATAGGGGCAACCCGGATAACCTGCGCGCCATGATGGCGGCCGCCAAAGAGTACGGCGTATACAAGTAAACATTAAATCGCGCGCCGGTATCTTATTGATGCCGGCGCCTTCCCTTTTTCTCAAAATAGCGATGGTAACACCGGCTACGTGCAGAAGGAAATAACATGCAAAAAGAATGGCAGGGCATGTCCTGGGAGGAAAGGCGGGAGGAGCGCTTTAAGAAGTGGCTCGACCCCGAAGGCATAAAGTTCCAGAGCCCGGCGGCGGCAAAAAAGTATCAGGAGAGCGGCACGCGGATGGCCAGGGCCATCAAGATGGAAATCCCCGACCGCGTCCCCGTCCACATCCCCGGCGGCTCCATCGTGGCCTATAACGCCGGCCTCACCCTCCACGAAGTCCTCTATAACCCCGCCAGGATACCCGAAGCCTTCATCAAGTTCCTCAACGATTACGACCAGGACTCGGCGGACGGCCCCGGCTTTTTCTCCGGTAAGGCCTACGAAATCCTGGACTACAAGGTCAACCGCTGGCCCGGCCACGGCCTGCCGGTGACCCAGAGCCTGCACCAGTTTGTGGAGCAGGAGTACATGCAGCCCGACGAGTACGACCTCTACCTCGACGACGAGTTCGACTATAACCTGCGCTATCTCCTGCCGCGCACCTGGGGCGCCTTTGCCCCCCTGGCCCACATACCGCCGCTGTCCGGCCAGGGGCTGCCCCAGCAGCTCATGGGTATGTGCCAGGACCCGGAGATCGTCAAGCTCTGCCGGGCCGTCTGCGAGGCCAGCCAGGCCAACATCCCGTACCAGCAGGTGAACTTCGAGTGCGCCCGCATCGCCATGGAGAAGGGTTTTCCGCCGCTGATGGGCGGGGTGATGCTGGCGCCTTTCGATACCGTGGCCGACATGCTGCGCGGCACGCGCGGCTCGGTGATGGACATGTTCCGCCAGCCGGACAAGCTGCTGGAGGCGCTGGAAATCATCACCGAGCGCAGCCTTAAATCGGCCGTGGGCATGGTCAACATGTCCCGCAGCCCGGTGATTTTCGTCCCCATGCACAAGGGCGCCGACAGCTTCATGTCCGTCCCGCAGTTCGAGAAGTTCTACTGGCCTACCTTCAAGAAACTGCTGCTGGGCTGCGTCGCGGAGGGCTGCGTGCCGATGATGGTCATCGACGGCAGCTATAACGAGGCCCGCCTGGAGATTATCAGCGACCTGCCCCGCTCGTCGGTGGTGTGGACGATGGAAAAGACCGACATGTTCAAGGCCAAGGAAATCCTGGGCGACTCCGCCTGCATCGCCGGCAACGTCACCGCCGCCCAGCTTTACACGTCCAAACCGGCCGATATCAAGGCCTACTGCAAGAAACTCATCGAGGTCTGCGGCAAGGGCGGCGGCTATATCCTCTCGCTCGGCTCCGGCGTGGACAAGTGCGACCCGGCCAACCTGCACGCCATCATCGAGGCCGCCCAGGAATACGGCGTCTATAAATAGGCCCGCCCGGCCCTGCCACGGGCAGAGCGAATATTTGCGCTTGGGGGTGCCGTTATGGCAGCTGTGACTCTGGATAGTGCCTGGGAAACCCGGCGGGAGGAGCGCTTCCGGCGCTGGCTCTCCCCGGACGTGCGGTTCAATGACGCCCGGGCCGAAAAGCTCTATAAAGAGCGCGTCACCCGCTTCATCAAGGCCATCAAACTGGAAGAGCCCGACCGCGTGCCGGTGATGCTGCCGGTGGAGTACTACCCGGCCTATTACGCCGGCGGCAACTTAAAGCGTGTCATGTACGACTACGATGCGCTCAAATCGTCCTGGCTCAAGTTCATCGCCGAGTTCGAGATGGACTCCTTCAACTCCCCCTCGCTGGTCTTCCCGGGCCGGGTGCTGGACATGATTGACTATAAAATCCACAAGTGGCCGGGCCACGGCCTGGCCGACGACGCCCCCACCCACCAGTACGTCGAGGGCGAGTACATGCCCGCCGGCGATTACGACGCCTTCATCCGCGACCCCGCCGACTACCTGTTGCGGTACTTTCTGCCGCGCACCGCGGGCAAGTTCGCCGGTTTTGCCAGACTTGGGCCGACGACGCCCTTCGTGGGCATCCCGGTGGGGTTCGTTTCCCAGTTCGGCGACCCCGAAGTCCGCGCCGCCGCCGAGGCGCTGCTGGCGGCCGGGCAGGAGAGCCTCAAGTGGCTGGAGGCCGTGGCCGAGGTAAGCCAGGCGTCCCTGGCCGCCGGTCTGCCCACCGTCTGGGGCGGCATGTGCGGGGCCCCATTCGACATGATAGGCGACATGATGCGGGGCACCCGGGGCATCATGATGGACATGTTCCAGCGCCCGGACAAGCTCCACGAGGCCATGGCCCGGCTCGTTCCCATCGTCGTCAACGAGGCCACCGGCCAGGCGGACGCCTCCGGCTGCCCCATCATCTTCATGCCGCTCCATAAGGGAACGGGCGGCTTCATGTCCACCAAACAGTTCCAGGAGTTCTACTGGCCCACCTTCAAAGAGGTCATGCTCGGCCTCATCAGCGCCGGGCTGGTGCCGCTGCCCTTCGCCGAGGGCAACTACCAGCCGCGCCTGCCCGTTATCCGGGACATGCCCACCGGCTCGATAATCTGGTTCTTCGAGCAGATGGATATGGCCGAGGCCAAAAAAGTCCTCGGTGGACGGGCCTGCATCGCCGGCAACGTGCCGGCGTCGGTGCTGTGCACCGGCACGCCCGCCCAGGTCAAGGAGCACTGCCAGCGCCTCATCGCGACCTGCGCCCCCGGCGGCGGCTACATCCTCACCGCGGCGGCGTACATGGACAAGGGCAACCCGGACAACCTGCGCGCCATGATGGACGCCGCCAAGGAGTACGGCGTCTACTAGGTCTATTTTACAAATCGAAGGAGAGTAATTTTAACATGAATGATACCGCTACCAAGCCCTGGGCGGAGATGACCTGGCGGGAAAAGCGCGACTCGCGCTTCCAGCGCTGGCTCAATCCCCCGGACGTGAAGTTCGACAGCCCCGAGGCGGAGCGGCTCTATAAAGAGCGCGTTACCCGCTTCATCAAGGCCATCAAATGCGAAGAGCCCGACCGCGTGCCGGTGATGCTGCCGCACGGCAACTATCCGGCCCGCCACGCCGGCATCAACTTCCACACCGTGATGTACGATTACGCCAGAGCCAAGGCGGCCTGGCTGAAGTACATGGACGATTTCGGCGATATGGATACCTTCAACGGGCCGATGTTCGTGCCTTCCGGCAAGATTTCCGAGGCCATGGCCAGCAAGATTACCGTGCTGCCCGGCCTGGGCCTGCCCGAGGACTCCGCCATGAACCAGGTGATTGAGGGCGAGTACATGAAGGCCGACGAGTACGACGCCTACATGATGGACCCCACCGACTATAATTTACGCGTCACCCTGCCGCGTACGGTGGGGCTCTTCGAGTCGTTCCGCAAGCTACCGCCGCTCCGCTTCATGTTTGCCGATATGTGGGTGGGCGCGCTGGCCGACCCCGATATCCAGAAGACCTTCCGGACGCTGCTGGACCTCAAGGACGAGTACGACCGCCACCAGACCGCCAACCGGGAAATCGCCACCATCGTGCTGGCGCGCGGCTATCCCTCCCTGGGCGGCGGCGGCATCATGGCCGGGGCCCCCTTCGATACCTTCGCCGATATGCTGCGGGGCACCCGGGGCATCGTCATGGACATGTACCGCCAGCCCCAGAAATTGCACCAGGCCATGGCCTTCCAGCTGGAGCTGGTCAAGGCGCAAATCAAGAACTTCCCCATGACGGCCTCGCCCATCTGCATGATGCCGCTACACAAGGGCGACGATACCTTTATGTCGGATGCGCAGTTCGCCGAATTTTACTGGCCGACGCTGCGGGCGGTCTTTCTGGCCATGATTGAAGAGGGGCTGGTGCCGATGCCCTTCGCCGAGGGCAAGTACACCCGCCGCCTCAAGCAGATTGCCGATACGCCCCCCAGCGGCGTGGTCTGGTACTTTGACCAGACGGACATGGCCCAGGCCAAAAAGGTACTGGGCGGCATCTGCTGCATCGTGGGCAACGTGCCCAGCTCGGTGGTGATGACCGCCCCGGTAGAGCAGGTCAGGGAGAACTGCCGCCAGCTCATCGAGGACTGCGCGCCGGGCGGGGGCTATATCCTGGCCGGGGGCGCCAGCATCGATAAGGGCAATATGGCCAACCTGCACGCCATGATGGACGCCGCCAGGGAGTACGGCGTCTATAAGTGAGAAAGGGAGGCTTTACATAAGTGTTTACCCGACCGGATAACTGGGCGGAGCTGACCTGGCAGGAGAAGCGGGAGCGCCGCCTGGAAAAGTGGATTAACCCCGAGGGGCTCAAGTTCGATAGCCCCGAGGCCGAGGCGGGCTACAAGGCGCGGGCGACGCGCCTGGCCAAAGCCTCCAAAATGGAAATACCCGACCGCGTGCCCTGCGCCGTGCCGACGGGCTGGTACCCGGCCAAGAACGCCGGCATACCGCTTAAGGCGGTGATGTACGACCCCGAGCTGATGAAGAAGGTCTGGCTCAAGTTTGTTGACGAGTACGATTCGGACACCTTCGACGGCACGCTCTTCTTCCAGGCGCCGGTGAACGACATCCTCCAGGCGAAAACGATGAAATGGCCCGGCCACGGCCTGGCCGACGACTCCCACTCCTACCAGTACGTCGAGGGCGAGTACATGAAGGCCGACGAGTACGACCTCTTCCTGCGAGACCCCCTGGATTTTCAATTGCGCTACTACCTGCCGCGCACCATGGGCATCTTCGAGCCTTTTGCCGACGTGCCCACCTTCTCGTCGTACCAGGGGCTGCCCCAGCGGCTCATGGCCATGTGCCTCGACCCCCGTTTCCAGCCGGTCTTTAAGGCTATCCAGGCGGCCAGCGGCTACCTGCCGGGCATGATGGAGGCCGACGCGGCCACCACCCGGGCGGCCAACGCGCGGGGTTTCCCGGTCTTCCGCGGCGGCCTGGCCGTGGCGCCTTTCGATGTCTTCGCCGATAACCTGCGCGGCACCCACGGCATCGTCATGGACATGTACCGCCAGCCGGACAAGATACACCAGGCCATGGAGTTCGTCCTGCCGCAGCTGCTCTCGGGCGCCATCGCCATGGCCGACGGGGCCGGCTGCCCGGTCGTCATGATGCCGCTGCACAAGGGCGACGATACCTTCATGTCGGATGCGCAGTTCGAGGAGTTCTACTGGCCTACTTTCAAACGGCTGCTCCTGGGCATGATTGACGAGGGGCTGATACCCTTCCCCGTGGCCGAGGGTGCCTACAACCGCCGGCTGGAGGTCATCGCCGATATGCCCCGCTCCGGCGTCGTCTGGATGTTTGACCAGACCAACATGGCCCGCGCCAAGCAGACGGTAGGCAAGGTGTCCTGCATCGCCGGCAACGTGCCCGTCTCCATCGCCTATACCGGCACCGCCGCCGAGATGACGGCCTACTGCAAGCGCCTCATCGAGACCTGCGCCCCCGGCGGGGGCTATATCCTCAGCGGCGGCTCCACCTTCGATATGGCCCGCCCGGAGAACCTGCGCGCCATGATGGACACCGTCAAGAAGTACGGTGTCTATAAGTAGCCGATTTTGGTAGAGTATAATAAATAGGGTGGCGCGATGACCGTGGCGAATCCGACGACAACCTGGCAGGAAAAGCGCGAGGCGCGCTTCCGGCGCTGGCTTTCCCCGGACGTGGAGTTCGCCAGCCCGGAGGCCGAAAAGCGCTATAAGGAGCGGGCGGACAGGTTTATTAAGGCCGTTACGCTTACCGAGGGCGACCGCGTGCCGGTGATGCTGCCCTCCGGCTTTTTCCCGGCTTACTACGCCGGCTACGACCTGAAGACGGTCATGTACGATTACGACAAGCTGGCCGAGGCCTGGCTCAAGTTCGCCGCCGACTTCGAGATGGACTCCTTCACCGGCCCCGGCCACGTCCTGCCCGCCAGGGTGCTGGAGATGACCGGCCACCGCCTGCACCAGTGGCCCGGCCGCGGCCTGCCGGAGCATATCTCCATCTACCAGTTCGTCGAGCGGGAATATATGAAGGCCGACGAGTACGACGACTTTCTGGGCAACCCCGGCGATTTCTGGTGGCGCTGCTTTCTGCCGCGGGTGGCGGGGGCCTTCGAGCCGTTCCGCAAGCTGGCCCCCTTCAGCGGCATGATGGGCATCCCCATCGCTAGCTACGCGCCCCTGGGCGAGCCGGATGTGGAGGCGGCCTTGCTCACGATGATTGTCGCCGGCAAAGAAACTCGCAAGTGGCAGCAGGCCATTGGCGCGATAAACCGGGCCATCCTGGCCGCCGGCATACCCGAAGTGCGCGGCGGCGCCATGAGCGGCGCCCCCTACGACATGATTGCCGACATGCTGCGCGGCACGCAGGGGGCGGTCATGGATATGTACCGCCAGCCGGACAAGCTCCACGAGGCGATGGCCAAGGTCGCCCCCCTGGCCGTCCGCTCCGCCGTGGCCATGGCCGATGTCTCCGGCTCCCCCTTCTGCTTTATGCCGCTGCACAAGGGCGACGAGGGCTTCATGTCCCCCCGGCAGTTCGAGGAGTTCTACTGGCCCAGCTTCCGCCAGGTGCTCCTCGGGCTTATCGAGGCGGGCCTGGTGCCGCTTCCCTTCGCCGAGGGGCGCTACGGGGCCAGGCTGGAGGTGATTAAAGATTTACCACGCGGCTCGGTTATCTGGCTTTTTGAAGATATTGATATGGCCCGCGCCAAGCGAGTCCTCGGCAACCACGCCTGCATCGCCGGCAATATCCCCGCCTCGCTGATGCACACCGGCACGCCCGCCCAGGTCAAGGACTACTGCAAGCGTCTCATCGAGACCTGCGCCCCCGGCGGGGGCTATATCCTCAGCGGGGCGGCCGGCATGAACGAGGGCGACCCGGAGGTGCTGCGCGCCATCATGGCCGCCGCTCAAGAATACGGAGTATACTGATAATTAACCTGGAGGAGTAGAACAATGGAAACCAAGGTATCCAGCGACAGGAAAGAGGTCGTCATCTCCATCGACCGGCCCACGGTGCTCATCGGCGAGCGCATCAACCCCACCGGCCGCAAGAAACTTACCGAGGCCCTCAAGGCGGGCGACCTGGAGATGGTGCGCCGCGAGGCCATCGCCCAGGTAGAGGCCGGGGCGGACATCATCGACTGCAACGTCAACGCCCCCGGCGTCAACGACGTGGAGCTGCTCCCCAGGGCGGTGCAGGTCATCCAGGAGGCCGTCGACGCCCCCGTCTGCATCGACAGCCCCAACACCGCCGCCATCGAGGCCGCCCTCAAGGTCTACAAGGGCAAGCCCCTTATCAACTCGGTCAGCGGCGAGACCCACTCGCTGAAGCGGGTGCTGCCCCTGGTCAAGGAGTGCGGCGCGGCCGTGGTCGGGCTGGTGCAGGACGACGAGGGCATCCCCAAGAACGCCGACCGCCGCGTGGCCATCGCCCATAAAATCATCGCCGCCGCCGAGAAGGCCGGCGTCGCCCGCGAGGACGTGGTCATCGACGTACTGACCTTCGCCATCGGCGCCGAGGCCAAGTCCGGCCAGGACGTACTCAACGCCATCCGGCGCATCCGCGAGGAGCTGGGCGTCAACATGACCATGGGCGCCTCCAATATCTCCTTCGGCATGCCCGACCGCCCCCTGATTAACAACGCCTGGCTGGCCATGGTCATCACCCAGGGCGCCACGGCCTTAATCGTCGATGCCGCCAAGGTAAAACCCACCGCCCTGGCCGCCGACCTGATTCTGGGCCGCGACCGCTTCGCGCGGCGCTACATCGAAAACCACCGCAAGCGCCTGGCCGCCGAGGGTTGACACCCCGGAGCTTAAGCGGTATACTTAAAATTGCGTCGCGGGGTAGAGCAGTGGTAGCTCGTCGGGCTCATAACCCGGAGGTCGTTGGTTCAAATCCAACCCCCGCTACCAATTCTGTTAATATCTAGAACTTCCCTGGTGGGAGTTCTATTTTTTTCTAATGGTAGAGGTATCGTATATTCTAAAACTACGGTCTGAGGATTAACCTCAATCCGTTTTACGAAAGACCTCAGGAATGTCTTCTGCCGGAGGAAAGATGCCTGCCTGGGCCGCGATAACAGCCGCATGGGTACGGCTGCGTGCCTGCAGCTTGTCGATGACGTTCCGCACGTGTTTTTTGGTAGTATCCAGGGTGATACCCAGAGTTTCGGCGATTGGCTGGTTAGATTCTCCGTTACCCAGGAGACTTAATACTTCGGCTTCTCTTTGTGTGAGGTGGGCGGCTTCAACTATACGCTTTCCCGCCGTCTCCCGACCGTTTTGAATCAAGTTTTCCACGGCAGTGTGCAGCAATTTCAGCTTTATCTGTATGCCGCCCTCGACCACGCGCTGGATGCCTTGCAGTAATTCTTCCGGCGCCATGTCCTTGAGGAAGATGTATCCCGCCGCCCCCGCTTGGATGGCGTCAATTACATCAGAATCGTTAATGTTCTGCGTCAGTACCAGGACAGCTACCTCCGGGAATTGCTCCTTGATAAGCCTTATCACCTGTATCCCATCCACAGTGCTGGTCCGCGCCTCGGTCAACACTACATTGACAGGATGCCCCTGGTTAGATGCTTCTTTTAACCGTAGAAGAGCTTGCTCCGAATCCGCAGCATCCGGGATTAGCTCGATGCCGTAATCCATAGCCAGAATAGCCTGCAGGCCCTCCCGGATAATCGGATTGAAATCAAGCATCATGACCCGCACCGTTTTCAACTCCGCGCGCCCTGCCTCTCCAGGAATCTGAGGCTGTTGCGGGCTCTCTGCCACGCTGGCTGCATAAAGTTTCTTTGTAATCGGCAGGCCCAGCGCCCGGAGGACAACGGTAGCGTCTGCAAGGTCGCCGATTACGGATTTCCTGGGAAACGGATGTTCCTTGACGAGCGCCGGAACTCCTACCACCTGGGCTTCTTTGGCGACTTGAGGACACTGTTCAATATCGACGACCTGAATTGAGCTGGTATGTATATCATAATCCTTTAGCATCCCCTGAAGCCGCGCGACGGCACGCGCTGATTCAGGTCTCCCGCCGGCGATGAAAAGCTTGAGGTCTAGCCCTTGAGCGGGTGCTTCTTGCTCCTTACGGGTTACGGTCTTGATGCCCATGGTGTTTTCACTACCTCCTTACCGCCGCCAGGGCTCCCTGTGCAACTCCAGTCTGAATGAGAAACTGTAAGTTGGCCCGGCTCTGCCAGAAACTGATTAATAAGCCGTTCGCGCTCCTCTTCCAACCGCTTCAGCTCCGTGCTGCCGTTAAGTCTTTTCCGGGTATCCTTGTTGGCTTCACTGATTTCCTTATTGTTATTCTGGAGAAACCGGACGCTCGGGACGGCTCGTCGTTTGAGCCTGTTGCGTGGGTAGTTCCAGGAAGGCTACCACCAGCTCCGGGCGGGACAGGTCACCGATGGCCCTCCTTTCCGGAAGAGGATATGTCCTTATCGCGGTGGGGACTGCCAGAATCTGGTGCTGACGGGCCAGCTCGGGGTGCTCAAGCAGGTTTATTACCTCAATAGCGTAGTCGTTACCGAGATATGAATTGCATATCTGCTCCAGGCTGCTGATGGCAGAATCAGACCTCGCCGTGTCACCAGTAACATAAAGGGTGAACTTCCAAGTCTTATGGCTTCTTTTTTTGGCGCCCACGCCGCCTCCCTGGCTGTTCCGCCTCACTGCGGCTCATCTCAGTCATATTCACCTCATACTGCTCGGCTTCCAGCTGGGTCTGTTCCATTTCAATATCGGTGGCCTCGATCTCAGCGTGCAGGGCGGCTATCTGGGCTTCCAGGACAGCGCGCCTTTGCTTGCACTGTCGCCCCTGCCTCTCCAGGTCATTTTTTCGGCGGACCTGCTCAACGTAGTTTTTTTCTTGCTGGGCTATCCGGGCGGTGCCGGTAAGAATCCCGGATGGCCCCGCATACACGTCAACAAGCTCCACTCCACGGTCAGTCAAAAGGAACTCCCGCACCTTGCTGTCGTGCGCCATACCACGGGATTTCCA
>DAOUEP010000052.1:0-36347 GCA_034430515.1 Dehalococcoidales bacterium | reverse complement strand
CGCCCGCCCGCGCCGACACGATTCTGGCCGGCCTGCCCGAGCCTTACGAGAAGCGCACCGTGGAGGGCGACCTGGGACTGCGCTATAATTTAGACCGGCTTCTTGAGTTAGTAGGGGATAGGGAGACCCCGCCCGGCTTCCCCGATGTGGTGGCCGCCTTCCGCGAGGGCAAACTCCCCCGTACCGCCGCCGCGCGCGCCAGCCACCGGCTGCTGACCTCGCTGACGGTGGAGGCGGCGGTGGCGCGCCACGCCGGGAGGCTGGAGGTGGTCTACAGCCCCGCCGGGGAGCGAATAATCCAGCATGGCAAAGACCTCACCAGCGTCAAGACCGTCATCGGCACCGGCGGGCCGCTCGTCTTCGCCAGTGAGCCGCGCGAGATACTGGACGGCGCCTGTTTCCGGGAGGAAAATCCCTTTATCCTCAAGCCCAAAAACCCCGCCTTTTACCTTGACGCGGAGTACATCCTCTTCGCGGTGGGGCTGCTCGCCCAGACGGCCCCGGCCCAGGCCCTGCGGCTTGCCAGGAAGTACCTGCGGCCCTTATAGTATATATTATGTTAGAACACCTCCGCGCCCTTGATTTAACCGACGACCAGGGCTTCCTGGCCGGCAAGATTCTGGCCGACCTCGGCGCCGACGTCATCAAGATTGAGCCGCCGGGCGGCGACCCCTCGCGCGCCCTGGGGCCCTTCTGGGGGGACAAGCCCGACCCCGAGAAGAGCCTGTGGTGGCTCGCCTATAACTCCAACAAGCGCGGCATCACGTTAGATATTGAATCCCCCGCCGGTAAGGAAATCTTCCTCGAGCTCGCCGCGACGGCCGCCTTCGTCATTGAGTCCTTCCCGCCGGGCTACCTGGACGGCCTCGGCCTGGGCTACGACGCCCTCAGTCGCCGCGATAAGGGCATCATCCTCGTCTCCATTACGCCCTACGGCCAGGCCGGCCCCTACCGCGACTACAAGGACTCGGATATCGTCGTCATGGGGCTCAGCGGCACGCTCTACCAGACCGGCGAGAGCGACGGGCCGCCGGTGCACATCAGCCTGCCCCAGGCCTGCCTCCACGCCGGGGCCGACGCCGCCGTGGGCGCCATGATTGCCTACTACCACCGCCAGGCCACCGGGGAGGGGCAGCACGTGGACGTGTCCATGCAGCAGAGCGCCGCCTGGTTCCAGGCCAACGCCGTCCCCACCTGGGAGCTGAGCCACGTCATCCTCAAGCGGGCCGGGGCCTTCCGCGCCGGGATGAGCACCGGTACCGCCCAGCGGCAGGTCTGGCCGTGCCGGTACGGCTACGTCTTTTTCAACGTCATCGGCGGACGGACGGGGGCCAAGACCCTGAGCGCGCTGACGGCCTGGATGGACGAGGAAGGGCTGGCCACCGATTTCCTGCTCCGGATGGACTGGGACAACTTCGATATGTTCACCGTCAACAAGGACGTGATGGATAAAATCTCCGGCCCGGTGGGCGAGTTCTTCCGCCGCCATACCCGTAAGGAATTACTTAAGGGGGCGGTGCCGCGGGGGGTCTCCATCGGGCCGCTGTCCAGTATGGCCGACCTGCTCGGCGACGAGTGCCTCAACGCCCGCGACTTCTGGCAGGAGGTGGACCACCCCGAGCTGGGCAAGACCCTCACCTACCCGCGGCAGTTCGCCCGGTCTTCGGCGGCAGACCTCGGCATCCGCTTCCGGGCGCCCCTCGTCGGGGAGCATAACGGGGAGGTCTATAAGGAACTGGGTATCAAGGCAGCCGAGGTGAAGGCATTAAAACAGGACGGGGTTATCTGATGAGCGTCGCTAAAGACATCGCCAGACGCGAGGGCGTCTTCAAGGGGCTGACGATACTGGCCTTCTGCTGGGCGGTGGTCGGCCCGCTGACGATGAAGTTCTTCGCCGACCACGGGGCTACCGTCATCCGCGTCGAGACCACCAAGCGCCCCTGCACCATGCGCACCTCGGCGCCGTACAAAGATAATAAGCCCGGCCTCAACCGGGGCGGCTATTTCAACTACTTCAACGCCAATATCCTCAGCCTCTCGTTGAACATGCAGAAGCCGGAGGGCGTCGAAATCGCTAAAAGGCTGGTCAAGACCTGCGACGTGGTCATGGAGAACTACACCCCCGGCGTCGTCGAGAAGTGGGGCCTGGGCTACGAAGACTTAAAGAAGCTCCGGCCGGACGTCATCATGCTGCGCCAGAGCGGCTACGGCTCGTCGGGGCCTTACGCCAACCTGCCCGCCTTCGGCATGGTGCTGGTGCCCATCGCCGGCCTGCCCAACTTCATCGGCTGGCCGGGCAAGGAGCCGCTGCCGGTGGGCGTCTCGGCCTATACCGACTGCATCAGCCCGCGCTTCGCCACGGCCTCGCTCATCGCGGCGCTGGACTACCGCCGGCGCACCGGCAAGGGCCAGCTGCTGGACTTCTCCCAGTTCGAGACGGCCATCTATTTCATCCTGCCCGGCGTGCTGGACTACGTCGCCAACGGGCGCGAGCCGGAACGCATCGGCAACGCCTCGCCGGACGCCTGCCCCCACGGCGTCTACCCCTGCCGCGGCGACGACCGCTGGTGTACCATCGCGGCGGCCACCGACGAAGAGTGGCAGACCCTTTGCGGCGAAATGGGCCGGCCCGAGCTGGCCGGGGACGCCCGCTTTAAGACGCTGGCCGATAGGAAAAAGAACGAGGATGCGCTCAACGAAATCATCGCCCGGTGGACAAAAGAACGTACGCCCGAAGCCGTCATGCGCCAGCTCCAGGCCGCCGGGGTCGCCGCCGGCATCGTGGCCAACGCCGCCGATAACCTGGCCGACCCGCAGCTGGCCACGCGCAATCTCTACTGGGAGATGGACCACCCCGAGACGGGCCCCTTCACCCACCTGGGGCAGAGCTTCAAGCTCTCGCGCACGCCGGCGCGGCCCTACTCGCCCAGCCCGCTCCTGGGGGAGCACACCGAGTACGTCTGCACCGAGCTCCTGGGCATGAGCGACGAGGAGTTCGTTGAGCTGATGCAGGCGGGGGTGTTTGAGTAGAAAAACCAGTCAGGAGGCTAAGATGTTAAAGTTCAAGAAGGCCGGGAAATACGACGACGTTATTTACGAGCGGGCGGGCTACGTGGCCCGCATTACCTTAAACGACCCCGAGACGATGAACACCGGCGTCAAGGACTTCTGGAAGGCGCTGACGGTGGTGGAGGAGGCCGACGACATCAAAGTCCTCATCATCAAAGGGGCGGGGCGGGCGCTGGCCGCCGGGGCGCCCCTGCACGAGGTCGGCTTCGTCTACGGGTGGAAGGAGCCCAAACCCGGCGAGAAGGCCCCCCGCACCCCCATCCGCCACCGCATCAAGTTTGACCGCAAGCTCTTCTACGAGTGCGCCCAGAAGCTGCTCCTCTTCCCCAAGATTACCGTCGTCCAGGCGCACGGCTACCTGCTGGGGGCCTCGATGGACATGTACCTCCTCTGCGACTTCATCGTCGGCGCCGAGGACTGCAAGTTCGGCGAAATCGAGGTGCGCCTGGGCATGCCCAACCTCACCATCACCCCCATGATGATACTGCGCTGCGGCCTGACCAACGCCCTCGACCTCTGCCTCACCGGCCGCCTGCTCGACGGCAAGGAGGCCGCCCGCATCGGGCTCATCAACCGGGCCGTCCCCGCCGATAAGCTGGAGGACGAGGTCAACCGCTACGCCGAGGGCTTCGCCCTCTTCCCCTTCGACGGCATCGCCATGGGCAAGGTCTCCAAGCAGGTCGTCTACGATAACATGGGGATTACCACCGGCCTCACCAACCACTTCCTGATGCACACCATGGGCACCAACATCCACTACGAGCCGGACGAGTTTAACTTCTTCAAGGCGCGCCGCGATATGGGTGTGCGTAAGGCCATCCACGCCCGCAACAAGCTCTACGAGCAGCTGGACAAATAGCGCGGGACTGATAATCAGGGGAGGTGAGCCTATGCCGAGTCCTCTGGAAGGTATCAAGGTGCTGGACTTCTCCATCGCCGTGGCGGCCCCCTTCGGCGGGGCGATGCTGGCCGATATGGGGGCGGAGGTCATCAAGGTGGAGCGCGTGCAGGGGGAGGCACAGCGGCTGGGGCTGCCCGCCGGCATGGACGACGTGCTGGATACCGACGTTGCCGGCCGGGTCGATAAGGCCGACTGGATGGCCTTTAACCGCGGCAAGCAAGACCTGGCCGTGGACATCCGCACCGAAAAGGGTAAGGAAATCGTCCTCAAGCTGGCCCGGGAGACCGACGTTATCCTGCAGAGCTTCCGCCCCGGCGTGGCCGAGCGGCTGGGCATCGGCTACGATGCAATCGTTAAAATCAACCCGCGCGTTATCTACGCATCTTTCTCCGGCTACGGCGAGACCGGCCCCACCGCCCACCGCGCCGGCGGCGACATGTGGAGCCAGGCCATGAGCGGCATGGTCAGCGTCGTCGGCTACCGCGACGGCCCCCCGCTGATGATACCCTTCCCCCTCTGCGACCACGCCGGCGGCATGCTGCTGGCCTACGCCGTGATGACGGCCCTCTACGTGCGGGAGCGCACCGGTAGGGGGCAGGCCATCAGCGTCAATAACCTCAATGCGGCGCTCTACCTCCAGTTCAGCGAGTTCGCCAAGTATCTCTCCGGCGAGGCGATGCCCTGCAAGACGGGGCGGAGCTACCACATCCCGCCCTTCGGGCCGTTCCGCGCCAGGGACGGCGACGTGCTCACCATCTTCGGCACCGACCCCATGTGGCCGGACTTCTGCCGGGTGGTGGGCGTGCCCGAGCTGGCCGAAGACCCCCGCTTCGTCAACGACGAGGTGCGCACCGAGAACCGTGTTGAAATGGAGCGCCTCCTCGACGCCGCCTTCGCCGAAAAGACACGGGCCGAGTGGCAGCGGCTCTTCCGCGAGGCGCGGATGCGCTGCGACCCCTGCCTCACCTACGAAGAAGTCTGCGCCCACCCGCAGCTTGAGGCCAACGAGATGATTTGCCGTATTGACGACCCCGCCCGCGGCGAGCAGCGCACGCTGGGGCTGCCGGTGAAGCTGCACGAGACCCCCGGCAAGATTTTAGGGCCGGCGCCCCGCCTCGGCGAGCATACCGCCGGGATACTAAGGGGGCTGGGGTATTCGGCCAGGGACATCGCCGCCCTGGAAGCCGAAGGGGTCATCCGCACGTCGAAAGAGGCTTGAGGGCTTGGGAAGAATCAGTCGTCGCTGAGGGCGGTAATCCGGACGGTATCGCCGGTGGTGGCGAGGACGTAAACCACCGTGCTTTGTCCGGGGCCCAGGTTCGATACCGGTTGCAGTTCCAGGGGGCTCAGCGTGCCGTCGGTGGCGAAGTGCGCTATCAGCAGGTAGAACCTGTCGATGGTCTGGCCGCTGATGTTGGTCACCTCTCCCCGTATCCAGATGCTGCCGTTCGCCTGCGTCTCGGTGTGCAGCGTTACCTGGATGCGGTTCTCGATGACGAACTGCCGGGCCGCCTCCAGCACCAGGTACTGCTGGTAGAGGGTGTCGTACCGGCTGTCGGCGCTGGCCAGGTCGGCCTTGAGGCTGTCGTTCTCGGCCTCGAGGGCCGCCAGAGTGGCCGAGGTCGTCGCCAGCTGGTCGAGTAATTGGTTATTGGAGTCCTGCAGGCTGGCGACGTTGGCCTGGACGGACGCCAGCTGGATGCCGGCCGCCGCCAGTTCCTGCTCCAGGCCGGTGTTTTCCTGCTCCAGGGCGCCGTAGAGGTCTTGCAGCTCCTGGTACGAGGCCGTGGTCGTGGCCAGCTGGGTGTTGAGCAGCGCCCGTTCCTGCGCCAGAGCGGAGTAGTCCGCCTGCAACCGGCTTAGCTCCTCGGTGGCCGCGGTGAGCTGCGCCTGAATCTGATTGTCCTGGCCGGCGTCCCCCAGCCGGGTGCCGCCCCAGGTGGCCAGCGCCAGGACGCTCAGGATGACGACAACCGCAATGGTGATGTTTCTCCGTCTCATCTCACACTCCGCACCGGCCGGTTAGACGGCAGGCCAGACCTGCTTAAAGTTATTTTACCACATCCCCACCGTGGGTGATATACCCCTCCCGATGCCTCTTTCCCGGGTGAATGGCGCCTTGTTTTCTAGTGTCTATTTCCAGAATGGCGACACTGTGGCCGCCCCCGCCGGCGGACTAAGCTGAAACAAACGGTAAAGAGCGGGAACCGGCGGGTAAGGGTTAACACCCATGTCCGCCTGCGTGTTTTCCGCCAAATGTTTACAAGTTTTTTAGATATTTGTGGGGGTTTTTAGGCTTTGTTCCCCGCCTGGGGCTTAGGCTTAGTCCGGAGAGCGAGCCATAGCTAAGCATGAGAGATACGGCTTACCTGCCACATGATGCCCGCCGGGAAAGGTATCCGGCCGCCGTCGCCGACGAAGCGAGGGGCCGCTCCGGGTTCCTCCGGCGCGACCTGCTCTGGATACCGGCGGTGTTCATCTTCGGCCTGGGCGATATCCTCAGCACCCAGATGGCCCTGTCGCTGGGGGGTATGGAGAACAACGTTCTGGTCAAGTATCTCCTCGAAGGGCCGGGGGGTATCTGGACTTTCAGTCTCGTCAAGGCCGCCGTTCTGGTGCCGCTGGTGCTACTGACGCTCTCCCTCGGCGGCAAGTACCGCTGGCTGGTGCCCGGTTGCCTCTGCGCCGCGGGCCTCTACCTGCTGGGGGGCAATGTCTCGGTCATCTTAAACCTTATTTAGATCAGGGCCGCCAGCACGGCGATATCGGGAACCAGCAGCAGGGCCGCCACCACAGCGATAAACGCCGGGATAGTCCAGGCGTATTTCCCCATCTTAAAATAAGAGAACGGCAGCAGGCCGCCCAGGACAACCACCTTCAGGGCCGCCTGTGGCCAGATGCTCCCCCCACTTAATCCCATCAGGTAATTCGCCAGGGGGTTAATCTCCACCGCCCCCAGCCCCAGTGCCCAGGACGTGATGAAGAGGTCGCCCACCCCGAAGAGCAGCACCGCCAGCGCCCAGAGCAGGCCCAGCCCCGGCCTCCCCGTACGGGTGACGGCGGCCAGTATCGCCCCGGCACGCGGGGCGCTCCGGTATAGTTCAAGGTCTCGCAAGACGGCTCCTTTTATCCGGTTACTTTAAGGATAGCGGGGCCGCCTCACAGGACGGTCACAAAAGATTTGGAAATTGTGAACAGATAGTGAATTTGCCAGGCTCAAACGGCATTGACAGACGGTTGACAAACACAATATATTGTGGTAAGTTGTAAGCCTTGACACTACAGAATGTGGAGTTAGGCCTTGAACTGTCCCTACTGCGGCTACGACGACTCGAAGGTGATTGACTCGCGCGATGTCAACGACGGCATCCGGCGGCGCCGCCAGTGCCTCTCCTGCGAGGCGCGCTTCACCACCTACGAGCGGCTCCAGCCGGCCAGCCTCTTCGTCATCAAGAAAGACCGCCGCCGCGAGGAATTCGACCGGGACAAGCTGCTGACGGGCGTCCGCCGCGCCTGCGAGAAGCGGCCCCTGCCCGAGGACGCCGTGGAGCGGCTCATCGACGAAGTCGAGGCCGAGCTCTACCGGCTGGGCGGCACCGAGGTGGCCAGCGCCACCATCGGCGATATGGTCATGGACCGCCTCAAGGGGCTGGACCACATCGCCTATATCCGCTTCGCCAGCGTCTACCGCGACTTTGCCGATATCACCATGCTTAAGGAGGAGGTGGATACCCTGGCCGGGCGTGCCGGTGTCCCCTCCGCCGACCAGCTGCCCCTCATCCCTCCGGAGGAACTGGGCGCGGCGGCAACCAACCCCCGGCAGGTGCGATAATGAGCGCCGGGAACCAAAGCGGGCGCCGCACCGGCAGCCCCGTTGACCGCAGCCAGGTGGCCCGCATCGTCTTCTCCAGCGCCGAAGCGATGGGCATCCGCGACCGCCGCCTGATGGAGCGGCTGACCACCCAGATTATCGAGCGGCTGGAAAAGGCCCGGGCGCAGTACCTGCCGACCCTGCCGGGCATGGAAGACCTGGTGGCCGAAAAGGTCCGCCGCGCCCCCAGGCTCCCCACCGAGTCCGAAATCGAGGCCATGGTGATGGAAGTCCTCAACGCCGCCAAGCCCGCCCCGGAGGCTCAACCGGCCCGGGCCGAGCCAGCAGCTGAAGATAAGCACCCGTCTCAAAAAAAAGAGGAGAACAAAGCCAAGATGGAAAGCGATGTCGAGGTAAAACCGTCCGCAGAGATGACGTCCGCCCAGCTTACCGATACGGCCACCCGCGTGCTGGAGAGGCGCTATCTCAAGAAGGACAAGCAGGGTAATCCCGTGGAGACGCCGGAAGAGATGTTCCGGCGCGTGGCGCGGGCCGTGGCCGCCGCCGAGCTTAACTACGACCCCAAGGCCGATGTTAAGGCCGTCGAGGACGAGTTCTACCGCCTCATGGCCGGCCTGGAGTTCCTGCCCAACTCGCCGACGCTGATGAACGCCGGCCGGGAGATGGGGCAGCTTTCCGCCTGCTTCGTCCTCCCCGTCGAGGACTCGATGGAGTCCATCTTCGACGCTGTCAAGTATACCGCCCTTATCCACAAGAGCGGCGGCGGCACCGGCTTTTCCTTCTCGCGCCTACGGCCGGAGAGCGACATGGTCGGCTCCACCGGCGGTGTCGCCAGCGGCCCCGTCTCCTTCATGCGGGCATTTGACACCGTAACCGATGTCACCAAGCAGGGCGGCACGCGGCGGGGGGCCAACATGGGCATCCTCAACATCAACCACCCCGACATTGAGCATTTCATTACCGCTAAGGAGAAAATGACCGACCTGACCAACTTCAATATCTCCGTAGCCCTCACGGAGGAGTTCATGGAGGCGGTCAAGGCCGGGGAGGAATACGAGCTTATCAACCCGCGCACCAAGAAGGCTACCGGCAAGCTCAACGCTAAAGATGTCTACGATAAAATCGTGGATATGGCCTGGCGCACCGGCGACCCCGGCATCGTCTTCATTGACCGCATCAACCAGGATAACCCTACCCCCCACCTGGGGCAGATTGAAAGCACCAACCCCTGCGGCGAGCAGCCGCTGCTGCCCTACGAATCGTGCAACCTGGCCTCCATCAACCTGGCCAGGATGGTGCGGCCCCGGGACGGGGCTTACGAGCTCGACCGCGACAGACTGGCCAGGACGGTGCGGACGGGGGTGCGCTTCCTCGACGACGTTATCGACGTCAACAAGTTCCCCCTAAAGCAAATCGAGGAGATGACCAAAAAGACACGTAAAATCGGCCTGGGCATCATGGGCTTCGCCGATTTGCTGGTGCTGCTGGGCGTACCCTACGACTCGGACGAGGCGCTTGAAATCGCCGCCGACCTGATGCGGTTCATCAGCGACGAGGCCATCGCGGCCTCGGCGGCCCTGGCCGAGGAGCGCGGCGTCTTCCCGGCCTACGAGGGCAGCATCTACGATAAGACCGGCGGCCCCCGGCTGCGCAACGCCACCCGCACCACCATCGCCCCTACCGGCACGCTCTCGATGATTGCCGGCTGCTCGTCGGGCATCGAGCCGCTCTTCGCCCTCAGCTATACCAAGACCGTCCTCGACGGCACGCCCTTCGTGGAGGTGAACCCCTATTTCGAGCGGGCGGCGCGCGACGGCGGCTTCTACTCGGAGAAGCTCATGAAGAAGCTCGCCGAGGGAGAGCATTTGGGCGATATCAAGGACGTCCCCGACGAGGTCAAACGTGTCTTCGTCACCGCCCACGAGATTACCCCCCGCTGGCACGTCCGCATGCAGGCCGCCTTCCAGCGCTCCACCGATAACGCCGTCTCCAAGACCATCAACTTCCCCCACGAGGCCACCCGAGATGACGTCGCCGACGCCTACACCCTGGCCTACGAGGAGGGACTCAAGGGCATCACCATCTACCGCGACCGCTCCCGCGATACCCAGGTGCTCACCACGGGCAAGCAGGACAAGGCCGCCGCTGACGCCACCCGCAAGCTGACCCCCCGCAAGCGCCCCCAGGAGACCGATGCCACCATTACCCGCGTCAATACCGGCTGCGGCTCGCTCTATATCTCGGTGGCCTACGACGACCAGGGCATCTTCGAGGTCTTCGCCACGCTGGGCAAGTCCGGCGCCTGCGCCGTGGCCCAGCTGGAGGCCATCTGCCGGCTCATCTCGCTGGCGCTAAGGTCGGGGGTGGACGTGGCCTCGGTGGTCAAGCAGCTGCGCGGCATCCGCTGCCCCAACGTGGCCTGGGCCGAGGGCAAGTCCGTCCTCTCCTGCGCCGACGCCATCGCCAGCGTGCTGGAAAAGCACATCGACAGCGACGACCGTCCCAAGCTGGAGGACTACGGGCTGGCCAAGAACATGGCCGGCCAGTGCCCCGAGTGCTCCAACATGCTGGTCTACCAGGAGGGGTGCTACCACTGCCCGGCCTGCGGTTATACGAAGTGTTAGGGTGCTAAGTAATCTATTCCCACCCGGGCCGCCCCGTTCCATCCGCTGCTTAGCCCGAAGCTAAATCCCCCCACACCCTTTACCCCAAAATCCTTCTCACTCTCCCTTTTACAAAGGGAGACGACCCATCGTGCAGGGTGTATTGTCCCCCTTTCGTAAAGGGGGATTAAGGAGGATTTAACTCCAACCCCTTTGACACCCCCAGTATCCGATGTTATCATTATTCCGTTGGCATAGCCCCCAACGAATATAAAAAACAAAATGCCCAATTTCGAGCTTTATATCGTTCTCCTGGTCCTGTGCCTGGCGCTGTCCGCCTTCTTTTCCGGCTCGGAGACGGCCTATATCTCCCTGCAGCGTTTCCGGTTGCAGCACCTGGTCTCCACCGGCGTCAAGAGGGCCGCTCTGGTGGCCAGGCTCACCGAGCGGCCGGAGCGCTTCCTCTCGGTGGTGCTCTTCGGCAATACCCTGGTCAACGCCGCCGCCGCCGCCATCGCCACCGCCGTCGCCGTTTATTTCCTGGGGCAGAGCAACGGCATCATCGTCGCCACGGTGGCGCTGACGGTAATCCTGCTCATCTTCTGCGAGGTCACCCCCAAGACGGTGGCCGCCCAGCACGCCGAGCGAATCTCCCTGGCGCTGGCGCGACCGATGCAGATCGTCTCCTGGGTGTTCACGCCTTTCGTCATCGTCCTGTCGTGGCTGGCCTCCGCCTTCACGCGCATCGTCGGCGGGACGCCGGTAGCACGGTCGATTATCAGCGACGAGGAAATCCGCACCATGATTTCGGTGGGGCGGGAGGAGGGCACCGTCGCCGAGGGCGAGGCGAAATTGCTGCACAAGGTCTTCGACTTCGGCGACCGCCCCGTCTACGAGATGATGGTGCCGCGTCTGGAGGTGGCCGCCATGCAGCAGGGCGCCACCGTAAGCGACTTCCTCAAGCTCTACACCGAGTCGCCGATGTCGCGCTTTCCCGTTTACAAAGAAAACATGGACAACGTGGTGGGCGTCCTGGCCGTCAAGGACGTGCTCATGGCGCGCGCCAAAGGCGCCATTACCGGCGAGAGCACCATCGATGAATTAGTCCGCCCGGCCTACTTCACGCCGGAGTCCAAGCGCATCGACGAGCTTTTCGTCGAGATGCGCGATAACAACTACCGCATGGCCGTGGTCGTCGACGAGTACGGCGGCACGGCCGGCATCGTGAGCCTGAGCCGCCTGGTCGAGGAAATCGTCGGCGAGGTGGGCGACGAACTGGCCGGGGTGGAAAAGGACTACGAGGTCATCAACGAGAACACCTTTCAGGTAGACGGCAGCATGCGCATCGAGGAGGCCAACGAGGAGATGGACCTGGGCCTGCCCGAGGGCGAGGACTACGAGACGGTGGCCGGCCTCATCCTGCAGCTTTTGGGGCACATCCCGCGCCGCCACGAGCAGCTGCGCTACCACGGCCTGAAGATGGTCGTCACCGAGATGAAAGGCCAGAAGATAGAGAGAATCCTCTTAACCAAGGAGAAGCCGAAGCGTCCGGCAGCGGACAGCGGCAACCCGGCGTCATGACCGGCAGCGAAATCGGTTATATCGTCCTCATCGTCGCCTTCATCGGGCTGACGGCCTTTTTCTGCAGCTCGGAGACGGCCTATCTCTCGCTGCAGAGAGTGCGGCTGGAGCACATGGTCATCACCAAGGTCAAGGGGGCCTGGCTGGTGGCCGCCATGCTCAAGCGCCCGGAAAAGCTCCTCTCCGTCGTCCTTTTAGGCATCAATATCTGCAATACCGCCGCCGCCGCCCTGGCGACGTCGCTGGCGATGTCCATCGGGCAGCGCGCCGGCATGACCGGGGGGCAGGCCGTGCTGCTGGCCACGATATGCGTCACCGTGGTCATCCTCATCTTCGCCGAGACCACCCCCAAGACCTTCGCCGCCCAGCATACCGAGCGGATTACCACTACCTTCGCCCAGCCGCTGCGGGCCGTCGGCTGGGTGTTCACGCCCTTCGTCGTCGCCCTCAGCTGGATGACCTCCGGTCTGGCGCGGGTTATCGGCGGGGTGCCGGCGGCATTGACGCTGGCCAGCCCCGAGGAAATCCGCACCATGATTTCGGTGGGACGCCAGGAGGGCACCGTGGCCGAGGGCGAGGCGAAGCTGCTGCACAAGGTCTTCGACTTCGGCGACCGCCCCGCCCTGGAAGTAATGGTGCCCCGCCCCGAGGTGGTGGCCGTCCCGCAGGGCGCCCCGGTGGGGGACTTCCTCAAGCTCTACACCGAGTCGCCGATGTCGCGCTTCCCGGTCTACAAAGAGAACATGGACAACGTCGTCGGCATCCTGGCCGTCAAGGACGTGCTCATGGCCCTGGCCAAAGATAGCGCCGACGAGACCACCAGCATCGACGAGCTGATGCGCCCGGCCTACTTCACACCGGAGTCCAAGCGCATCGACGAGCTCTTCGCCGAGATGCGCGACGGCAACTACCGCATGGCCGTGGTCGTCGACGAGTACGGCGGCACCGCCGGCATCGTGAGCCTGAGCCGCCTGGTCGAGGAAATCGTCGGCGAGGTCGGCGACGAGCTGGCCGGGGTGGAAAAGGACTACGAAATTATCAACGAGTACACCTACCAGATTGACGGCTCGATGCGCATCGACGAAGCCAACGAAGAAATGAGCCTGGACTTGCCCGAGGGCGAGGACTACGAGACGGTGGCCGGCCTCATCCTGCAGCTCCTGGGGCACATCCCGCGCCGCCACGAGCAGCTGCGCTACCACGGCCTGAAAATGGTTATTACCGAGATGAAAGGCCTCAAGATAGAGCGAATCCTGCTCACCAAGGAGAAGCAGGCCCAGGCCGCCCGTAAGGCCGATAAAGACGAGAAAAAGCCGAAAGAGTAGACGGGCGGCCCTGCGAGGACTATTTTACATAAAAGATGACCATGCAACGTCTGCGTATCCGTTTCAGCCGGGGGGAGGAGCTCAAGTTTATCTCCCACCTCGACCTGATGCGCCTCTGGCAGCGGGCGCTCCAGCGGGCCGGGGTGGCCCTAGCCTATTCGGAGGGCTTCAACCCCCACCCCCGCCTGTCGCTGGCGGCGCCGCTGGCCCTGGGCGTTACCAGCGAGGCCGAGCTGATGGATATCGTCCTGGCGCGCTGGTCTTCGCCCCACGCCTTTACCGCCGCCGTGAGCCGCCAGCTGCCGCCCGGCATCGCCATCGGCGGGGTCTTCAACGCCTCCCTCAACCTGCCCTCGCTCCAGTCGCAGGTGCGTTTCGCCGAGTACACCGTCGCCCTGGAAGACGGCAAAACTAAGGAAGAGGTCGAAGCCGCCGTGGCGGGCCTGCTGGCCAGGGACGAGCTCCCCTGGGAGCACCAGCGCGATACCGGCCCGCGCCGCTACGACCTGCGCGCCCTCATTGACGACTTGTGGGTCATCGACTGGGACGGCGGGGGCGGCTGCTTGGGGATGCGGCTGCGCTGCGACTCCGGCGGCTCGGGGAGGCCGGAGCAGGTGAGCGCCGCGCTGGGCTTCGAGAAATACCCCGCCTCCATCCACCGCACCCGCCTGATTCTTGAGGCCAAGTAGGGGGTATCAATCATCATGCCCGGGTCTCAAAAAAACCCCCCGATTGAAGCGCGAGTGCTCGCCTTCATCCGCGGGCAAGAACTCATCAACCCCGGCGAGACCGTCCTGGTGGCCGTCTCCGGCGGGCCGGACTCGGTCTGCCTGCTCCACGTCCTCAGCGAGCTAAAGGGAGAGCTGGGTATTCGTCTTCACATCGCCCATTTAAACCACCAGCTGCGCGGTCAAGAATCCGATGATGACGCCGCTTACGTGGCCGCCCTGGCCAAGAAGCTGGGCATCCCGGCCACGCTTGAGGCCCGCGACGTGGCCGCTTACCGGCAGCAGCAACGCCTCTCGCCGGAGGAGGCCGCCCGCGAAGTACGCTACGCCTTTCTGGCCGAGGCGGCCCAGTCCTGCGGGGCGGCGCGCGTGGCGGTGGGCCACACCGCCGACGACCACGTCGAGACCGTCCTGATGCACCTGGTGCACGGCAGCGGCCCGCGGGGCTTGCGGGGGCTGCTGCCCCGGAGTCCCTGGCCGTACCCTGGCCACGCTCTCACCGTCGTCCGCCCCCTGCTGGATATTACCCGGCCGGAGACGGCAGCTTATTGCCGCCGCCACCGCCTTAATCCCCGCGTCGACGCCTCCAACGAATCGCTGGCGCCCTTCCGCAACCGCGTCCGCCACGAGCTTTTGCCGCTGCTGCGCCGCTACAACCCGCAGGTGGACGGGGCCATCCGGCGCCTGGCGCATCTGGCCGCCGACGACCTGGCCTTTATCGAGGCGGCCGCCGCCGGGCTGTGGGGCGGGCCGGTACGCCGCGAGGGGGAAACGGTCGTCTTCGACCGGGGGCCGTTCCTGGCCCTGCCGCCAGCCCTCAAGCGCCACCTGCTGCGGGCGGCGATAGAGGGGCTCAGCGGCACGCTCAAGGACATCGGGGCGGGACACATCGAGGACGTTATCGCCGCCCTGGAGAAACCTTCCGGCAAGACCATCGGCCTGCCCGGCGGCCTGAGCTTCACCATCGAGCCCGACCGCTACGTGCTGGCCGCCGACGATGCCGCCGCCTGCCCCTGGCCTCCCCTGGAGGGGGAGACGGCGCTGAACGTGCCGGGGCGGACGGAGCTGGCTGGCTGGCTCGTTGAGGCGGCGCTGCTGCCACCGGAAGAAATGCCGGAAAATAATCCCGATGAGCTTACCGCCTACCTGGATTACGCCGGGGTGGGGGACAGGCTCGGCGTGCGCCATCGCCGCCCCGGCGACCGCTTCCAGCCGCTGGGGCTGGGGGGCGAGAAGAAGCTCAACCAGTTCATGATTGACGCCCGCATCCCGCGGAGCTTTCGGGGGCGCGTGCCCGTGGTCACGGCGGGGGATAAAATCGTCTGGGTAGTGGGCTACCGCCTCGACGAGCGGTTCAAGGTTGCCGCGGCCACCCGGCGGGTGCTGCGGATTAAGTTCAATCTCAAGTAATGTTGCTATCATCCTAAAAAACTCCTCAAACCTCTTGACAAAATGCCCCCGCCTCGTTATAATACTATCTAGATATATCTAGATAGTACAAGATATATTTGGAATTCATCGTAAGGAGACCAAAATGTTTCGAGACAAGATGTCCCGTGGGGAGAGGTTCTTCGGCGGGCCGCGCCGGGCCAGCTCCTTTCATAAGGGCGACCTGAAGTACGTCATCCTCGACCTGCTCAAGGACAAGCCGCGGCACGGCTACGACATCATCCGCGAGATGGAGGAGCAGTCCTTCGGGTTCTACAAGCCCAGCCCCGGCGTCGTCTACCCCACCCTCCAGATGCTGGAGGAGATGGGCTACGCCTTCTCCGTCGAGCATGAAGGCAAGAAGATATACACCATCACCGAGGATGGCCGCCAGTTCCTGGCCAAGCAGAAGGACGTCGCCAACGGCGTGCGGAGCAAAATGAAGCGCGGCTGGAGCTTTAAGAACATCGGCCGGATGGCCATGGTGATGAAGGAGTATCACCAGCTGGAGAACCTGCTGACCCGGGGTTTCCGCAGCGGCGACGCCGATAAGGCGCAGCGCATCCGCGATGTCCTGACGCAGGCCTACGAGAGCATTGAATCCATCCTGGAAGAATAGGTTATAATACATCAAAACACCAAGGAGGGCTATCATGGGTTACTTCAGAATTATGGCGGCCGTACCGGGTTTCTTCCTCTCCTCACTCTTCCTCATGCTCCTCTGGGACCCCATCCGAAACTACCTGGGCTGGGGGGATATCAACTACGTGACGGCCATGCTCATCACCATCACCCTGTGGCTGGCCGTGGCGCCGCTGGCCGCCGTCGGCAAGAAGAGGCGCGACTAGAGCCGTCCGCGGCTGAGTCTTAAGTAATCAAGCGGGGAACGAGCCAAAATGACACCGCCCGGAGACGAAATAATCATCGAGTACGACGAGGCTGACCAGAGCTATTACGCCGTCTGGGAGCCCCCCAGGGCCATCGGCCTGGGCCGGACTCGGCAGGAAGCCCTGGAAGACCTGCGGGCGGCGGTCAATTTCGGCGTGGCGGCGTGCTTCGGCTCCGGGCCCAGAGACTGCCGCTAGCGACCCGCCCCAAAAGAAATCGGGGCCGGGCTTTCGCCCGACCCCGGGAGGTCTTTTTTCTTAAACTCGCGGTGACGCTAGGCGTCCTGGGGGTAGGCCTCGATGCCGTGCTCGGGCACGTCCAGCCCTTCCAGCTCTTCCTTGCGGCTGGCCCGGAGACCCATCGTCTTCTTGATGACCCAGAACAGGATGAAGGCGGTGGGCGCTACCCAGGCGATGAGGGCGCCGATATCAATGAGCTGCAAGACCAGCTGTCCCCAGGCGCCGCCGTCAATCAGGCCGCTGACGCCGTAGGTGCCGTCGGCGAAGATGCCCACCGAGAGGATGCCCCAGACGCCGGCGCCGAAGTGCACCGGCACCGCCCCGACGACGTCGTCCACCTTGAGCACTTTCTCGACGATGTGCGCCGTGCCGAAGAGGAAGGGCACCGCGATGGCGCCGATGGCTACCGCCGCCCAGGGCGGCACGAAGGCGCAGGGGGCGGTGATGGCCACCAGGCCGGCCAGGGCGCCGTTGCAGCCGGAGATGATATCGGCCTTGCCGGTGGTGGCGAATTTCCAGTAGAGGGCGACCACCGCGCCGGTGGCCGCCGCCAGGAAGGTATTGACCGTAATGACCGAGATGCGCAGCTCGGTGGCGGCCAGGGTGGAGCCGGCGTTGAAGCCGAACCAGCCGAAAAACAGGATGAACGTGCCGATGACGACGTAGGGCGTGTTGTGCCCCTTGATGAGGTTGGGGGTGCCGTCGGCGTTGAACTTGCCGATGCGCGGGCCGACCATGGCCGCGGCGATGAGGGCGGTCAGCCCGCCGACCATGTGCACCACGCCGGAGCCGGCGAAGTCGACGACGCCGGTGGCCCCGCCGATGGTGAGGCTGCTCAGCCAGCCGCCGCCCCAGACCCAGTGCCCGTAGATGGGGTAGATGATGGCGCCCAGGATAAAGCTGTAGGCCAGGTAGGCGGTAATTTTCATCCGCTCGGCCACGGCCCCCGCCACGATGGTCGCGGCGGTGGCGGCGAAGACCATCTGGAAGAACCAGAACATGATGGTGGATACGTCGTAGGCCTGGCCGCTCAGGAAGAACCCGGAGTAGCCCAGGAAACTATTGCCCGATTCGAGCCCGGAGAACGCCGCCGACCCGCCGAACATCAGGGCGAAACCAAATGCCCAGAAGCCCAGCGAGGCGATGCAGAAGTCCATAAAGCTCTTCGTCCAGTAGTTGACGTTGTTCTTCCTGCGGATGAGCCCGGAGCCGAGGAAGGCGAAGCCGAGCTGCATGAAGAAGACCAGGAAACCGGCGATGAGCGTCCAGGCCATGTTCACCGGGGCGTTGGGGTCGGCGGCCAGGGTATCGGCCCCGCCGGCATCAGCGGCGCGGACGATGGCCGGCATGCCGAAGAAGGCCACGCCCAGTATCACCACCATCAGGGCGATGATAACACTGCGCCGCCTTAGCAGCGGGACGCGCTCTCGCAGCCTCTCCAGGGGGTACGCTTGCAGGGCCATGCTAGTCCTCCTCTCGGATTTTGATGTGAAGGTCTGGTTTTACCGGGCGATTAGTCGCTGGCTTCTTCTTCGGTGCGGACGGCATGGCGTTTCTTGACGACGGTGGGCACGATGACCCAGGCCGCGAAAAGTACCACAAAAGCAATTACTCCAAAAACTATCTCCATCTTGAGCCTCCTTCGCTCTCTTTTGGGTGGTTACACTATCATCATAGCGGGGGCGTATTTCGCTCGTATTACGCCGGTGTTAAATTCAGGTTACGCGGAGATTACGGGCATGTTACAAAAAGGAGTGGAGGAATGACTTTTTAGGAGGAGAAATATCCGCCTCACCGCCCCGCCCCGTCGGAGTAATCTATTCCCACCCAAGCCACCCTCGCGGTATCCGCCGTTTAGCCCTTAAACGCCACCCTTTTACCCCTTACCCCAAGGGGAGTAGCCCGCGAAGAGGGGGTGAAACCCCCTCTTAATGGAAATTCCCCCTCTCCAAACAGAAAATCAACGGTCTTTGCTGATGCCGAGTTTGGAGAGGGGGACAAAGGGGGTGAGGTTAAGAATATTTGGGGTAAAGAAGAATTGCCTGTACCGCTAGAACTGGAACAGCTTGCCCGCCAGCTCGGCCAGCCGCAGGAACAGCCCCGGCACGATGCCGATGAAGAGCACGCCCAGGCAGCAGACGGCCAGGGCGAAGCGCGGCGCGGTGGAGGAGGGCAGGTTCTCCGGGGAGGCGGCCTTGCCGAGCCACATCACCTTGACGACGCGCAGGTAGTAGTAGGCCGAGATGACGCTGTTGATAACGGCGATAATGACCAGCCAGAGCAGGTCGTTGAGGACGGCGGCGCGGAAGACGTAGAACTTGGCCATGAAGCCGGCCGCCGGTGGCATGCCGATGAGGGAAATAAGGCACAGGGTCAGGGCCAGGGCCAGCAGCGGGGCGCGCCGGCCCATGCCGGCGTAGTCGGCGATGTTATCGCTCCCAATCTGGTTGGAGATGGCGATGATGGCGATGAAAGCACCCAGGTTGGTCAGGGCGTAGCTGGTCAGGAAGAAGATGATGGCGCTCTGCCCCATGACGCTGGTCGCCGGGGCGAAGCCGAGCGCCGCCAGGCCCACCATGAGGTAGCCGGCCTGGGCGATGGACGAGTACCCCAGCATGCGCTTGATGTTGGTCTGGGGAATGGCGGTAACGTTGCCGACAATCATGCTGACGATGGCCACCACGGCGAAAATCATGCCCCAGTTGGCGGCCAGCCAGTCCGGCAGGCCGAAGGCCGAGTGGAAGATGCGCAGGATGATGGCGAAACCGGCCGCCTTGGAGCCCACCGAGAGGAAGGCGGTGATGGGGGTGGGGGCGCCCTCGTAGACATCGGGCACCCACATCTGGAAGGGGACGGCGGCAATCTTGAAGCCGAAACCGGCAATCATCAGGACGATGCCCATGAGCAGGCCGGGGCTGCCGGCGAGGGACACGCCCTGCAGCGCCTGGGCGATGGCCCCCAGCTGCGTCTGGCCGGTAAAGCCGAAGACCAGCGCCATGCCGTAGAGCAGCACCGCCGAGGCGATGGCCCCCAGCAGCAGGTACTTGAGCGAGGCCTCGGTGGACTTGCGGTCTTTGAGGAAGCCCACCAGCACGTAGAGCGAGATGCTGGTAAGCTCTAAAGCGATATAGAGCGAAATCAGGTCGGCGGTGGCCGCCATGAGCATCATGCCCAGCGTGGCCATGAGGAGGAGTGCGTAGTACTCGCCCTGGAAGCGCTCGAACTTGCCGATGTAGTCCGTCGAGGCCAGCACCACCAGAATGGCGATGCCGGCGAAGAGCACCTTGAAGAAAATGGCGAAGCCGTCCACGGCCAGCATGTTGTTGAAGAGCGCGCCGAATTCGCCGTGCCACATGCCGATGGCCACGCCCCCGGCCGTGACCAGTGCCGCCAGGCTCAGCCAGGCCAGCCAGCGCTTGTCCCTGACGAAAAGGTCGAGCAGGATAACCGCGACGGCGGCCGCCGCCAGGGTCAGCTCCGGTACGAACAGCGTCAGATTCAAGTCCCGCTCTCCTTTATCTTAATCAATCTCATTATCTTTAGAACATCCCGGCGATGGGCGCGATGCCCAGCTTAAACATGTCGGTAAGGATGGCCGGGTAGACCCCGACGAGGATAATCAGCGCCACCAGCAGGAACATATAGAACTTCTCCATGCCGTCGGCGTCCTTGACCTTGTTGTACTCTTTCTTCACCGGCCCGTAGAAGGCCTGCTGCAGCATCCAGAGGATGTAGCCGGCGGTGAGCACCACGCCGATGATGGCGATGATGGTGTAGACGTGCAGGTGGGGTACCGTCGTCGAGCTGTAGCTGCCCACGAAGATGAGGAATTCGGCGGCGAAGCCGCTGGTCAGCGGCAGCCCCAGTGATGCCAGCCCGGCGATGGAGAAAACGGCGGTCATTACCGGCACCTGCCGCGCCAGCCCGCCCAGCTGGCGCAGGTCGCGCACCCCAACGTTATGGATGAGCAGCCCGGCCATGGCGAAGAGCAGCCCGGTGACGATGCCGTGGCTGAACATCTGCAAGGCCGCGCCGGTGAGGCTGACCTGCCCCAGGGCAAAGATGCCCAGCAGCACGTAGCCCATGTGGGAGATGGACGAATAGGCAATCATCCGCTTGATGTCGGTCTGCATCAACGTCACGGCGGCGCCGTAGAGGATGCCGATGAGCGCCAGGATAATCATTATCTGGGCGTACTGCTGCGCCGTGTCGGGGAACATGCTCACGCAGAGGCGAATCATCCCGTAGCCGCCCATCTTGATTAAGACCCCGGCCAGCATCACGCTGACGGCGGTGGGGGCGTCGGTATGGGCGTCGGGCAGCCAGGTATGCAACGGGAACATCGGCAGCTTGACGGCAAAGCCGATGAAGAGGAGCCAGAAGATGGCCCCCGCCGGCATGATGGACTGCACCATCCCCAGCCCCTGGCGGCTGATTTCCAGCATGCTCAGCGAGCCGGTGGTGAAGTAGAGGCTGAGGATGCCCGCCAGCATGAAGGCGCTGCCGAAGAGGGTGTATAAAACGTACTTGATGGCCGAGTACTCGCGCCGCCCCGAGCCCCAGATGGAGATGAGGAAGTACATGGGGATGACCTCGATTTCCCACATGATGAAGAAGAGCAGCAAATCGAGGGAGACGAAGACGCCGATGATGCTCGTCTCCAGGAGCAACAGCCAGGCGAAGAACTCGCGCGGGCGGTCGTGCACCTTCCAGGAGATGAGCACGGCCAGAAAGCCCAGCAGCGTCGTCAGCAGCAGCAGCGGCATGGAGAGGCCGTCCACGCCCAGGTGGTAGTAGGCGTTGAGGGGGCCAATCCAGAGGTAGTTCTCCTCGAATTGGACCAGCCCCGCCGCCCCCGCCGAGCGGTCGAAGGCGATGAAGAGATAGATGGCCAGCGCCAGCGGTATCAGTGTAAAGACAGCCGCCAGGCGCTTGATGAGCCGCTCGTTAGCGCCCCGGTACAGGGCGATAACGATGGCCCCCGCCACCGGCAGGAAGAGTATCGTCGTTAACCAGTTAAAACCCAACTACGCTATCTCCATCACCCGAAAATATAAACACAAACCCCGATTATCACCGCGCCGATGCCGATGAACAGGGCGTAGAGCTGCAGCTGCCCGGTCTGGACGCGGCGCAGGGCGCGGCCGCCATCGGCAATCACCTGCCCGGCGCCGTTGACGGCCCCGTCGACGCCCTTAGTGTCGAACAGGGTGAAGCCGGTGAAGAGTCCCTTCATCAGGCCCAGCTTGACGATGATGTTCTCGTAAAGCTCGTCAAAGTAGTACTTGCGGTAAACCAGCGTGTAGAACGGCCCGAAGAACTTGCCCAGCGCGGCGGGCTTGAGCCAGCCGCGGGCGTAGATGGCGTAGGCCGCGAAGATGCCCAGCAGCGCCACCACCAGGGCGATGACCGGCAGGGCCTCGGTGAAGGGCGCGAACAGCCCGCCGATGGCGCTCTCGGCGGCGTGGGCGCCGTGATAGCCCACGAAACTACTGAAACCGCCGCTTAAGTTCCACCAGCCGACGGTTATGGCCAGCACGGCCAGAAAGACCAGCGGCCCCAGCATTATCCAGGGCGACTCGTGCGTGTGGCTGTGGTCGATGCCGTCGTCGGTGGCGCCGCCCCGGTACTTGCCGTGGAAGGTCATGTAGATGGCGCGGAACATGTAGAAGGCCGTCAGGAACACGGTTATTATCGCCAGCCAGAAGAGCACCGGGTGGCTCTCCAGCGAGCGCGCCAGAATCGCGTCCTTGCTCCAGAAACCGGCCAGCGGCCAGATGCCGGCCAGGCTCAAAGAGCCGATGAGGAAGGTGGCGTAAGTCCAGGGCATCGTCTTGCGCAGGCCGCCCATGAGTCGCATGTCGAAGGTGCCGGTGGAGTGGCTGACGCTGCCCGCCCCCAGGAAGAGCAGCGACTTGAAGAAGGCGTGGGTGAAGAGGTGGAACATGCCCACGGCCACGGCCCCTTTGGTCAGGATGAGCAGCTCCTCGGTGGTGACGTTCATGCCGCCGCCGGCGATGTCGTGGGCCAGGACGGCGCCCACCGCCCCCAGCCCCAGCATCATGTAGCCCAACTGGCTGATGGTGGAGTAGGCCAGCACGCGCTTGATGTCGGTGGCGGTCAGGCCCATGGTGGCGGCGAAGACGGCGGTGAAACCGCCGATGATGGCCACCAAGTTGATGGCGTCTATCGAGTGGACGAAGAGCGGCATGTTGCGCGCCACCAGGAAGACGCCGGCGGAGACCATGGTGGCGGAATGGATGAGGGCGCTGACCGGGGTGGGGCCTTCCATGGCGTCGGGCAGCCAGACGTGCAGCGGGAACTGGGCGCTCTTGCCGACGGCCCCGGCGAAGATGCCGATGGCCGCCCAGGTGAGCACCGACCCGGCCAGCACGCCGCTGACGGCCAGCGAGTGCAGCTCGTGGATATCAAAGGTGCCGGTGTTGACGTAGAGAATCAAAATGCCGGCCAGGAAGCCGAAGTCGCCGATGCGGGTGACGATAAAGGCCTTTTTGGCGGCGTCGGCGGCCGATTTCTTGTGGTACCAGAAGCCGATGAGCAGGTAGGAGCACAGCCCCACCATCTCCCAGAAGACGAAGGTGAAGAGCAGGTTATCGGAGAGCACCAGCCCCAGCATGGAGAAGGTGAACAGGGACATGAAGGTGTAGTAGCGGTAGTAGCCGGCCTCGTCGTCGTGCATGTAGCCCAGCGAGTATATCTGCACCATCAGCGAGACGACGGAGACGGTCACGGCCATGATGATGGAGAGCTGGTCGGCGATGAGGCCGACGTGGAAGCTGAAATTGCCGATGACCACCCAGGAGACGTCCGGGACGGGCAGCTCGTGGCTGTCGACGGAGAACAGGGAGAAGAGCGCCCAGAGGGAAAAGACAGCCGCCAGGCCAATGGCGCCGATGGTGACGTAGCCGTAGACCTTGGACTCTTTGGGGACGAAGAGCCGCAGTATCAGGCCGTTGACCACGAAGGAGGCCAGCGGCAGCAGCATGATGAGCCAGACGAGCTGATACGGTATCATAGCTTCCTTAAAATGTCCTTAATGAGGTGCTCCTTGTCCTGGGGCACCTGCACCGCGTAGTCGGCGAGCTCCTGGCCGATGGGCAGGCCCCGGGCGGGCATGATGCGCGTGGGGATGCCCTCGCCCTCGAAGCATTCTTTCCACATCTCGGCGATGACCAGGCTATGCGCTTTTTTAACTTCTACCCACATTTATGCTTAACCTTTTAAACCGCCCCGCCCCGTCGGGGTTATCTATTTCCACCCGGCCGCCCTCGCAGCAGCCGCTGCCTGCCCGGAGAGGCTGCGCCTCTCCAGACCTCCCGGCTATAGTAATGACAGCACGGAATCGCCGAGGTAGAACGGCCAGACGACGATGCCCAATATTATCTTCCACCAGACCAGGTTGGCGAAGCCGATGGTGAAGAGCCAGCCCACGAACCAGACTCCCCCGAAAAAGCTACCCGTTTGTTTCATCTCGTTCTCCTCTTACCACTTGAGCAGGTTGATGTTATTGGTATCGATGTCCGTCAGGCCGCGGTAGATGGCCAGGATAATGGCCAGCCCCACGGCCACCTCGGCGGCGGCCACCACCATCACGAAGATGGCGAAGACCTGCCCGGTGAGCAGGGCGGGCACGATGTAGCTGGAGAAGGCCACCAGCGTGATGTTGGCGGCGTTGAGCATCAGCTCGATGCACATCAGCAGGATGACGGCGTTGCGCTTGGTGAGCACGCCGTACAGCCCGATGCAGAAGAGCACCGCCGCCAGCACCAGGTAATGCGTCAGCCCGATGGCCATTTTATTTCTCCCTCGCGATGACGATGGCCCCCAGAATGGCGGCCAGGATGAGCATCGCCGCGATTTCTACCGGCAGGATAAAGCCGCCCTCGCCGAAGAGCTGGCTCGCCAGGGCCCCCGTCGTCGGCGTCAGAGGCGCCCCGGCGGACAGCGGCCAGGCAGTCTGGGTGACGGTGTAAATCATAATCCCCAGCAGCGCCGCCGCCACGATAAGGGCGGGCAGGCGCATCTTTTTATTGGCGGGGCTGCCCCTCTGGACGTCCCGCGTCATCATAATGGCCAGGATAATCAGCACCGAGATGGCGCCCACGTAGACCAGAATCTGCACCGCCGCCAGGAAGTCGGCGCTGAGGGTGATATATAATCCGGCGACGGTGATGAAGCAGAGTATCAGGGCCAGCGCCGCGCGGAAGACGTTGCGCAGGAAGACCACGCCCAGGGCCGCCGCCACGGCTACGATGGCCATTATCCAGAAAGCTGTCGCCAGTCCCATTATTCCTTCTTCTCCACGATTCTATCTACGAGCAGCGTCTGCCGCGGTAGTTTGGCGGCGATATCCGGGTGGTAGTAGCCGCTGGCGGGTCGCTGCGGCGATTCCAGCAGGGCGTCGTCGCTCTGGACCAGGTCGCCGCGCCGGTACTGCGCCCGCTCGAAGGCGTAGCCCATGAAGAGGGCGTCGTAGGGGCAGGCCTCCACGCAGAGGCCGCACTGGATGCAGTAGCCGGTATCCACCTGGTATCGCTCCACCTCGTACTTGTTCTCCACCGTGTTGGTGGAGGTCGTAATCTCGATGGCGCCCTGGGGGCAGGTCTTGGCGCAGGTGCCGCAGCCGGTGCAGCGCTCGCGGCTCCAGATAAGCTCGTTGCCGCGCGTCCGTCGCGAGATGTTGAGCCGCTGCTCCGGGAACTGGTCGACGGTGGGGTGGCGGAAGAAATTGGTCAGCGTTACCGTCATCCCTTTGAGCAGCCCCAGGCCGAAACGTTCAAACTTCACTGCGTCCCCATCCTAGCTTAAAGAGTTTTGACCCAAACAGTATCAGCACGCCGGCGATGGCGAAATTGATGAAAATAACGTACCAGGGCAAGCCGTCCGGCCAGATGAGCACCTGCCCCGCCGTAATGAACAAATTAATGAGCGCCAGCGGGAAGAGGAACTTCCAGGCAAAGGCCATGAGCTGGTCGATGCGCACGCGCGGGAAGGTGGCCCGCGTCCAGACCATGAGGAAGAAGACGACGAAAATCTTGATGATGAACCAGAGCCAGGGCGGCAGTCCGGGCCCCTTCCAGCCGCTGAGGAAGAGGGTGGTGATGATGGCCGCGATGGCGACGGCCTCGGCGTACTCCACCAGGTAGAACATGGCGAATTTCATGCCGGAGTACTCGGTGTGGAAACCGGCCACCAGCTCCTGGTCGGCCTCCATGAGGTCGAAGGGCGAGCGGTTGATTTCGGCGCAGCCGGCGGCGAAGAAAATCAAAAATCCCAGCGGTTGTAGCAAAATATTGGGTATCGTCTGCTGCGCGACGATACCGTTGAGCGACATTGTGCCGGCCACCAGCACCGTGGCCACGACGGACAATGCCAGCGGCATCTCGTAGCTGACCACGGCGGCCACGTTGCGCATCGCCCCCAGCAGCGAGTACTTGTTGGAGGAGCCCCACCCCGCCATGAAGACGCCGATGGTGGTCACCGAGCTGACGGCGATGATGAAGAGGATGCCGATGTTGAGGTCGGCCAGGAGCGCCCCGTTCTGGAACGGAATCACGGCGAAAATGAGCACCACCGGGGCGAAGGCGATGACCGGGGCCAGCCAGTGGACGAGCTTATCGGCCTTGTCCGGGACGATGTTCTCCTTGAGCAGTATCTTGACGGCGTCGGCCACGGGCTGGAACAGGCCGAACGGCCCGGTGCGGTTGGGCCCCAGCCGCGACTGCATGCGTCCCAGCGCCCGCCGCTCGACGTAGATGACCATCAGTACCATCACCAGCACGAAGCCGATGAGCACCACGGTGAAGAACAGCCAGTGCCACCAGTAGTTGCCTGGCCACCAGGTCATCGGTCTACCTCGCCCATGGTAATATCAATGCTGCCGAAGATGGCAATCAGGTCGGCTACCTTCCACCCCTTGACCATCTCGCGCAGGGCGGTGAGGTTAATCAGGCTGGTGGGGCGGATGTGGCAGCGGTACGGCGCGATGGAATCGTCGGAGACGACGTAAAAACCAAGCTCGCCCTTGGGTGCCTCCAGGTGGCCGTAGGCCTCGCCTTTGGGGGGGCGGACGATGTGGGGCACGTCGGCCCGCACCGGCCCGCCGGGGATGCCTTTCACCGCCTGGGCGATGATAAGCAGGCTCTGGCGCATCTCCTCGATTCTAATGCGGTAGCGGTCGTAGGAATCGCCGGCCTCGCCGACGGGGATATCGAACTGGAAGCGGTCGTAGACGGAATAGGGGTCTACCTTGCGCAGGTCGAAGCTGACGCCGCTGGCGCGGGCCACCGGGCCGCTGATGCCGCAGTTGATGGCCGTCTCTTTACTCAGCACGCCGACGCCCTTGGTGCGCGCCAGCAGGATTTCGTTCTGCTTGAGGAATCGCTCGTACTCGTCAATGAAACGGTCGAACTGGCCGATGAGCTTCTTCAAGGCCGGCAGGAACTCGTCGGGGACATCCTGGCTGACGCCGCCGATGCGCATGTAGTTATAGGTGAGGCGCTGGCCGCAGACCATATCGAAGAGGTCGACGATTTTCTCGCGCTCGCGGAAGGCGTGCATGAAGGGCGTGTAGTAGGCGCCGCAGTCGTTGAGGAAGGAGCCGACGGCGACGCAGTGGTTGGCCAGGCGCTGCAGCTCGGCCATGATGACGCGCAGGTAGTCGCCCCGCTCCGGAATCTTAATGCCGGCCAGCTTCTCCACCGCCAGGCAGTAGGCCAGGTTGTTGCTCATCGGCGAGATGTAGTCCAGCCGGTCGGTCAGGGGGATAAAGCCGGAGTAAGTCCGCTCCTCGGCCAGCTTCTCGATGCCGCGGTGCAAATATCCCATCACCGGCTCGATGTCCAGGATGACCTCGCCGTCCAGGGTGGCCCGCATGCGGTAAACGCCGTGCGTACTGGGGTGCACCGGCCCGAAATTGAGCACGAAAGGTTCGGTCTTAAAGGTCATCATCTCGGTGGTGGTCACGGCTGGAAGTCCTTTCGCAGCGGGTGCCCCGGGAAGCCGTCCCAGAGGAAGAGGCGCTTGAGGTTGGGGTGCCCTTTGAAGCCGATGCCCATCAGGTCGTAAATCTCCCGCTCCTGGTAGTCGGCCCCCTGCCACATCCCGGTGACCGAGGGGACGGAGAGGTTGTTGCGGCCCGGGCAGCGCGTCTTGACGACGATGGTGTGGTTATGGGTCAGCGAGGTCAGCTGGTAAACGACCTCGAAATAGCTGTAATAGTCCACGGCGGTGATGTAGTTGAGATAAGCAAAGTCCAGTTCCGCCGTCCCCTTGAGATAGGCCATCACCTTGAGCAGCGAGGCCGCCCTGACCAGCAGGCAGTTGTCGCCGGCGGCCTCGGCGGCGCCGGGGAATTGCTCGGCCAAAGTAGTGGCCAGGTCTTTGACGGGGTAGGGCTGCGTCATCGCCGGACCCCCTTGGGCACCAGGTCGCAGGGGTCGGGCATGGGGTGCTCTCGGGCTATCTTCTTCTGGAGCAGCTGCACGGCGTGAATCAGGGCCTCGGGGCGGGGCGGGCAGCCGGGGACGTAGACGTCCACCGGGATGATTTTATTATAGCCCGGCACCACGTTGTAGGACGAGCGGAAGATGCCGCCGGAGACGCCGCAGGCGCCCATGGCGATGACCCATTTGGGGTCGGGCATCTGGTTGTAGATGCGCCGTACCACCGGGGCCATCTTCCAGGTGAGGGTGCCGGCGGTAATCATCAGGTCGGCCTGTCTTGGCGAGGCCCGCAGAATTTCCATGCCGAAGCGGGACATATCGAAGCGCGGCCCCTCGGCGGCGATGAACTCGAAGGCGCAGCAGGCGGGGAAGCAGATGACCGGCCACAACGAGGAGCGCCGCGCCCAGTTGAGCACGGTATCGATGGAGGTGAGCACGATGTTGCGCTTGACGTCTTCCTCCAGCCAGCCGTCGGGGTCGGGGATGGCCTGACGCGCCCCGGCCTTGACCTCCTCGATGAGGGCGCCTTCCTGCCGGTCCAGCTCGGAGGAGGTGTAGATGTACTCCCGGTCGCTGCTTACTTCCATTCCAGAACCTTCTTTTTCCAGGCGTAGAGATAGCCGACGAGGACGATACCGACCAGAACGAGCACCGCCCCCAGGCTGGCGGCGCCCAGCTGGCGGAGCTGCACCGCCCAGGGATAGAGAAAGACGACGAGCACGTCGATGGCCAGAAAGATGAGGGCGTAGAAGTAGTAGTGAAAGTTGAACTGAACCCAGGTCTTGCCGATGGTCTCCATGCCGCACTCGAAGATGGAGTTCTTGATGGGGTTGGGGTTGCCGGGGACGAGCTTGAGGTAGCGGAGGACAATGGGGATAACCACCATAAGCAGGGTGAAAAGGATAACGACGACGAAAAACAGCCCGATTAATCCGTAGTTAGCTAGCAACTGTTCCCCTGACTATCTAGAACGATTATTTGCCGTTGGCGTGCCGCAAGTACTATATCTATGAGACAGGGATTTCCGATTACTGCGGTAGTATACCACAACTTTTTTAGAAAAATCAACCGGACATTAGCTTCAATCGCCCGTAATGGATAAGCCGGCGGGCTAAGCCGCGGATGACGTGAGGGCAGTTTACCCGCCCCAGAGGTTTTCTTTCCCACTCTGCCCGCCCTGTGGCATTCTGCCACTACGCGCTGGTGCTTTCTCCCCACCCCACGCATTGTGGGGTGGTGGGGTAAAGAACTACGGGCTAAGCCGTGGATGCGCCGAGGGTGGCCCGGGTGGGAATAGATAGCGCCGGTGGGGCAGGGTGGCGGACAACGAGACAAGCGGCGGATGCCGCGAGGGCGGTTTGGGTGGGAATAGATAACACCGAGGGGGCGGCGCGGCAAAAACATAGCCAGGCTGATTGTCCTGCGGGTAACTTTATGGTAAAATAGAGAGACAGCCGGAGAGAAATAAAGTAACTGCGTAGAAAAATACAATAATATCGTTAAAATGCGTTAGATAATATGGAAAAGACTCTGCAACTACTGTCCGGTAACGAGGCGCTGGCACTGGGGGCCTATCACGCCGGCGTGCAGGTGGCCGCCGCCTACCCCGGCACCCCCTCCACCGAAATCCTGGAAAACCTGGCCCGCTTTAAGGACATCTACGCCGAGTGGTCCACCAACGAGAAGGTGGCCATGGAGGTGGGTATGGGGGCCTGCTACGCCGGGGCGCGCACCCTGGTATCCATGAAGCACGTCGGCCTCAACGTGGCCAGCGACCCCTTCATGGCGGCCTCGTACACCGGCGTCGTCGGGGGGCTGGTGGTGGTCACCGCCGACGACCCCCAGATACACTCCTCCCAGAACGAGCAGGACAACCGCCACTACGCCCGCCTGGCCAAGGTGCCCATGCTGGAGCCCGCCGATAGCCAGGACGTCTACGACCTGATGGGCTACGCCTTCGACATCAGCGAGCGGTTCGATACCCCGGTGCTGCTGCGCACCACCACCCGCATCGCCCACTCCAAGTCGGTGGTGGACGCCGGGCGTAAGCGCACCGTCAAGAACCCCCAGGCGGCCTTCTATTACAACATGAAGAAATATGTCATGCTGCCGGTCAACGCGCTGCCCCGCCACGCCTTTATTGAAGAGCGCCTGAACAAGCTGGCCGCTTACGCCGAGACCTTCCCCCTCAACCAGATTACCTGGAATAAAAAAGACCTGGGCATCGTCACCAGCGGCATCGCCGGCGCCTACGCGCGCGAGGTCTTTCCGCAGGCGTCCTTCCTGCGGCTGGGGATGACCTGGCCGCTGCCGGAGAAACTCATCCGCCGGTTCGCCGCCGGGGTGAAAAGGCTCATCGTCATCGAGGAACTCGACCCCTTCCTGGAGCAGAACATTAAATCAATGGGCATCGCCGTCACCGGCAAGGAGTTCATCCCCCGCGTCGGCGAGCTAAGCACGCGTCTCATCGCCGAGACCAGCCTGGGGGCCGGCCTGCTGCCGGAAGCCGAGAGAGAAGACTCTATACCCCCTGCCGACGGCCTGCCGCGCCGCCCGCCGCTACTCTGCCCCGGCTGCCCGCACACCGGCATCTATTTTGTCCTCAACTCGCTGGGGCAGCGCTCCAAACTGCTGGCCGAGACCGACGGGCCGCAGGAGCCCAAGCTGGTCGTTACCGGCGATATCGGCTGCTACACGCTGGGGGCCTACCCGCCGCTCAACGTGCTGGATACCACCGCCTGCATGGGGGCCGGCATCGGCCAGGCGCTGGGGATGGAGAAGGCCGGCATCAAGAGCAAGGTGGTGGCCGTCATCGGCGATTCCACCTTCATGCACTCCGGCATCACCGGCCTGGTGAACGCCGTCTACAACCAGGGGCACATCACCATTCTGGTGCTGGACAACCACACCACCGCCATGACCGGCCACCAGGAGCACCCCGGCACCGGCGTCTCCGCCCGGGGCGAGCCGGCCACCGCCGTGGACATCGAGGCGCTGGCGCGGGGCATCGGCGTTAAGGACGTCAAGGTCATCGACGCCTTCGATATGAAGGCGCTGCGCAACGGCGTGCGGGACTCGCTGAAGCGCGAGGAGGTCTCGGTCATCATCGTGCGGGGGAACTGCGCCGTGCGGGTGCGCCAGCGCTCCAACCCCCGCGTTATCGATTTGGAAAAGTGCGTTGACTGCGGCTACTGCCTGGGGCTGGGCTGCCCGGCCATCCAGCGGCAGGACGGTAAGCTATTCATCGACCCGACCCTGTGCGCCGGGGATATCTGCACCATCTGCGAGCAGCTCTGCCCGCAGAAGGCCATCGGGATATAGCTATGACGGATAATGAAATGCCCAGGATGGATATCCTCGTTACCGGGGTGGGCGGCCAGGGGGTGGTGCTCGCCAGCGATATTATCGGCGAGACGGCCCTGGCCGCCGGCTACGACGTCAAAAAGACCGATACGCTGGGCATGGCGCAGCGCGGCGGCAGCGTCGTCAGCCACGTGCGCCTGGCGGAAAAAGTCTGGTCGCCCCTCATCCGCGACGGCGGCGTGGACTTAATCCTGGCCCTGGAGATGCTGGAGGCGGCGCGCTGGGGCCATTATCTCCGCGACGGCGGCGTGGCCATCGTCAACGACTACGCGCAGCCGCCCCTGTCGGTCTCGCTGGGGCAGGCGAGCTACCCCACCCGCGACGGGATTGCCGCCGCCCTGAAGCGGCGCCGTAACGAGGTCTATTTCGTGCCCGGCAGCCAGCGCGCCGCCGAGCTGGGCAACGCGCGCACCCTCAATATCTTCATGCTGGGTTGCCTCTGCGGCTTCGCGCCCCTCCCCGAGGCCACCTGGCGCCAGAGCATCGCCCGGCGGCTGCCGGAAAAAATCCGGGAAATCAACCTCACTGCTTTCGAGATGGGCAGAAAGGAAATCGAAGGTGTCCGTATCGGCAAGAGTTAAGCGGGGGATGGTCAAGGGGTCGTGGATACGGCGGATGTTCGAAGAGGGCATCGCCATGAAGAAGAAGTACGGCCCGGAAAACGTCTACGACCTCTCGCTGGGTAACCCCATCATGGAGCCCCCGCCGGAGTTCCGGCGCGAGCTGAAGCGCCTGGCCGACCACCCTTACCCCGGCATGCACGGCTACATGGAGAACGCCGGCTACCCCGAGACGCGCGCCGCCGTGGCCGCCCAGCTCACCAAAGAAACGGGCATCAAGATGACGGAGAGGGACGTCGTCATGGCGGTGGGGGCGGCGGGGGCCATCAACGTGGCCTTAAAGACCATCCTCGACCCCGGCGACGAGGTCATCGTCTTCCTGCCCTGGTTCGTGGACTACTTCAACTACGTGGAAAACCACGACGGCGTGGTGAAAGTGGTCGCGACGGACGAGGGCTTTATGCCGCGCCTCGATAAACTGGCGGCGGCCATCGGCCCGCGCACCAAGGCGCTCTTAATCGACTCGCCCAATAACCCCACCGGCGTCGTCTACGGCGCCGACCTGATGACGCAAATCGGCGATGTTTTACGTAAGAAAGAGGCCGAGTACGGCCACGAGATTTACATCGTCTCCGACGAGCCGTACAAGAAAATTATCTACGACGGGCTGAAATACCCCTCCCCCCTTAACTTCCACCGCCACAGCATCATCGCCACCTCGCACTCCAAAGACCTCTCCATCGCCGGCGAGCGCATCGGCTACGTGGCCCTCCACCCCGAGGCCGAACACCACGACGAGATGATGACCGGCCTCGTCTTCTGCACGCGGGTGCTGGGCTTCATCAACGCCCCGGCCTTCATGCAGAACGTGGTGCGCAACCTCCAGGACGTGACCATCCCCGTCGCCGAGTACCAGCGCCACCGCGACTATATCTACGAGCACCTGGTGCGCTTCGGCTACACCGTCAACAAGCCGCAGGGGGCGTTCTACATCTTCCCCAGGTGCCCCATCGCGGACGACGTGGCCTTTATCCACGAGCTGCAGCAGGAGCACCACGTCCTCACCGTGCCGGGGGTGGCCTTCGGCACGCCGGGGTACTTCCGGCTGGTCTACTGCGTGGACGACCGCACCCTGGAGCGCTCCATGCCGGGCCTGGAGGCGCTGGCCAGGAAGTACGGGCTTAAGTAAATCGTTGACAAAAAATCCCCGCCCGTATTACAATTTAGGTACTTTTTCCAGAAGAGGACGCGTACGGCACGCCGGGCCCGGGGGGAAATCCCGGGCTTTATTGTTTCAAGGAGGTTTTCTGGAATGCCCGAAATCCTGCAAGACCTGTCCGCGTCGGCCCTGACCGCCGCCATCGAAGATAACCTGTACGCCTTCACCCCGGTATACTGCCCCTGGCCGGGGGTCGAGGTGTACACCGGGGAGGAGCTCACCTGGTCGCTGACGGATATCGCCCTCCCGCCCTGCAACGTCATCTTCCGCGCCCGGCTCAAGCCGGAAGAGACCGCCGCCGCCATTGACGCCGCTATCGCGCGGGGGCGGCAGCGCAACGTCCCCCTGCAGTGGTGGACGGGGCGGGATACCCGCCCGGCCGACCTGGGGGAAAGGCTGGTGGCCTCCGGCTTCAGATACGAAGGCGACGGCACCGGCATGGCCGTCGACATCGCCGACCTGGGGGGTGAGGCCCCGGTGCCCAGGGGGCTGGAAATCGTGGCGGTGAGCGACCGCCAGACCCTGGAGACCTGGTGCCGGGTTTGCGCCGCCGGCCTGGGGATGCCCGACCACGCCGGGCCGGCCTTGCTCGAGTGGTTTACCATCGCCGTAGAGATGGAGCTACCCTGGAAGATTTACCTGGCCGTCTGGGACGGGCGGCCGGTGGCCACCTCGCTGGTCTTTTTCGCCGCGGGCGTGGCCGGGATTTATTGCGTGGCCACGCTCCCCGAAGCCCGTGGCCGGGGCATCGGCTACGCCGTCACGCGGCGGCCCCTGCTGGCGGCCCGGGGCACGGGCTACCGGGTGGGTATCCTGCACGCCTCCGAGATGGGGCGGTCCGTTTACCGGCGGCTGGGGTTCAGGGAGTACAGCCAGGTGAGCGCGTACGTCTGGCCCAACGAGGGGCCGTAACCCGCCCCGCCCTACCGTCGGGGTTATCTATTCCCACCCTAACCACCCTCGGCGCATCCGCGGCTTAGCCCGGGGCGCCTCCGGCGGTTTCTTTGCCGGGGCGGATGTACTATAATCTAACCAAAGCCATCGGGCGAGGGTGGGAGTTATGCCCCGTATGCCGGCCTTCTTTACCAACATGGCGGCGCCGATGCCGCTGCATAGGAAGCTGTACCTCGTCTTCCGCAACAACTTCATCAAGCTCTGGAAGCGCCAGGGCTGTTGCGGGCACCCCGGCGAGCCCGGCTGCTGACAGACCGGCGACGGCCCCCGTGAGGGGCATAGCCACGGCGGGCACGAGCACTAGGGAGGAAGAGCCTTGCACTATTTCGCCTACGGCAGCAATCTCAGCAAGCAACAAATGGCCGAGCGCTGCCCGGATAGTAAACCCGGCTTCGTGGCGACGCTGCCCAATTACAAGGTCGTCTTCGCCGGCTGGTCGCGTAAATGGCGCGGCGGCGTGGCGACTATCCTGTCTTCGCGGGGCGAAAAGGTGCGCGGCGCCGTCTACGAGGTCAGCGACGCCTGCCTGCGCCAGCTGGATAGATACGAGGCCGGCTACGCGCGGCTGCCGGTGACCGTCTTCGACGAAGATAACGAGCCGCACGAGGCGGTGGCCTATATCAAGGCGGGGCAGGTGGAGGAGGCGAAACCCTCGGTGGAGTACGGGGCCGTTATCCGCCAGGGCTACAAGGACTGGCGCATCGCCTGAAGGAGCGGCATATGCCTGATTACGACATTAAGGACATCAAACTGGCCGAGGCAGGCCGCCAGCGCATCGCCTGGGCCTACCGCGAGATGCCGGTCATCGGCCTGATACGCCGGCGCTTCGCCAAAGAAAAGCCCCTCAAGGGCGTCCGCATCGCCGGCTGCCTGCACATCACCACCGAGACGGCCAACCTGGCCCTCACCTGGCAGGCGGGCGGAGCTGCCGTCGTGCTCTGCGCCTCCAACCCCCTCTCCACCCAGGACGACGCGGCCGCGGCGCTGGTGGAGGCGGGCATCCCGACCTACGCCATCAAGGGCGAGGACGATAAGACCTATTACGGCCACATCGCGGCCGCCCTGATGAGTAAACCGCAAATCACCATCGACGACGGGGCCGACCTGGTGACCACCATCCACACCAAGAGGAGCGACCTGATTGCCGGCGTCATCGGCGGGGCCGAGGAGACCACCACCGGCATCATCCGCCTGCGCAGCATGGAGCGAGAGGGCCAGCTCCGCTACCCGATGCTGGCCGTCAACGACGCCCAGACGAAGCATTTATTCGATAACCGCTACGGCACCGGCCAGAGCACCATCGACGGCATTACCCGCGCCACCAACATCCTCTGGGCGGGTAAGAAGGTGGTCGTCTGCGGCTACGGCTGGGTCGGGCGGGGTGTCAGCCTGCGGGCGCGCGGGCTGGGGGCGCGCGTCATCGTTACCGAGGTGGAGCCGGTGCGGGCGCTGGAGGCGGTCATGGAGGGCTACCAGGTGATGCCGCTTATAGAAGCCGCTAAAATCGGCGATATCTTTATCACCGTCACCGGCGATAAGAACGTCATCGACGCCGCCCACTTCAAGGTAATGAAGGACGGCGCCATCCTGGCCAACAGCGGCCATTTTAACGCCGAAATCAACATCCCGACGCTGGAGAAGCTGGCCAAAGGCAAGCGCACCATCCGCACCTACGTGGCGGAATACAAGCTCGCCGACGGGCGCTGCCTCTACTTGCTGGGGGAGGGCAGGCTCATCAACCTGGCCGCCGCCGAGGGGCACCCGGCCAGCGTCATGGACATGAGCTTCGCCAACCAGGCCCTCGGCGCCGAGTACCTGGTGAAAAACAAGGGCAAGCTGGAAGTTAAGGTACACCCCATGCCCGAAGAGATAGATAAAGAAGTGGCCCGCCTCAAGCTCCGGGCAATGGGCGTGGCCATCGATAAGCTCACCGCCCAGCAGGCTAAATACCTGGCCAGCTGGCAGGAGGGGACGTAACCAAGTCAGGACGGAGGCAGACCCATGTCCAACAGCTTTACCACCTCGCCCAACTACCTCTTGACCTCGGAGTCGGTGACCGAGGGGCACCCCGACAAGATGTGCGACCAGATATCCGACGCCATCCTGGACGCCATCATGACGCAGGACCCCCGGGGCCGGGTGGCCTGCGAGGTGGCCACCACCACCGGCCTGGTCATCGTCATGGGGGAGAT
>DAOUEP010000051.1:0-9462 GCA_034430515.1 Dehalococcoidales bacterium | reverse complement strand
CGGCCCTTGATGCCAAGGCATCCACCGTATGCCCTTACCGCTTGACCTGCTTCAGGCTTGATATTAGACCCTCAACTCTATTCAGTTTTTAAGGTGCGGAAGGCAAAAGAAAAGGTCTGGCGGAGTTCCGCCAGACCCGTTTGTCTGGCTGTATACCACCAGGTAGCTCGTTATGTCTTTGCCTTCACCATATGCAAGTATAAGTCTAGCATAAGGGTTTACCTTTGTCAATACGATTTCGAGGCTGGAGAGAGGGGGTCGGGAAATATTTTCCAAACATTTTTCTTACATCCTGGAGGGGGGCGTCATGACGATATATTTACGAACCCGTTACCTGAAAGCAGACCTCGGATACCCGCCGGGCGGCCTTAATAATCACGCCGTCTTCGGGGAGATGATTGCCATTAAGAATCTGCGTATTTACCCAGTTAGCGATGTCGCGCGAGTAACGCCGCTGGCTGCAACTGGCACATAGCGGCTGCTTGAAATAGCAGCTTACGATTGCCGACCGGCGGATGCGCTCAATCGCCTGGCTCTGGGTGGGGTCTCCGGCGGTAATCGCCTCGCCAATCATGTGCCCGCAGTCATCACAATCGACGAACTGAAGTTTGACCAGGGTCGGGTCATCACGCACCAGCGAGGCGATTCTATCGTCAAGCGCAAATTCCGCCGGAGAGCCGCCGATTAAGGAATTCACCAGGTCGCGCCATTCGTTGCCCAACTGCAGGCCCAGCTTGAACGCCGCCGCTTGCAGGCGGTCATCGATAATCAAACTCAACATCGATACCAGTTCGGGCACTGTCCTCACCTCTAGCTACATCAGGGACTCTCTATTATACAACGCACGCTTATTATTGCAAGTGGGCCTTTACCATACCCGCCGTATTTACCCTTCCCCACCACATTATGTTATAATTTAGGCATCGGTTTCACACTGAAAACAGAAGAATAGACGTTCATGCTCAAGCAGACCATCATCGATATTATCAGCCGGGCCATCGTGGCCGCCCAGCAGGCCGGCAACCTGCCCACGGTAAGTCTACCGGAAATCGTCGTCGAGCGCCCCCAGAACCCGGAGCACGGCGACTACGCCTCGTCCATCTCGCTCAAGCTGGCCCGCGCCGTGGGCACGAGCCCGCTGGCCATCGCCGGGGAAATCGCCGCCTTCATCTCACCTTTCGAGGAAATCGAGAGCGTCAGCGTCGCCCCGCCGGGTTTCATCAACTTCACCCTCAAGAGCCGCTGGCTCACCGCCCGGCTGGACGATATCCTGGCCGCCGGCGACAGCTACGGCAGCATCGCCCTGGGCGGCGGGCAGCGCATCCAGATAGAGTTCGTTTCCGTCAACCCCACCGGCCCGTTGCACGTGGGGCACGGGCGCGGCGCCGTACTGGGGAGCGCCCTGGCCAACGCCCTCACCGCCGCCGGCTATGACGTGGAGAAGGAGTACTACATCAACGACGCCGGCAACCAGATAGACGCCTTCCGCCGCTCGCTCTACGCCCGCTACCGCCAGGCCACCGGCCACGAGGCCGAGATGCCGCCCGACGGCTACCTGGGCGACTACATCACCGAAATGGTGGCCGATATTATCAAGCAGGAAGGCCCGGCCCTGGCGAAGCTCGGCGAAAAGCAGGTCATCGAGCGGCTGGGGCAAATCGGCCTCAAGCGGATGCTGGCTGAAATCAAGCAAGACCTGGAGACGCTGGGCGTCAGCTTCGATGTCTGGTTCTCCGAACAATCTCTCCACGATAACAAGCAATATGAAACCGTGATGAAGATGCTCAAGCAGGCGGGGCACATCGCCGAGAAGGAGGACGCCACCTGGTTCGTCTCCACGGCGCTGGGCGAGGACAAGGACAACGTCGTCGTCCGCTCCGACGGCACGCCCACCTATTTCGCCACCGACATCGCCTACCACTACAACAAGTTCCTGGAGCGCAAGTTCGACCGCGTCATCGATATCTGGGGCGCCGACCACATGGGCCATGTCTCCCGGATGAAGGCCGTGGTCGGGGCGATGGGCATCGACCCGGAGCGCCTCACGGTGATTATCTCGCAGATGGTCACCCTGCGGCGCGGCGGCGAGTTAGTCAAAATCTCCAAGCGCAGCGGCGACATCGTCACCCTGCGCGAGCTGGTGGAGGAAGTCGGCGCCGACGCCTGCCGCTTCTTCTTCCTCTCGCGCACCGCCGGCGCCCAGATGGACTTCGACCTGGAGCTGGCCAAGAAACAGTCGGCGGACAACCCCGTGTATTATGTCCAGTACGCCCACGCCCGCATCGCCTCTATCCTGCGCCTAGCCGGGGAAAGGGGCGTCGACGAAAGCGCCGGCGACATCTCGCTGCTGACCACCGAGCCGGAGCTGACCCTCATCCGCAAGATGCTGCTGCTGCCGGAAATCATCGAAACCATCGCTACCACGCTGGAGCCGCACCACCTTACCTATTACGCCCAGGACCTGGCGACGGCCTTTCATTCTTTTTACAAGCAATGCCGCGTCGTCTCCGACGACAAGCGCCTCACCGGCGCCCGCCTCAAGCTGGTGCGGGCCGCCAAGCTCGTCCTGGGGCGCACGCTGCGCCTCATGGGCATGACCGCGCCCGACAGTATGTAGGGACTAAATCTAAAGCCCCTCCTCTTTATACCGCCGCCCCATCTTTACGTACTCGCCGGGGACGTCGCGCAGCCAGAAGGCCTGCTCCTCCGGCACCTTCCCCTTGATTTTCCCCGGCACCCCCACCACGAAAGAGCCGTCGGGGACGACCATGCCCTCGCTCACCACGCAGCCCGCCCCGATAAGGCAGTAATCGCCGATGACGGCGTCGTGGAGGATGGTGGCGTTGATGCCGATAAGCACGTTATGGCCGATACGCCGGCTGTGCACTACCGCCCCGTGGCCGATATTGACGTTATCGCCGATGAAGATATCGCCCGCGCCGGGCTTAGAGGAATGGACGACGCAGTTATCCTCGATGGCGGTGTTGGCGCCGATGACGACGCGCCCGGTATCGCCGCGTACCACCGCCCCCGGCCAGACGGAGCACCCCGCCCCGATAACCACGTCCCCCACCACGTAGGCCGCCTCGGAAATAAAGGCGGCAGCGTCAATCTGGGGGGTCTTGCCGTTAAAGCTTCTAATCACGCGGGCACCTCCGGTCGATTTATCGTAGCAAGCGGCGCAACCCGCCGTCAAACATCTTTACGCTCGGCGCTCATTCGTGCTAAAATCTGGCCAGGGAGTTAGCTATGAAAAAACGCGTCTTTTCCGGCATCCAGCCCACCGGCGAAATCCACATCGGCCGGTACCTGGGGGCCATCCGGCACTGGGCGAACATGCAAGAAGAATACGATAATATCTTCTGTGTCGTCGACCTGCACGCCATCACCGTCCCTCAGGAGCCCAAGCTGCTCAGGGAGAGGACGCGGGAGTTCGCCGGTCTGCTCATGGCCGCCGGCATCGACCCGGAGAAGTCTATTATCTTCGTCCAGTCGCACGTGGCCGCCCACGCCGAGCTGGCCTGGATTCTCAACTGCTTTATCCCCATGGGCTGGATGTACCGCATGACCCAGTTCAAGGAAAAGGCCGAAAAACAGAAAAAAGAGCAGGTCAGCGTCGGTCTCTTCGACTACCCCTCGCTGATGGCCGCCGATATCCTGCTCTACAATACCGACGTCGTCCCCGTGGGCGAAGACCAGAAACAGCACGTGGAGCTGACGCGGGACCTGGCCCAGCGTTTCAACAGCATCTACGGCGAGACCTTCGTGGTGCCCCAGCCCCTCATCGCCGACGTGGGGGCGCGCATCATGGGCCTGGACGACCCCACCAAGAAGATGAGCGGCAGCGAGGCCGGCGCCGGCCACGCCATCAACCTGCTCGATAAGCCCGACGCCATCCGCTCCAAGATAATGAAAGCCACCACCGACTCCCATCGCGACGTCGTCTTCGACGAGAGCCGCCCCGGCATCTATAACCTGCTCACCATCTACCACTCTTTCACCGGGAAAACGGAAAAAGAAATCGAGGCGGAGTTCGCCGGCAAGGGCTACGGGGACTTCAAAAAGGCCCTGGCCGAGGTGGTGGTGGCAGGACTCCGGCCCCTCCAGGAGCGCTACCGCGAGCTTACCGCCGAGCCGGGCCACATCGACGCCATCTTAAAGGCAGGCGCCGCCAAGGCCCGCCCTATGGCCGAGCGAACCCTGGCCGAGGTCAAAGAGCGCATCGGGCTGGGGTAAGACCCTACTGATAGATAAGCGGGTCGGCGGCATGCGATTCGACCGCCCCGGCGGCGCGGCGAGGTTTGAGTCCCAGGGCCGTCAGAAAGGCCACGAAGGATATGCTGGCCCCCACGTACATCACCGCCACGTAGCCGTACGCCTGCGAGACCGTCCCGCCCAGAAAAGGCCCCAGGCTCCCCGAAGAGGATAGGGTGGCATTGAGCAGGCCGGATACGGTGCCCCGCTCGCTGTTGCGGCGCAGCAGGTAGCTGAGCGAGCCAATCATCAGCCCGGCCCAGGAGACGGCGATAAGCAGCTGCACCGGCAGTATCTGCAGGTAATTGGTCGCCAGGGCGTAGATAACGAAGGAAAGCGACGAGACGAGCAGTCCCATCTGGAACAGCCGCGCCGGATTATAGCGCTCCACCAGGCGCATGGCGACGAACTGCCCCACCATGTTCATCCCATCCATAACGGCAATCCATGTCCGGCTGGCGCCGAGGCTGCTCAGGTACAGCGGCCAGACCGTCCAGATGGCCGTCCCGCCCAGCTGCCGCAGGAAAAAGGCCAGGTATATCCGGTAGTCGTCCTTAATCAGGGCCAGCGGCAGCACCGCCGCCGGGACGCGCCGGGTGGTCTCCTCGCGGAGCAGGAACGATACCGCGAAGGCCAGCGAGACGGACACGGCGCTGATGATGAACATGGCATGATAGCCCCGGATGACGGCGGCCAGCATCGCCCCGACGAGCCAGCCCAGCGCGCCGTAGGAAATGAACTTGCCAATCTGCTTCTGGTGTTCATAGGTGTAGGCCATGATGACCGAGGCGTTGATGCCGGTGCTGAACCCGACGAAGGCCCGCGCCGCCAGCAGCGCCCAGGGGCCGCCGGCCAGCAGCTGGGTGAGATAGGCCAGGGCGGAAAGCCCGAAACCGGCCCGGATAAAGCGCGTCCGTCCCAGACTGTCGGACAGGCGCCCGAATAAGAGCGAGGCCACCAGAAAGGCGATGCCGGTGGCCGCGGCGATGAATCCCACCTGGAGGTTAGACGCGCCGACCTCGCGGGCGTAGAGCGGCAGGAAGACGTTGGAGGTCTCGACGGCGCAGTTAGAAAGAAAGTTTGCCGCTGCCAGGCGCAGCGGCAACGAGACCCAGGCCGGTTGGGTAAACCGACGCATGTTGGGGTGGCCTCTTTCTAACTCTTAAATTATAACCTGTGCTAATTATAACGCAAGATAACTCAAATATCCATGTACTTGGGAATTATACCGTCTTAACACGCCCGCCATAAAAAAGGATAAGCGGCGGCTAAGCCTCTTTCGTTTCGTAAATTTTACCCGTGACCGTGCTGAAGTGAAAGATGGGCATATCGACACGCCGCAGTACCAGCGGGCAGTGCCGCATCCCGGCGGGGATGAATATCATGCAGGTACGGTCGAGCAGGAATTTCTCGTCCTCAATCCAGAACTCCACCTCGCCGTGGAGCGCGTAGGGGTCGTCGGGGTCGCTGCCGAAGAAGCCGATAATCTCGTCGCAGTCGTGGGTATGGGCCTCCGGGGTATTTTCGGTGGGATGGAGGTACCAGGAGCAGTTCATCTGAAAGGCCCCCTCGACGACGTTGTCATCCATCCATAATATCCGCTTGGCGAATTTGCTATACCGGGCGGCGTACTCCGCCGTAAAGGGCGCTTTTAGCTCGGTGACGATGTACTTGCTGTGTCCGGTTGCAGCCATTCAGAGATTCTCCTATTAGTTATTACGGGTGTATTATAACATTCGGCCTCGGTAGCAAAGCAAATATGAGGGGCGGGAACCATTGCCACCCTCCCCCTTTTATCCTATAATAAACCCGTATGTTTGAAGTCCTCACCGAAAAGCTCGGCTCCGTCTTCCGCATCTTAGGCAACCGCGGTAAGCTCACCGAGAAAGACATCGACGAGGCGCTGCGCCAGGTGCGGCTGGCCCTCCTGGAGGCGGACGTCAACTTCAAGGTCGTCAAGGACTTCACCGGCCGCGTCAGAGAGCGTTCGCTGGGCAAGGAGGTGCTGGAAAGCCTCACCCCCGCCCAGCAAATCGTCAAAATCGTCAACGAGGAGCTTATCAAGACCCTCGGCGAGGAAGGCCCGAGCCAGCTGGCCGCGGCCTCCCGGCCGCCCGCCGTCATCCTGATGGTGGGCCTCCAGGGCTCGGGCAAGACCACCACCGCCGCCAAGCTGGCGCTGCTGCTTAAAAACGGCGGCCAGAAACCCCTGCTGGTGGCCGCCGATAACCGCCGCCCCGCCGCCATCGAGCAGCTGGTGACGCTGGGCCAGCAGCTGGACGTGCCCGTCTACCGCGAAGACCCCAAGGCTAGGAGCCAGGACATCACCGCCCACGGTCTCTCACAGGCCAAAAAAATCGCCGCCACCCACGCCATCGTGGACACGGCCGGCCGCCTCCACGTGGACGAGGCGCTGATGACCGAGCTGGCCCAGGTCAACAAGGTGGCCAAACCCGACGAAGTCCTGCTGGTGGTGGACGCCATGACCGGCCAGGACGCCGTGCGCGTCGCCGAGGAGTTCCACGCCCGCGTCAAACTGACGGGGCTGGTGCTCACCAAGATGGACGGCGACGCCCGGGGTGGGGCCGCCCTCTCCATCCGCTGGGTCAGCGGCGTGCCCGTCAAGTTCATCGGCACCGGCGAAAAGGCCGACGCCTTCGAGCCTTTCCACCCCGACCGGCTGGCCTCGCGCATCCTGGGGATGGGCGACGTGCTCACCTTCATCGAGAAGGCCGAGAAGACCCTCGACGTCAAGCAGGCCCAGGAGCTTCAGAAAAAGGTCAAGACGGCCAGCTTCAACCTGGAGGACTTCCAGGAGCAGCTCCAGGCCATCCGCAAGATGGGGCCCATCGCCCAGCTGGCCGATATGCTCCCCGGCATGGGCCGGCTCACCAGCCATCTCCCCGACGGCGCCCAGGAGGAGCAGCTTAAGAAAGTGGAGGCCATCATCGCCTCGATGACGCCCCGGGAGCGGCGCAACCCCCAGATTATCGGGGGGAGCCGCCGGAGGCGCATCGCCCAGGGCAGCGGCACCAGGACCCACGACGTCAACCAGCTCCTTAACCAGTTCCAGCAGATGCAGAAGTTCATGAAGATGGGGGCGCTGGGCAAGCTCCCCCGCAATTTAATGGGGCTTTTCAAGTAATGACAGATAAAACCAGCCATAATACCCCCGCCGTCGAGGTCAGCCACATCGTCAAGTCCTACGCCGACAAGGCCGTCGTCGACGACCTGTCTTTCGTCGTCAACCGGGGCGAGATATTCGGCATCATCGGGCCCAACGGCGCCGGCAAGACGACCACCATCCGCATGATGCTGGACATCATCAAACCGGACTCCGGCGAGATTGCCGTCCTCGGCGAGCGGCTGCGTGAGGACAGCAAAGACCGGCTGGGCTACCTGCCCGAGGAACGTGGCCTCTACCGCAAGCTGCCCGTCATGGACGTCATCACCTACCTGGCCTCGCTTAAGGGCATGGACAAGCGCGCCGCCGAGGTACGGGCCGACGAGCTTCTGGAGCAGACCGGGATGATGCCCCACAAGGGCAAGAAAATCGAGGAGCTGAGCCGGGGCATGAGCCAGATTATCCAGTTCATTGTCACCATCATCCACGACCCGGAGCTGGTCATCCTCGACGAGCCGCTGGCCGGCCTGGACCCGGTCAACGCCGACCTGCTCCGGGGGATGTTCGCCGGGCTCAGGGAGCGGGGCACGACGCTGATACTGAGCACCCACCAGATGAACGAGGTGGAGGAGCTCTGCGACCGCGTGCTGATGATAAACCGGGGCCGCCAGGTGCTCTACGGCAGCCTGGACGAAATTAAGGCCAGGTACCGGAGCAACTCGGTGCGGGTGGGCTGCGAGGGCAAGCTGGGCGAGGTGCCGGGGGTGGTGGCGCAGCGCCCCCACCGGGGCTACGTGGAGCTGATGCTGGACGATAAAACGACCCCCCGGCAGGTGCTGGAGCACCTCATGGGCACCGGCCTGACCATCAACCGCTTCGAGGTAGCCACGCCGCCGCTGAACGAGATATTCCTGAGGGTGGTGGGGGAGAGCCGGCATGAATAAGACGCTGCTGATATTAAAGCACGAATTTTTCCACACGCTGCGGCGCAAGGCATACATCGTCATCACTCTCATCGTGCCGGTGCTGGCCCTGCTGGCGATTGGGATTTTCCAGCTGGTATCCGTGATTATCCAGCCGCCGGAGGTGGAAATAACCACCATCGGCTACGTGGACGAAATCGGCGGGTACGACGGCTATACCGTTCAGGGCCGGATAGAGCTGGTGCCCTTCGCCGCGACGGAGGCGGCCACGACCGCCCTGCTCCAGGGCGAGATAAACGAGTATTTCGTCATCGCGCCGTCCTACTACGAAACGGGGGTCATCAACCGCTACACGCTGGAAAAGCAGCTGGAGACGCCGAGCGACATTGCGGCCGCCATCAAGCGGTTCCTGACGAGCAATATGCTGACGGGGAAAGTGCCCGAGGCGACCATCGCGCTGGTCGAGGCCCCGCTCAACCTGGTGGCGACCCGCCTCACCGAGACCGGTGCCCCCGCCACCGAGCAGGGCGGCTGGGGCAATCTCCTCCTCCCGGCCCTCTTCAGCTTTCTGCTGGCGTTCTCCATTATCTTCTCGGCCAGCTACATGCTTTCGGGGCTGGTGGCCGAGAAAGAGAACCGCCTCATCGAGGTGCTGCTGTCCTCCGTTTCCACGCGGCAGCTGCTGACCGGAAAAGTCCTGGGGCTGGGCGCCACCGGGCTGATACAGGTGGCCGTCTGGCTGGTCTCGCTGCCGCTCCTGTTCAACCTGGCGTCGTCCACTATCGGCGGCTTTTTCAGCGCTATCCAGATACCGGCCAATTTCGTCGCCCTGGGGTTGGTCTATTTTATACTGGGCTATCTCTTCTTCGTCGTGGTGGCGGCGGGCATCGGCGCCATCAGCACCAATACCCAGGAAGGCCAGCAGCTGGTCAGCCTGATGACCATGCCCGTCTTTATCCCCTTCTGGTTCGGCTCGCTGCTGTTCATCTACCCCAACAACCCCATCTGGGTATTCCTTACCATCTTCCCCATTACGGCCCCGGTGACAACATTACTGAGGCTGGGCGTGAGCGACGTCCCGGTCTGGCAGGTGGTGGTCAGCCTCCTGGTGCTGGCCCTCTCCATCGTCGGCATGCTGTGGGTCACCATCAGGGTCTTCAA
>DAOUEP010000050.1:0-21777 GCA_034430515.1 Dehalococcoidales bacterium | reverse complement strand
TTTGGCAATTATGCTGCTTGTATTCGGCTTTAACATGGTTGGCGATGGCATCCGGGATGCCATCGACCCCAGGTTGCGGGGTGTCATCTAGTAAAAGAACTTTGGTTGGGCAGGTAAAAATATGGCTTTACTGGATGTAAAGGATTTAAGGACCTATTTCCATACGGAATACGGCCTGGTGAAAGCCGCCGACGGGGTGTCTTTCCATATCAATGAGGGTGAAATCGTCGGGCTGGTGGGCGAAAGCGGCTGCGGGAAATCGGTAAGCATCCTTTCGGTGATGCGGCTTATTCCGTCGCCTCCCGGAGAAATTATCGGCGGCCAGGTTCTCTTTGAGGGGAAGGACCTGTTAAAATTCCCGCCCCACGGGCCGCAAATGAGGGCTATCCGGGGCAGCAAGCTGACGATGATATTTCAGGAACCGATGACCTCTCTAAATCCGGTATTGACCATTTCCCGCCAGATAACGGAGACACTGGAATTACATCTAAAAATGGATTCGCATTCCGCCAAGCAAAGGGCCATAGAGCTATTAAAAATGGTGGGCGTGCCGGATGCCGCGAAACGGATAGACGATTATCCCCATCAATTCAGCGGCGGGATGCGGCAGAGGGTGATGATAGCGATAGCGTTATCCTGCGACCCAACGATTATTTTCGCCGACGAGCCGACCACCGCCGTAGACGTAACCACGCAGGCGCAGTTGCTGGAGCTGATGAAAGACCTGGTAACGCGGCTGAATACTTCTCTGGTTATTGTAACCCATAATCTGGGGGTAGTAGCCCGCTACGCACAGAGGATTTACGTTATGTACGCCGGGCGTATTATCGAGTCCGGCCTTTCCGAAGATATTTTCGGTAATCCACACCATCCGTACACCGTGGGGCTGCTAAACAGCGTGCCCAAGCTGGGCGAGAGGCACGGAACCAGGAAACTGATACCGATTTACGGTCTGCCCCCCAACCTGATTAATATGCCCCCTACCTGCGCCTTTCTCCCCAGGTGCACCGCCAAAATAGGCCGATGCGCCAAAGAGCCCTGGCCGGAGCTAAGGGCCGTGGGAAAACAGCATTACGTTTCCTGTTATGCCAATATTAAGGGGAAGTAACGGATATGCCGCAGAACGATAAGATAGTTAAGGTTGAAAACCTTAAGATGTATTTCCCCATCACCCGAGGGCTGCTACGGCGTAAGATTGGCGATATAAAGGCCGTTGACGACGTTAGTTTTGAGATAAACGAGAACGAGACTCTGGGCCTGGTGGGAGAGAGCGGGTGCGGCAAGACAACCACCGGACGATGTATTCTCCGACTGTACCGGCCGACTTCCGGGAGCATTATATTTGCGGGTAACGACATTTCCACCATGCCGGAACGCAAACTCAAGCATTTCCGCAGGAATATGGGGGCGATTTGGCAGGACCCGTTCGGCTCGCTTAACCCGCGGCAGTCCGCCGGCGGTATCGTGGGAGACCCTTTGCTGATACACCATATGGCTACCAGGAAAGATATTAAAGATAAAGTAGCCGAGCTGTTCAGAATTGTCGGGCTGGACCCGGCCATGATGGACCGCGTGCCCCACGAGTTCAGCGGCGGGCAGCGGCAACGCATCGGCATAGCGCGCGCGCTGGCCTGCAGCCCCTCGCTGATTATCTGCGACGAGCCTATCTCGGCCCTGGATGTGTCAATTCAGGCCCAGATAATCAACCTGATGGAAGAGCTGCAGGAAAAACTGGCGCTAACCTATCTCTTTATTGCCCATGACCTGGCCGTAGTGCAGCACATCAGCGACCGCGTGGGGGTGATGTATCTGGGACGGATTATGGAGCTGGCGGACTCCGGGGAGCTTTACGAAAATCCGCTGCATCCCTACACCAAGGCCTTGCTTTCGGCGATACCGGTACCCGACCCGATAGCGGAAAGAACGCGCACGCGCATTGTCCTGAGGGGCGAAGTGCCCAGCCCCGTGGCGCCCCCGCCGGGGTGTCATTTTCATCCCCGCTGCCAGATGGCGATAGATGAGTGCAGCCAGGCAAGGCCACCGCTGCGTGATGTCGGCAACGGGCATTACGTTGCCTGTATCAGGGTTTAACCCAATCGATTATCTATAATGGCAAAAAATACGGGTCGCGGTAACCGCGACCCGTATTTCGTCTTCCAGCCGTTTAAGCGATACGGCTCTTTTTCTTTATCTCCTATTCGTCCAGCCAGGCGAAAGTATAGGCGTAGAACTCCGTATACATCCCTACGGTGTGGCCTTTGACAACGGGAGATACCGAGACAAGACTGGGCGTATAGTACAGGTACGACCACTGGCAATAATCATCGGTCGTTTTCTTGGAGATTTCCTGGTATATCGGAATTCTCGCGTCGTTGTCGGTTTCCTGGGCGCCCTGCTCGGCCAGTTCAAGGAGTTCCGCCGGCTGTTCGCAGCTTATCCAGGTAGTGACCGTCCATCCGGTGGGGGAATTCGGGTCGCGAATGCCATTCAGCGGGCCGTTCTTCAGGGTGCTGGCCGGGTCAACCGTGGTGCCGGGGAAGCCGTACATCCAGATGTAACCGTCCCAGCCGGTGCCGCCGCCGCCAATCATCTCCACCAGCTGCAGGTAGCCGATTTTCTCAACGTTCATCGTGATGCCGACGTCCTGAAGCATACCACTGACAGCCATCGGGACGTCGTCAGGACCGCCCTGAACCATATACAGGGTAGTGGTGAAACCATTGGGCTGGCCGGCTAACGCCAGGTAAGCCTGGGCCGCGTTAAGGTCATAGGGATAGCCGACGGTATCGGGGTTGATGAACGGCTCCAGGCAGAACCCCTGGTTGGTGGCTATGCCGTAGCCGTAAGTAAACGCATCGACAATTATCTGCTTGTCGATGGCGGACTCAACGGCGCGGCGAATGTTGATATCACTGAGGATGGAGTCGGGGTTGCCGCTGGAGGGCAACAGGCAGTAGTTGAAGACCATATCCGTGCTTACCCTTATTTCGAAGCCTTCGTCGAGGACGCCCTGGGCGTCCTGCGGATTAACCATTGCGGTGTGAATCTGGCCGGATTTGAAGGCCATGAGGGTGACGTTCGCGTCGGTAATGACGCTGATGTCGACGCCGTCAAGGTAAGGCTTGCCTCGCCAGTAGTCGTCGTTCCGGTCGAAGGTCACCGTCAGGTTGGGCTCATAGCCGGTCTGGATGAAGGGGCCGGTGCCGACCACATTGGTCATACAATATTCGGGAGGATTGTTCTCGATAGTGGTGGGGCAGAACATCAGGGCGCTCCACCAACCGGCCAGACTCTTGACCGCTATCCAGTCCCACGCGCCGTTGACGAAGTCGCACCTGACCGTGTAGTCATCGATAATAACGCACTGGCTGAACCCCTTCAGGTTGGGCCACATCAAGCTGCCGATTTCCCTATCAAGGTTGTACTTGACGGCTTCGGCATCGAAGGGGGTGCCGTCGGTATAACTTATGCCCTCACGTAGATACAGGGTAATAGAAGAGTTATCCGCGGCTATCTCGTAGCTTTCCGCCAGCCAGGGCTGAAGGGCGTTGTCTTTATCGATTCTCAGCAGGGGTTCGACGGCCAGCCAGGTAATGGCGGCATCACCCGGTCCGGCGGAGCCGGCAGGGTACCCGATATCGGCGATGTTGGCCGCCGTAGATAGCTGGAGGCGCCCACCTTCTTGGCCGCCTTCCGGCTTGGCCAGGTCACCGAGGTTCGGCAGCCTGGCATCTGTCGGCGCGGGGGGAGTGGTCGAGGTGGGGGGAAGCGTCGTGGTGGGGGATGTGGTGGGGGGAGTTGTGGTGGTCGTTTTGCCACCGTCGCAGCCAGCGAGAAGAAGCCCGGCGATGACAACTAGTGACAGGATAATTAATAAATACTTCTTCATTTTTATTATTCTTGTTCCTCCTCCTTTCTTAGCTCAAAATAACGGGAATTAGGAGAGAATTTCTGCAATCAGGTCATGACGCACCTCCTGTGACCAAATGGTGTAATTATCTACATATTAGTCTATCAATTGCTGACCCTCTTGAAATTTTGAAGATGATGAACTATCTCAGCACTGGATAGACATTATCAATCCGCAAATTTACCGCATGATACACCCTGCCCATCCTCTTGTCAAGTTATCTCCGGCCACCCCGATTTTCCCCAATGGAGAATTTAATTTCACCCGTCATTCCAAAGCACTCCGCCGTAAAAATCCCCCGCTCGCCGTATTGCCAGGGAATCTTTGGAAGATTTGCATTCGGCCGTTATTCCTTTTACACTAATAGTAGCGAAAGGGAGGTAAAATGAAAGACTTTTCGGGTAAAATCCTGTTTATCACCGGCGGGGCCTCCGGGGCCGGCCTGGGTCAGGCCAAGGTCTTCTCCGAGGCCGGCTGCAAGGTCGTTATCGCCGATATCAGGCAAGACCACCTCGATGAGGCCATGGCCTATTTCAAGGAGAAAAAGGCCGACGTCCACGCCATCCGGCTGGACATTACCGACCGCGAGGCCTACGCGGCCGCCGCCGACGAGGTGGAGAAGGTCTACGGCGGCCCGCCCCAGCTGCTCTTCAATACCGCCGGGGTCAACGCCTTCGGCCCGGCGGAGGCCTCCACCTTTGAGGACTTCGACTGGGTCATCGGCGTGGATTTGTTCGGCATCATCAACGGGCTGGTCACCTTCGTGCCGCGCATGATAAAGGCCGGTAAGGGCGGCTATATCTGCACCGTAGCCTCAATGGGCGGCTTTATGGCGTCGTCCGGCTGCACGCCGTATTCCGTCGCCAAGGCCGGGGCCATCATGCTGATGGAATGCTATATGCAGGCGCTCAAGCCTTACGGCATCGGCGTTACCTGCCTCTGCCCGGGCGGCATTAAATCCAATATAGACCAATCGGCCTTGACCCGCCCCGAACACCTGGCCAACACCGGCTATAACACCGACGAGAAGACCATGGAATTCGAGCACAATATCTACCAGACCGTCGGCGTTGACCCCGTTGACCTGGCGAAGATGCTCAAGCAGGCCATCGAAGACGAGCAGTTTCTGCTTATCCCGACGATGGGCCCGGGCATGGACCCGGCGGTGATGCTGCGGGGTACTCTGGAACGGCTGGTCAATTACTGCACGCCGGAAGGGATGAAACGCCAGGCGGAGATGGAGAAAAAGCGCTTTGAAGAAATGCGCCAGCACCTGCCGCAGGGGGCGAACCCCTACGCCGGGGCGGCGGATGCGGGCTGGGGCGCCGCCAGGAAAGACCTGACCTGGGTCAAGCCGCGCCAGGGCTTTTAGCCGGCGCGCACTAACGGAGGAATTTTATGGCCTACGAAATAAGATTATCGGTAATGAGCCCCGAAGTCGGCGTCAGCCGGGCCAAGGGCGGCCCGCCGCCGGGCATGGGCGGCCCGCCGCCCGGCATGCCCGAGCCGAAACCGGCACCCGGGGGGGTCAAGCGGCCGCAGACGCTGGAAAACAAGACGGTCTATCTGGTGGATACCGGCTTCGGCGGCAGCTACAACTTCATGCTGCAGCTGCAGAAGTGGTTCAAGGAGCACATGCCCTCGGTCACCACGGTACGCAAGCGGAAACCGGGCAACGTGTTCATGGACGATAACAACAGCCTCTGGGAGGAAATCAAGGAAAAAGGTAATGCCGTCGTGCTGGGGGTGGCCGGCTGACCGGGGTGTGTCGCCGCGGTCGCTGGCGGAAGCACCAGATTAGAACAGACCTACGGGATTCCGGCGGTCCCCGTCTCCACCTACGAGTTCGAGAGCGTGGTCAAGGCCAATCCCCGGTTCGCGCCCCTGCCCTTTATCTACACGCCACACCCGGTCATCGGTCTGTCGCCCGAAGCCCTGGATAAGTACATCGTGGGCAACGACCCGGCCACGGGCCGGCCCGTCATCGAGGAAATCATCGACGTGCTGACGAAACCGTCCACCGGAAAGGCGGCACCGCCCCCGGCGGCAGCCCCCGCCCCGGCGGCGGCACCCCCACCGGCGGAGCTTGCGCCGGACACCGAGGACAACCTGCAGCGCCTCTTCTACGAGAAGGGCTGGACGGACGGGCTGCCCGTCATCCTCCCCACCGAGGAGCGCGTCCGGGCCATGCTGGCGGGCACCAGCGCCCCCCCGGACGAGGTCGTCGCCGAGATGTTCTCCTTTGCCACCGGCGAGGTCCTCAAGTACACCGTGGAGCACGTCGCCGTGATTGCCGTCATGGCCGGCGCCCGCCCGGAGTATTTCCCGGTGATTCTGGCCACCGCCGCCACCCGGCAGCCGTCGCTGATGCCCTCGACGACGGCCTTCGAGGCGATGCTGCTGGTGAACGGGCCCATCCGCAACGAGATAGAGATGAACTGCGGCATCGGCGCCTTCAGCGCCGTCAACATGGCCAACTCGGTCATCGGCCGGGCCTGGACGCTGATGAGCATCTGCCACGGTTTCGCCAAGCCCCGCAATACCCTGTGGAGCTCCCAGGGCAACAACCACACCTATAACAACATGTGCGCCGGCGAGAACGAGGAGCGGAGCGTCTGGGAGCCCTTCCACACGGGCAAGGGTTTTAAGGCCGACGAGAGCGTCGTCAGCATCTTCCGGGGGTGGGCCTTCCTCAACAGCTACGGGGCGGCCTCCAAGCGGTCGCTAATCGAGGAATTGAGCATCCAGCTGGCGGCGATGCCCCCCATGAACTCTTCGGCCACGATAATCATGGACCCGCTGGTGGCCCGGAACCTCAAGGAGAACGAGGGCTATCAGACCAAAGCGGACTTCTGCCGGGCGATGTCGCAGAACGTCAAGATGCCGGCGGGGGTGTACTGGAACACCGACCACATCGACATGCTGGCGGCCTCGGAGGCCTACAAGGGGGTGGAGCCTTACGCCTCCTGGAAGAAGCTCCCCGACGACGCCCTGATAGCCCCCTACTATAATCCGGACAATATCAACATCATCGTCATCGGCGGCGAGACCAGCCCCCTCTGGAAAGCGGCCGACTACGGCTATTCGGGCAGCGCGTCCGTGGACAAATGGCGCGCCCTGGCATCCGATGACGAGTGCGCCGACGGAAGCTGCGGGCTTCCGGACGATGTAACCGACGCCGACTACGATTGATTTCTCTACGGGAGGAAGACAATGAAAGTCAAGTGCAAGAAGTGCGACCGCGAGTTCAGTGAGGAGCCGACGGACTATCCGGGCAAGGTCTACGTTCACCAGGACGAAGTCATGTGCGAAGACTGCCTGGTACAAATGGGTGTCTTGCCCGACCACGACAAATCGGCCGATTTCCACCTGTTCACCGAGCAGGCCATGTTCCTACAAAGGAAGATTTAATCCCGATGGGGAACCAAGGGGACGGGAAGCCGGCCTCGAAGCCAGACCCGACCGACTGGCTGCTGGAGCCGGACGACCCCGGCGTAAGATACCTGGCCCTGCGCGACATCGTCGCCGCCGATGACAAAGAGATAAAGGCCGCCCGACGCCAGGCCCACCGCGAGGGGCCCATCGCCACTATCCTGGCCCAGATGAACCCGGCGGGCTGGTGGCTCGCGCCGGGCAACGTTTACGCCAACAAGTGCCGGGGCACGGTGTGGTCGATTATCTCGCTGGCGGAGCTGGGCGCCTCCGTCGAGGAAGATAAGCGCGTCACCGCCGCCGGCGCCTACCTGCTGGCAAACTCGCTGCTTAAAAGCGGCCAGTTCTCGCCCCGCCTGATACCTTCCAACATGGGCCTCTGCCTCCAGGGCAACTTGCTGCTCTCGCTGATGGATTTAGGATACCAGGACAACCGGCTGGACGCCGCCTACGAGTGGATGGCGCGGCTGGTCACCGGCCAGGGCGTGCCCCGTAAGGTGGACCGCGACGGCCTGCCCCCCGCCGCGGGCGTGCCGGGGCCTTTCCGCTACCTGAAATACAGCGGCCCCCGCTTTGCCTGCCGCACCAATAAAGGTATGCCCTGCGGCTGGGCGGGGGTCAAGGTAATGATGGCCATTTCCCGCCTGCCCGACGAGCGCCGCCACGGCCTGATGGCGCGGGCCATTGAGGTGGGGGTGGACTTTTTCCTGAACAACGACCCCGCCGCGGCCGGTTTTCCCGGCCACCGCGCCGGCGTGCCGGATAAAAGGTGGTGGCAGTTCCGTTTCCCCAGCTTCTGGGGGGCGGATATCCTCCAGATTGCCGAGGCCTTTACCGCGCTGGGCTACGGCGGCGACCCCCGGCTGGCCAACACGCTGGAATTAATCCGGAGCAAGCAGGACGAGAACGGCCGCTGGCCGCTGGAATTCGTTGACCATAGCCATAAGATGTGGGTAAAATATGGCACGCTGAACAAGCCCAACAAGTGGGTAACCCTGCGGGCCCTGCGGGTGCTGAAGCGGGCCGGACAATAATATCGGGGAAATGAGGTAACGGAAATGGCGAACCTGGAACAGGTAACTTACTGCGGCCTCTACTGCGGGTTATGCGTCGCCAGACCGGCTTCGCCTACACCGACATCCGTAACCGCCCCTACTCCATCCCGGAATAATTGACAAATCCGGCCGGCCGGCTAAAATGATAAAGACAAACCGTAAGGAGGCCAACCAATGGACGTAACCGCGGCCATCATGAAGCGGACGAGTATCCGCCAGTGGAAACCCGACCCCGTGGAGAAAGAGAAGATTGAGAAGGTACTGGAGGCGGGCCGGCGGGCGCCCTCGTGGGGGAACACGCAGCCGTGGCGTTTCATCGTCCTCCAGGACAAGGTCATGCGGGAGGCCGTCGCCAAGGCCGCCGGCGGACAGCCCCACCTCAACGCCCCGGTCTTGATTGTCTGCTGCGGCGTCATGAATGACCTGTCCCAGAAGCAGCACCGCGCCGCCCTGGCCAATCTCCGGGACCTGGGCGTGATGGACTGGACGGACGAGATACTGGACAACGTCGTCCTGGGGAGCGACCTTTTCGCCCCCTACCGCCTGGGCGAGCCGGTGATGACGGTGAAGGCCGGCGAGCAGGTGATGATTGCCGCCGCCTACATGACCCTGGAGGCCGTCAACCAGGGCCTGGGCACCTGCTGGGTGGGGGCGATAGACACCAAGAGCATTCACAAGGTCATGGGCCTGCCGGACGGCGTCTTCGTGCACGATATCCTGCCGCTGGGCTATCCGGCCGAAGACCCCAAGCCCCGCCCCCGCAAAGACCGCGACAAGATAATCTTCTGGGAGAAATACACCGCGCCGGCCGGTAAATGACCGCGAGCAAGATTTACGATAGCGCTGCGGCGGCCGTCGCCGATATCCCCGACGGGGCCACCGTGATGGTGGGCGGCTTCGGGTCTTTCGGCGGCCTGCCCGTCAACCTGATAACCGCCCTCGCCCGGCAGGGCGCTAAAAATCTCACCGTCATCGCCAACATGGGCGGGGTCGGCTTCGAGCTGAGTCAGCGCATCAAGCCGGGCGGCTACCCCGACCTGGGCCTCCTCTTCGAAAACGGCCAGGTCAGCAAGTTCATCGGCTCGGTGCCCGCCCTGGGCGGCATGCCGCCCACCTCCCCACTGGAGACGGCCTACAACGCCGGTCAGGTGGAGATAGAGATTGTCCCCCAGGGCACCCTGGCCGAGCGCATCCGCTGCGCCTCCGGCGGTCTGGGGGGCTTCTACACGCCGGTGGGCGCCGGCACCGTCGTCGCCGCGGGCAAGGAGACCAGGGTCATCGGCGGGCGGGAGTACATCCTGGAGCTACCGCTCCCGGCGGATTTCGCCCTCATCAAGGCGCATCAGGCCGATACCCTGGGCAACCTGGTTTACCGCCGCACGGCGCGGTGCTTCAACCCGGTCATGGCCGCCGCCGCGGCGACGACCATCGTCGAGGTGGACGAAATCGTGCCGGCGGGCAGCCTCGACCCGGAGGTTATCGTCACGCCCCACGTCTACGTCAACCGCATCGTGGCGGTGCCGCGATGAAGCCCCGCCTGGACGAGGTGACCATCGCCCTGCGGGCCGCCCGTGAGTTCGCCGACGACATGGTGGTCAACCTGGGCTACGGCATGCCCGGCCTCTGCGCCGACGCCATCCCCGAGGGCAGGACGATATTCTTCCAGAGCGAGAACGGTATGCTGGGCTACGGGCCGCTGGCCAGCGACGACGCCAAAGACTACGAGATGATTAACGCCTCCGACCAGCCGGTCACGGCGCTGCCGGGCATGTGCTTTTTTGACAGCGCCGCCTCGTTCGACATGATACGCGGCGGCCACATCGACATCGTCGTCCTGGGGGCTTACCAGGTCTCGGAAAGGGGCGACCTGGCCAACTGGGGCCGCCCGGGACGGGCCGCCACCGGCATGGGTGGGGGCATGGACCTGGCCGCCGGCGCCAGGCGGGTCATCGTGACCATGCTCCACACCACCAGGAACGGCGAGCCACGCATCGTAAGGGAATGCACCTACCCCCTTACCGCCCGCGGCTGCGTCAGCCTGGTCGTGACCGACCTGGCCGTTATCGCCGTGACCGGGGAGGGTCTTGTGCTTAAGGAGATTGCCCCCGGCTGGACGGTGCCGGAGGTGCAGGGGCTTACCGAGGCCGTCCTCACGCCGGCGGCGGATTTGAAAGAGATTGAGCTTTAATCCCCGTACGGCTCCGGCGGGGGCGGCTGGAGGATATTAATCCGGTACTGGCTGTAGGGCATGTGGTAGGTGGTGGGCTTATCGGGGTGGTTCTCCGGCGAGCCGGCGATACTCGCCCCCACCGGCTCGTCCACCCAGCCCCGCTCGTAGGGGCACATGAAGGTCAGGCGGTAGTTGAACTTGAGGAACTTCCACGCCCCGTCCTCCTTGACGTACTCCATGTCGTACTTGCCCAGGCAGAGGAACTGCTTGAGGTGGCCGGGCGCCCCCATCGAGGCATAGCCGTGCGAGTGCCAGAGGCCGCGCGCCTTAGTCCCCGCCTTATCAATCTCGATGACCGGGTTCACCGTCATGTGGACGGCCAAAAAGCCCGACGTCAGGTGTTTCTTCTCGCTGAAGACGGTGTTCCAGAACCGAGTGATGCTCTCGATGCCCTCGTAGACGCCGCTGTCCTCGATTTCCATGGTCACGCCGGGGGTCTTTTGGGCGAAGAGCGCGGGGACTTCCGCCCGCTGGCCGATATAATATAGATGTGAATACAGCGACTGGAGCTTCCATATCTCCAGGTAGTCCCGGGCGCGGGCGTTCTCGGCCACCTGCACCCGGAGCTTTTTCAGTTCCGCCTCCATCCCGGCTAAGGTCATCGTCATAACTGGCCCCCTTTCAACGGCGCCTTTTTTGAACTCCCCCGCCGCAATATTATATAGTAAGCTAACACCTCATCGTAAGATAGTCAAGACATATCTATATAAGGAGGCTTTTATGGCGACACTGGAAGAGCTGGCCCAAAGAATCCAGCGGCTGGACGACATCAAGAAAATCGAGCAGCTGCAAAGAATCTACGGCTACTACCGCGACTACGGCGACTGGGAGAAGGTGGTTGACCTCTTCTCCGCTAACGCCGTCTCCGTCGAGGTGGCCGACCACGGCGTCTACAAGGGCAAGGCGGGCGTGCGCCGCTACTACCTCGACCTCATCAAGGGCGGCCCCGACGCCAAGCCACGTCCCGGCGTGATGTCCATCGCGCTGCAGATGCAGGGCGTCGTTACCGTCGACCCCGACGGCGAGCACGCCAAGGGGCGCTGGTACGGCTTCCTCATGGAGGCCCGCCCCACCCTCACTCTCCACGAGGGAGAGCTGCGCCAGACCTGGGCGCACGGCATCTACGAAAACGAGTACGTCAAGGAAAACGGCAAGTGGCTCATCAGCAAGCTGCACTTCTTCCTCAACTTCCGCACGCCCTACGAGGACGGCTGGCTGAAGACCCCGGTGGTCGGCCAGAACGGCCCCAGCGCCGAAGTCCCGCCGGACGCCCCACCCACCTGCTGGCGGCCCTACCCATCCGGCTACCACTTCCCGGTGCACTTCAAGCACCCGGTGACGGGCAAATAGGAGCGCGGTTTGCGATGAATCTGGAAGAGCTGGAGCGGCAGGTAACGTACCTTGAGGACATCCAGGAGATAGAGAATCTCCAAAAGATGTACGGCTACTACTTTGATAACGCCATGTTCCCGGAGGTCATCGACCTCTTCTCGGAGAACACCGAGTCGGTGGAGATTACCGACCACGGCGTCTTCCGGGGCAAGGCGGCGGCGGTCAAGATGTACGGCGGCATGGTGGGCATGAAACGGCCCGGCTGGATGTTCTTCGAGGTGATGCAGTCGCAGGGCGTCATCACCGTCGCGCCGGACGGCCAGACCGCCAGAGGCCGCTGGTACACGCCGTCGTTCGAGTGCCGGCCCTTCGGCGGGACGAAGAAGCAGACCTGGCAGTTCGGCGTCTACGATAACGAGTACATCAAAGAGAACGGCCGGTGGTACTTTAAGAAGCTCCACTGGAACCTCACCTACTGGACTTCTTACGAGGCGGGCTTCCTCAAACTACCCCGGCTGTCCGACACGCCTTTCCCCCACGCCGACGCCCCGGCCACGGCCTACCATCCCTACCCCTCCGGCTACCACGTGCCCTACTCGTTCCGGCACCCGGTTACCGGCCAATAATAAACTAAAGGTGGCGTAAATGAACATCGAGGAACTGGAAAGACAGGTGCAGCTCGCCGAGGACATCCAGGAAATCGAGCACCTGCAAAGGATATACGGCTACTATTTCGACAACAACATGTGGGCCGAGATTTGCGACCTCTTCTCGGATAACGCCGAGTCGGTGGAAATCGTCGACCACGGCGTCTTCTACGGCAAGAAGGGCGTGCGGCGCGTCTACTGGGACATGTTCGCCGGGGGCGGCTCGCGCCAGAACCCGGCCTGGATGCAGTTCATCGTGATGCAAATCGGCGGCGTCGTCCACGTCGACCCCGACGGTAAACACGCCCGCGGCCGCTGGCAGACCTTACTCTGCGAGGCCAAGACCTACGGGGCCTACCCGCGCCAGGAGTGGCTGCACGGCTACTACGAGAACAAGTACGTCAAGGAGGACGGGCGCTGGCGGTTCTCGCTGCTGCACTGGAACAATACGTTCTGCTCGCCCTTTGAGGACGGCTGGCTCAACCTGCCCCTGATGGGCTGGATGCCCCTGCCCAACGCCGACGCTCCTCCCACGGCTTTCCACCCCTACCCCGACCACCTCCACGCCGTGCCGTACCACTACCAGCACCCGATTACGGGCAAATAACTATCAGTCGAAGGTAACGATATTGCGCAGGGCCTCCCCCTGTGCCAGCGAGGCCACCGCCTCGTTGATGCGCGCCAGCGGGTAGTGCCCGCTGATAAGCTCGTCCAGCTTGAGCTTGCCCGCCTGGTAGAGCGAGACCAGGTAAGGAATATCAATGCTGGAGCGTATCGAGCCGCCGCCGCAGCCGGTGAGGATTTTCTCCGTAAAGACGAACTCCAGCGGCGTGAAGTCGCTCAGGTTGCCCCCCGCCAGCCCCACGACCACGGTCATGCCCCGCGGGCCGGCCATGGAGAATCCCTGGCGGACGGCCTCCACCTTGCCCACGGTGACGAAGACGTAGTCCGCCCCCCGCCCCGAGGTCATCGCCACGACCGTCTTGACGGGGTCTTTTTCCCTGGCGATGTTGACCGTGTGCGTGGCGCCGAACTCTTTGGCCGTCTGGAGCTTGCTATCCAGCACATCCACGGCGATGACGGGGTAGGCCCCGGAAAAGACCGCCCCCTGGATGGAGTTGAGCCCCACGCCGCCCGTCCCCACCACCACCACGCTGCTCATGGCTTTTACTTTAGCGCGGTTGACCACCGCCCCGAAGCCGGAAGTCACCCCGCAGGCCAGCAGCGCCGCCCGGTCCAGGGGCATGTCCGCCGGGACTCTGGTGACCAGCTGCTCGGACACGGTGGTGTACTCGGCGAAGCCGCCCACCGGCCCGGCCATCAGCGCCAGGCGCTGCCCCTTTTTATTGGTGTGTTTGGGGCGCATCAACTTGCCGCGTTCGGTGCAGTAGTGGCGCAGCCCGATGGTGCAGTAGTAGCACTGGCCGCAGCCGGTGCCCACCGTGCCGATGACCACCGTATCGCCGGGCTTTAATCTGGTGACCCCCTCGCCCACCTCGTCCACGTAGCCGGCCGTCTCGTGGCCGGCCAGGCCGGGGAGGGGGGAGGGGATTTCCCCGGTGAAGAAGTGCAGGTCGCTGTGGCAGACGGCGGTGACGGCGACTTTGACCTTCACCTCGCCCGGGCCGGGCGGCTCGACGCTGACGCCGTCCTCAACGACCAGGGGCTTGTTGACCTCGTAGCAGATGGCGGCTTTCATGGAATATTCCTTTCTTGTGTAGTTATGTAAACATAATGACGTTGCGCAGGCCCTCGCCCTTTTCCGTGCTGGCGATGGCTTCGTTAATCTTATCCAGAGGATAGCGGCCGGTAATCAGCTCGTCCAGCTTGAGGCGGCCGGTCTGGTACATCGTTACCAGGTTGGGGATATCGATGCGGAGGTTGGCGTCCCCCATGAAGCCGCCGATGATGTTCTTCTCGGTGGGTATCAGTTCCAGCGGCGAGAGCGAGAGCTGGTCTTTGAAGCCGGGCAGCCCGATGAGGACGGTGGTGCCGCGCTGGCCGGTGAAAGCGATAGCCTGCTTGATGGCGGCGATGCTGCCCACCGTCACCAGGGCGTAGTCCGCCCCCCGCCCGCCGGTCAGCCCGCGGATGGTCGCGGCGGCGTCCTCGCTGGCGGCGTTGACGGCGTGCGTCGCCCCGAAATCCATCGCCAGCTTGAGCTTGCTATCCAGCGTGTCCACGGCGATAACGGGATAGGCCCCGACGTAGGCCGCCCCCTGGAGGGCGTTGACGCCCACGCCGCCGATGCCCATGACGACGACGCTCTGGAAGGGCTTGACCTGCGCCCGGTTGACCACCCCGCCGAAGCCGGTGCTGACGCCGCAGGCCAAGAGCGCCGCCCTATCCAGGGGCATGTCCGCCGGGACTTTCACTAATTGCGACTGGTTGACGACGACGGCCTCGGCGAAGCCGCCGATATTGCCCCGCGGGAAGACCTGGTCGCCCTTTTGATTCTTGAGGCGCGGGTGGGCGGGCGGGTCGAAGCGGTGCTCGCAGAGGTGGGGCAGGCCGGTGATGCAGTAATAGCACTGGCCGCAGGAGGCCAGCAGCGAGACGACCACCGGGTCGCCGGGCTTAAAGCCGGTTACCCCTTCACCCAGCTCGTCCACGTAGCCGGCCGACTCGTGCCCCGCCACGAAGGGCACCGGGCCGGGCAGCTCGCCCTTGATATCGTGGATATCGCTGTGGCAGACGGCCGTGGCGGTAAGCTTCACCCTGACCTCGCCGGGGCCGGGCGGGGCCAGTTCAATATCTTCCAGCACCAGGGGTTTACCAAACTCGTAACAGACGGCCGCTTTCATGGGAACCTCCTCAAATTCAGCAGATTGATAATAAAACTCGCCCCCCTCAGAGCGAAGGGGCCTCTTCGGAAACAAGGTAGAGCCAGTCGCCGCCCTCAAGGACGGTATCGGCGGGCGGGTTGAGCCGGCACTGGCCCTTCCGCTCGATGCCGATGACGATGGCGTCGGCGCTGGCCTTAAGCTCGCGGAGGGCCTCGGCGAAGGGCCGCCCCGCGTAGCGCTCCGGCAGGGCCACCCGGTAAATCTCGTTGCCCTGCCCCCCGGAGACCAGCTCGCGGGTGATGCGGTTGACGGCGGGGTTCTGCAGCGACATCGCCAGCAGCTTGGAGGTCAGCGACGAGGTATTGACGACGATATCGCAGCCGGCGCGGGCCAGGTGCGCCTCGTTGTTGGCGTCGTTGAGCTGGGCGCAGCTGATGATGTCGGGATTGGTCGTCTCGATGGCCAGCACCGTCAGCACCGTCTTCTGGTCGGCGGCGGGGGCGCTGTCCTCCGCCAGGACGATGGCGTAGGCCGCCTCCTTGATGCCCGCCCGCTCCAGGACGCCCACCTCGGCGGCGTTGCCGCGGACGAAGCTGACGCCGGCGTCGTCAACGGGTTTCCTCTCGATGCGCTCGTCGATGACGGTAATCGGCGCGGCGCGGAAGGCGTCGCTGAGCCGCAGCTCCCCGACGATGTCCGCGGCGGCGTTATTCCACCCGCAGATGATGATGTGCCCTCGGGAACGTATTTTAGCCATGCCTCTTACCCCCTTGGTCCATTTATCGTATAAGGCCACGCCGATGATGCTGACCAGGGAGACCATCAGCACCGGCCCGCCGACCATGCACAGCACGCCGATGACGCGGCCGGCCGCGGTGACCGGCACCATGTCGCCGTAGCCCACCGTGGTCATGGTAACCAGCGTCCACCACAGACAGTTCCAGATACTGGCGAACTGGCTGCCGGCGGTGCCGCCCTCGGTCAGGTAGGCGCCCACCGTCCCCAGGAGAAGAAAGAATATGCCGGCGTAGAGGACGATGCGCCGGCTGGTTTGGGTCGTTACCCTGAAGAGACGCAGCACGGCGGCGAAGATTACCATTGGCGCTACCCCTTAGTCGTAAGATTCACCGTGTCATTACGGGGACATTAGTAGAATATCGTTAGCGCCGCCGGATTGTCAAACCGGCCCCCCGCCAGAACTTGACAATAGCTAACACATATTATATTATTGAACGACTTGCTGGCAGCGCGGGTATTACGGGCGCACGAATTATCAGTTCTCTTTAAGAGAAATAAATGATAAAGGAAGGAAACTATTATGGCAGCAAAATTTGAACTGTACAAGGACAAAGCCGGTGAGTTTCGCTGGAGGCTGCGCCATACCAACGGCAATATCATTGCCGATTCGGGCGAAGGCTATAAGACCAAAGCCAACGCCATCAACGGGATAAACTCCGTTAAGGAAAACGCGCCCCAGGCCGCCGTGAAAGAGCTGCCCCCCAAGGCGGCCCCCAAGCCCAAGGCTGCCCCGGCGGCGGCCGTCATGCCCAAGACCGTCAAGTATTCCGCGGGCATGGGGATTGACCAAGGCGGCGATGGCAACGTGCTCCTTACCATCGCGGCGATTGCCGCGGCAAGCTTCTTCGTCATCGGCGGGGGCATCGCCCTCATCGCCATGGGCTCGTTCTAGCGCCGGGCCGCCACCCGGAAAACCAAAGAGCTTATACTCGCGAGCGGACAACAGGGTAGCCAAATTTAACCAAGGAGGTACAACCATGGCCGCGACATTTGAACTCTATACGGACAAAGCCGGTGAATACCGCTGGAGGCTACGCCATACCAACGGCAACATCATCGCCGATTCGGGCGAGGGCTACACCACCAAGGACAACGCCGTCAACGGCCTCGATTCCGTCAAGGAGAACGCCCCCAGCGCCCCCGTCGAAGACATGACCTAATCCCCCAACACGACCGTAAATTTATTTAAGCTTAGTCAGCCGCGGGGCAATCGCTCGATTGCCCCGCCTCCTTCCTTTGCGCCGGGCGGGGCGTGTTTTCGCAGCCGGCCCCCGCCCGCGTCCTAAAGCAAGTTAAACGCAGTTAACTCATCCCCACCTATCTTCCAGATAACCATTCCTTGTCTGTTTCCCTCACGTAGTCTAATCTGAGAATAGTATCACCGCACGTGGGGCCGTGCTGCGGCCGCACCGGGAATAATATTACGCCAAACAGGAGAAGACCATGACGGAACGTGAGATGCTTTTTCTTGACCGGGACCTGGTGGAGAAGATAGACCAGAACCGGGGCGATATCAGCCGCTCCGAGTTCATCGACTTTTGCATCGATAACCTGCTCGAAGGGGCCCTGTCCGAGGAAGTAGTGCCGACCGGCAACAAGGCCACCAGCCGCCGGCCCGCCTTCCGGGAAACGGCCGACTATCCCCCCAGCGAGGACTTCCAGCAGTTCAAGCGCAACATGCGCAGCCTGATGAAGAACCTCCTGGAAGTCGTCGTCAACCTCGGCCTGGAACTGGACAGGAGCAAGAGCAAGACCCAGGGCATCGACGAGCTGGACTATCTCAAGTTCCAGATGCGCAAGACGTTCGGGGAATAAAGTTCCCCGGTACGGGTCAGCCCCCCGGTGGGACGCGGCACCCGCCCCGGCGCTGTCGTCAGCGACGGCATACCCCGGAGCCGGCGCCAGCGACCATTTTTTAGGGTAATCCAGCGGGGACATAAATAATGTTCAATTTTTTAGAGGATTCTCCGGTCTTACAGCAGGTCTTATCGTTTGTGGCCATCCTGCTCATGTCCGTTGTGGCCGCCTGGTTAATCCTCTTCATCATGCAGCGCCTCCAGCGCCTCCTGGCGAAGCGCAACCGCACGACGCTCATGTCAAAGTTCGTCGGCTCGCTGTCCAAACCGGTTTTCGTCATCATCCTCATCGAGGGGCTTATCCAGGCGCTCAGCCGCCTGCCCGTCGTGGAAAATTGGGGCTCCATCTTTAATCAGGTCAGCACCACCATCCTGGTCATCTTCGGTATCTACTGCCTGGCGCGCATCCTGAGCGTGGCGCTGGAGCTGTACCTGCTATCGGATGCTTTTCAGCGGGCCGCCCATATCGACGAAGGGCTGGTGCGCCTCCTGAAGCGCGTTATGATCGGGGTGGTCTACATTATCGGGCTGCTGATTCTCCTGGACTACTACGGCGTTTCCATCAGCCCCATTCTGGCCAGTCTGGGCATCGGCGGCCTGGCCGTCGCCCTGGCGGTGCAGCCGATGCTGGCCAATTTCTTCGCCGGCACCCAGATAGTGTCCGACCGCGTGGTGCGCGTGGGCGACTTCGTGGAGCTGGAGGAGGGACTCGAAGGCTACGTCACCGACCTGGGCTGGCGCTCGACGCGCATCCGCACCCTGATGGATACCTTCGTCATTATCCCCAACTCCAAGCTGGCCGACAGCGTGGTGACCAACTATCATTTCCCGGACAAGGACATCATGTTCGAGGTCAACGGCGCGGTAACTTACGAAAGCGACCTGTTCTACGTGGAGAACGTGGTGCGGCAGGTGGCCGAAGAGGTGCTCCAGGACTGCGAGGGGGCGGTCAAGACGTTCGCGCCCTGGTTTGTCTACGAGGAGTGCGGCGACGCCAACATCAACTTCTGGGTGAGGATGAAGGCGACCGACCGTTACGCCGTCTATACCGTTAAGAGCGAGCTTATCAAGCGCCTGCGCACCCGGTTCCAGCATGAAGGCTTCCAGACGACCCTGATAACGGGCTAATCCCCCGGCCCTATTCTTGGGGCTTCCTGGGCTTCTTTTCCTTCTTGACCTTTACCCGCTTGGGCTTTTTCTTCTTTTCCGGTTTCTCCGGTTCGGGCGCCGCGGGCAGCTCGATAACCTCGGGCGTGGCGGGGGGCGCGGTAGCCGGCGGCTTGACGGCAGACGGCGCCGGGGCCGGCGGCTTGCGGGCGGCAGGCCCGGTGGCCGGTTCCGGGAAGGTTAGCCGGGTGGTGGGAGCAGCGGGTTCCACGCCGGGCTGGGCCGGCTCGCCTTCGGCAGCCGTGGGGGCGGGCGGCGGGGGCGGCGGCCACTTGGAGTGGTGCAGCCAGTTATCGGTAAAGCGCGGCCGCGAGTCGTCTATCTTGTCTTTGCGGCTGACCCTGGCCTCAAAGGCCGCCTCGACCCAGATTGCAATGTCGCTCTCGTTTTCCGTCCAGTCGTGGAAGGGGGCGTAGCCGCTCTGGACGTTATCCGACAGCCTCAGGGGGACGATGTCCTTTTTGTACTGCGGCTTCTGGTAGTCCGGGTGGGTGGGCAGGCAAATCCCCAGCAGCCCGGAAAAGCCGTCCAGTTTCTTGCGCAGGGCGGCGGCAATCTCCCAGTCCACGTGCTTGCGGCTCCAGGTATCGGCCCCCACCAGGACGACCACTACCGTCACCACGCTGATATAATCGCGCCGAATCAGGTGCTCGATATAGGCGGCATCGGTGTCCGCGCTCATTTCCCCCTCCGCCACGGACTTGATGTCGAACAGCCGCCCGAAAAGCTCCTCAAAGCGGTCGCGGTACTCCTGGTCCTGGTAGGAGTAGCTGATAAACAGCTTGTGCTTGATTTCCTGGCGCCGGCCGCCGGCGGCTATTATCGGTTTGTCGTCCGGGCTCATCGCGCGTCCCTCCGGCTCGATTTGAAGACCATCTTGCCCTGATTGTAGTATCTGCCGCCGCCCCTGTCAATACGGGCGGTCAGTCGGCGGCGCGGTGGCGGATGATGGCGCCCTCGTCCGCCGAGGCGGCCAGGCGGGCGTAGACGCTGAGATAGCCGCTTTTTACCCTGGGCGCGGGCGGGCGCCAGGCCTTGAGACGGCGGGCAATCTCGGCATCATCCAGGTGCAGGTGGATGGTGCCGGCGACGACGTCGATGGAGATTTTATCGCCGTCGCGCACCACGGCGATAGGCCCGCCCTCGCTGGCCTCCGGCGAGATGTGCCCCACGAAACAGCCGTTATTGGTGCCGGAAAAGCGCCCGTCGGTGACGACGGCGGTGGCCTTATGCAGCCCCAGACCGTGCAGGTACTTCAGGGCGCGGTACATCTCCACCATGCCCGGCCCGCCCTTGGGGCCTTCGTAGCGGATGACGACCACGTCCCCGGCCTTGACCTTGCCGTCCAGGATGGCCCGGTTGGCGTCCGCCTCGGCGTCGAAGCAGACGGCCGTCCCGGTGAATCGGCGCGCCGCCGGGTCGATGGCGGTGGGCTTGGAAATGCCGGTGCGCGGCGCCAGGTTGCCCCGGATGACGGCCAGCCCCCCGGACGCCTCGAAGGGGTCGTCGGCCGGGCGGATGACGTCGCGGTTCTCCGGGAAGCGGTAGCGGAAGCCCTGGATATTGTCGGCCATCGTCTTACCCGTCACCGTCATCACCTCCAGGTCGAACTGCGAGCCGAGATTCTCCAGCACGCGGGGGACGCCCCCGGCCCGCCAGAAAGCCTCCATGTCGTTATTACCGGCTGGATAGACCCGGGCGATGGTGGGCGTGGTCCTGGCGTATTTCTCGAAGGCGTCCAGGATATTGATGGCCGCTTCGGCCTCGTAGGCCAGGGCGGTCAGGTGCAAGACGGCGTTGGTCGAGCCGCCGATGGCCAGACATGCCCGGACGGCGTTGGTAAGCGACCTCTCGTTGATGACAGCGCGGGCGGTAATGCCCTCCCTTACCAGGTGGCATATCGTCTCGCCGGCCCGCTCGGAGAGGCGCAGCCTTTCGGCGTAGACGGCGGGGATGGCGGCGCCGTCGGTCAGGGTCATGCCCATCGCCTCGGCCAGGCAGCACATGGTGTTGGCCGTACCCATAAAGGAGCAGGAGCCGCAGGTGGGGCAGGAGAGGTTCTCCACGTCCTGGTATTCCTCGGCGGTAATCCGGCCCGACTTATACATCCCCAGCGCCTCGGAGACGGAGGTGGAATCGGCCTTGCGCCCGGCGAACTCCGGCCCGCCCAGCATCGGCCCGGCGTTGACCAGAATGGCCGGGATGTCCAGCCGCGCCGCCGCCATGAGCATCCCCGGCACGATTTTATCGCAGGAGGCCAGCAGCACCAGCCCGTCGATGGGGTTGGCCCCGGCCATGATTTCCACCGAGTCGGCGATGACCTCCCGCGAGGGCAGGACGTAGTTGCCGTTCTCCTTGACGATGGCATCGCACAGGCCGATGACGCCGAACTCGAAGGCCGTCCCCCCGGCGCGGTGGATGCCCTTCTTGACCTGGTCGCTTATCTCGCGGAAGCCGAAATGCCCCGGGATGAGCGTGTTCCAGGCGTTGGCGATGCCGACGACGGGACGGCGCGCCGTCAAATCGTCGTCGGCATATCCCATCGCCTTGATGACATTGCGCAC
>DAOUEP010000049.1:0-5276 GCA_034430515.1 Dehalococcoidales bacterium | reverse complement strand
CTGGTGCCGGACTCCCTCGGCCCGGCGACGATTTGCCCGCCGCCAATGCCGCCCACCAGGATAACGTGCCCGTGAGTGATATTCTTGGCGGCGGCGAACTCCTCGATGCAGGCGGGCACGACATCGCCGTCCTCCAGGCGGAGGACGAAGACCCGCCCCAGCTTGCCTTCGGATGCTTTCATGGCGCCCTCCTTAGCGGCTGCCGAGGTACTGCAGCGCCAGCTTGACGCGTTCTTCCAGGCCGAGCTTGTTATCGGCGGGGAGGTTGGCCACGGCCTTGACGGCCTCGGCGGCGGAGTAGCCCAGCGAGGTCAGCGCCGCCAGCACGTCGGCGTTTTCCGGCGCGGCTCCGGCGGTAGTGGCGATGGCCCAGCCGGCGCCGATTTTCTCCCTGAGCTCCAGGATAATGCGGCTGGCCACCTTTTTGCCGATGCCGGGTATCATGTCCAGCATGTCGGCGCTGCCGGTGGCGATGGCGGTGGTAATCTGCTCCGGCGAGAGCGTGGAGAGCATCGCCAGCGCCAGGCGCGGCCCCAGGCCGCTGACGCCCAGCAGCGTCTCGAACATCCACAGTTCGGCGGCGGTGGCGAAGCCGTAGAGGGCGATGTTGTCCTCGCGGACGTGGAGGTGGGTATAGACCTTGACGCTGTCGCCGGGGTTACCCAGCGCGCTGAGGACGGTGGTGGGCATGGCGACGCGGAAACCGACGCCGCCCACGTTGACGACGGCGCCCTCGGCGTCGATGGCCTCAAGCCGGCCTTCCAGGCTGGCAATCATCGCCCGCCCCTTTCGGCCAGAAGCTCGCTCACGTGCTGCTCCTGCAGGTGGCAGAGGGCCACGGCCAGGGCGTCGGCGGCGTCGAGCGGCTCGGGCGGCTCGGCCAGCCCCAGCTGGAGGCGCACCATCTCCTGCACCTGCTCCTTGCCGCCGGCCCCGTAGTCGGCCACGCGCTGTTTCACCTGCCGCGGGGTGTACTCGTAAACGGGGATGCCGCTGGCGGCGGCGGCGAGTAAAGCGATGGCCTGTGCCCGCCCGATGGCCAAAGCCGTCCTGACGTTCTTGGCGACGAAGGGCTGCTCCACGGCCACGGCGTCGGGGCGGTGGCGCGCCACGACCTTGATAAGCTCGGTGTGGAGGTAGTGCAGGCGCGCGGCGGGGGCGAGGTTCTTGGGGACGGTAATAGCGCCGTAGTCCAGCGCCGTAGCGGCATCGTCCCGGCCCTCGATGACGCCGTAGCCCATCACCACCGTGCCCGGGTCAACGCCTAAAATCTTCATCAGCTAGCCCGGCCCCGCTCAGCCGGCCTGGTAGCTCTCCATGACGGCGTCGGGGATATCGGCGTTGGAAAAGACGTTCTGGACGTCGTCGTTCTCTTCCAGCCTTTCCAGCAGCTTCAGCGTCTGCAGGGCGGCCTTGTCGTCAAGCTCGACGAGCGACTTGGGCACCTTGATTATCTCGCTCGACTCGATTTCGACGTTCTGGCCTTCCAGGGCCGCCCGCACCTTCTCCAGCTCCTCCGGCACGGTGTAGACCTCCACGTAGTCGTCCTCCACCTTGACGTCCTCGGCGCCGGCGTCGATGGCGGCCAGGGCCAGCTCGTCGGGGTCGACCGACTCGGCCTTAATCATAATCAGCCCCTTAGAATCGAAGAGCCAGGCCACGCAGCCGCTCTCCCCCAGGCTGCCGCCGTGGCGGGTGAAGGTGGAGCGCACATCCTGGATGGTGCGGTTGCGGTTATCGGAGAGGGCACTCACCAGAATGGCGATGCCGTTGGGCCCGTAGCCCTCCAGGGTCAGCTCGGCCAGGCTGCCGCCCTCAATCTCGCCGGTGCCCTTCTTGATGGCCCGGTCGATGTTGTCCATGGGCATGTTGGCGTCGCGGGCCTTCTGGACAGCCAGACGCAGCCGGAAGTTCCCCTCCGGATTGCCGCCGCCCTCGCGCGCCACCACGATAATCTCTCGCGTCAGCTTGGTGAAAAGCTGGCCCCGCCTGGCGTCGGCGACACCCTTCTGGTGCTTGATGGAATGCCACTTAGAATGCCCGGACATACCTCTACCCTCCTTGGCCCCAGGTGTGCCCCTGTCTGCTAATTCTATCACGTCGCTTGGGAGCGGTCAAAGCGCCGGACGGCCCTTAAACGAGCCGGGCGACCTCCCAGGTAAGCTTCTGGCGCAGCGCCCGCCGCCGCTCGTTGAGGCGCTTACGGAAGTTCGTCGAGGCGATGCTCTCCGTGGACATGATGACGGCGTCCTCGCGATTGTCCAAGTAGTAGCCGCGGCGCAAGCCCATCTCCACGAAGCCGTACCTGGCGTAGAGGCTCTGGGCCACCCGGTTGGAGTCGCGCACCTCCAGCGTCATCATGGTGGCGTGGAGGCGGCGGGCCATATCGATGGTGACGATGAGCAGCATCCCGCCGAGGCCCTGCCCCTGGTACTCCGGGCGTACGGCGATGTTGGTGATGTGGGCCTCGCCGGCCATCAGCCAGATGCCGGAAAAGCCGACGATGTAGTCCCGCCGGGGCGGGGGCGCGGCCTCTTCGGGGGGGCGCTTGGCCCAGGGCAGCAGCCAGGCCAGACCGTCCCGGTGCGGGCGCCACGCCTCGTCCTCGTCCTCCTCGGCCTCCCGCGCGTCGTCCCCGGCGACGATGTAGTAGGCCAGCTTGTTGTTCAGCTCCTGGCGATAGTTGGCCGGCGGCCACTGGGTGGGGAAGGCATCGCGGTCTATTTTAGCTACCTGGGCCAGGTCGCCTCGCTCCATGCGGCGCAGGGAATAGGACAACGCTTCGCCTCCGGTGATAATGCTTACGGTTTCAGCCCGTTTTGTTAGGCAATTTTAGCACATTTCCCCCGGCGATGGCATCCGCCCGCCCTCCCGCTGGTACTATCTTTAGACGGCCTGATTCGTTATACTATATGCACAGGGTAACACCACATCGCCGGCCGGGCGGCCCGGTTACCCGGAGGCGGCCCGGCTCAAGACGGGAGTTGTCAGGTGCAGGACGAGGCAGGGCTTATCCGGCGCGCGCAGCAGCGCGACCCGGTGGCTTTAACTCAAATATACGAGGAGAATTTTGACAGGATTTATCGGTACATCGTCGTCAAGATAGGCGACCGGACCGAGGCCGAGGATATGACACAGCAGGTCTTTCTCAAAGTCCTCCAGTCCATCTCCAGCTACAAGTGGCGGGGCATGCCCTTCGCCTCCTGGCTGTACCGCATCGCCCATAACCAGATTGTCGACTACCTGCGCCGCAAGTCGCGGCGGGCCACCGTGCCGCTGGACGATTCTTGCGTCGGCGGTGGCGGCGGCGACCTGACCCGCCGGGCGGAGCAAAAGCTGCAAATAGAAGAGATAGCCGTCGCCGCCCGCAGGCTCACCAGGGCGCAACAGGAGGTTATCTCCCTGCGCTTCGCCGGGGAGCTTTCCATCGCCGAGACGGCCCGGGCGATGGGCCGGAGCGTCGGGGCGGTCAAGGCCCTGCAGCACAGCGCCATCGCCGCCCTGCGCCTGGTGCTGGCGGCCGGGGTGGAGCCATGAAAGATAAGGAACTAGATAACATACTGGACGATTGCCTGGAGCGCCTGCGGCGCGGCGAGACCGTGACGGCGTGCCTGGCCGCCTACCCCGAGCAGGCCGACGCGCTCCAGCCCTTGCTGGAAACAGCCCGCAATACTCAGGGGGCCATGTCCGTCAAGCCGCGCCCCGAGTTCCGCCAGAGCGCTGCGGCCGAGTTCGCCAAAGCCGTCCGCGAAATACCAGCGGCCGAAAAACACGGCTTCTCCTTCGGCCTCAGGCCCGCCTGGGTAACCCTCATCGCCGTCGTCATCGTCCTGGCGGCCGGCGGGGGCACCGTCGGCGTGGCCAGCAGCTCCCTGCCCGACAGCCCCCTCTACTCCGTTAAGATGGCCGCCGAGTCGGTGCAGCTGGCGCTTACCTTCTCCGACGAGGGCAAGACCGAGCTTTACGCTAATTTCGCCGACGAGCGCATCGACGAGATTGTCCAGATGGCGGCCGCCGGCAAGGCCGGCGAGGTGGAGCGGGCCACGGCGCGCCTGGACGACCAGCTCCTGGCCATGTCCGACCTGACGGCACCCACCCACGCCAAAGATAACGCCATCCTGGAGTCCGGCGGCTCGTTCCTGGTCGGCTCGTCCTCGGAGTCCCAGGAGCCATCGTCCCCGACGACCGAGGCGCCCCAGGTATCGACGCCACCCGCGACCACCACGCCACAAGTGGTCACCCGGGCGCCGGACACCAACGCGCCGGAGGCGGAGGCCCTCAACCAGCTCGCCCTCAGCAACCTGGCCGCGGGGGACGAGGACAGCTTACTCAACACCGTATCGCGGCAGGCGCTGGAGAACTCGCAGGCACTGCACGCCAGCCTGGCCGGCGCCCCGGAGTCCGTCTGGGGGGCCCTGCTGGCGGCGATACAGGTGGCCGACGCCGGCTACCTGCGGGTTCTCCTCAACCTGGAATAGCCCGCACGCCTTGCTTTCCTTCACTCCAAGTTAAACCCGGAGCTAACCCGGCGTCCGGTTACAGCGTTATACATAGCGGAAACCAAAACACAAGGAGGCAAACATGAAAAAGCAATGGTTAGCAGTGGCGGGAGCGGTTATCCTGCTGGCGGTGGTGCTGGGAGTATCCAGCTGCAACGGCAGCGGGGTCGCCGGCACGCTGGAGCTTTCCGGCAACCTCAATAACCAGCAGGAAGGCATCTGGGTAAGCGGCACCGGCAAGGCCTACGCCACCCCGGACGTGGCCGTCCTCAGTCTGGGCATCGAGGCCCAGGAGGCGACGGTAGCGGCGGCCCAGGCCAGCGCCGCCGTGGCGATGGCCGCGGTCATGCAGGCGCTGGAAGACCAGGGCGTCGCCAAGGAGGACATCCAGACCCAGTACTTCAACATCCGTGAGGTAACCCAGTGGGATACCTACTACGACGAAGGGCGCGATAAGGAGACCGTCGTCGGCTACGAGGTTACCAACACCGTCTCCGTCAAGGTGAGGGAGGTAACCCAGGCCGGGGCCGTCATCGATGCCGTCGTCGCCGCCGGCGGCGACCTGACCCGCATCAACAGCATCAACTTCACCGTGGACGACCCGACCCCGTACTACGCCCAGGCGCGCGAGCAGGCCGTCGACTACGCCAAGACCAAGGCCGAGCAGCTGGCCGACCTGACCGGCGCCGAGCTGGACGAGGTCACCTACGTTTCCGAGAGCAGCTCCTACGGCAGCCCCAACTATTACCGCGGTGACGCCGTCGTCGCCGAAGCGAT
>DAOUEP010000048.1:0-48397 GCA_034430515.1 Dehalococcoidales bacterium | reverse complement strand
TGACCGAGGGGCACCCCGACAAGATGTGCGACCAGATATCCGACGCCATCCTGGACGCCATCATGACGCAGGACCCCCGGGGCCGGGTGGCCTGCGAGGTGGCCACCACCACCGGCCTGGTCATCGTCATGGGGGAGATTACCACCCGGTGCTACGTGGACGTGCCCCGCATCGTGCGGGAGGTCGTCCGCGACATCGGCTACACCAGACCGGAGTACGGCTTCGACTACGAGTCGTGTGGGGTGATGGTCTCCATCAAGGAGCAAAGCACCGATATTGATATAGGCGTCAGCCAGTCGCTGGAGGTCAGGGAGACCGCCGGGGACCGGCTGGACAAAATCGGCGCCGGCGACCAGGGCATGATGGTGGGCTTCGCCTGCAACGAGACCCCGGAGCTTATGCCCCTGCCCATCGCCCTGGCACACAAGCTCTGCCGGAGGCTGGCCCAGGTGCGCAAGGACGGCACGCTCGGCTACCTCCGCCCCGACGGCAAGTCGCAGGTGACGGTGGAGTACGACAAGGGCCTGCCCAAACGCATCGTCAACGTCGTCATCGGCGCCCAGCACGACCCGGAGCCTAAGCTGGCTCAGATTAAAAAGGATGTCATCGAGCACGTCATCGGCCCGGTCGTCCCGGCCAAGCTGATTGATAAGGACACGGAATATTACGTCAACGGCACCGGGCGCTTTGTTATCGGCGGGCCGGTCTCCGATACCGGCTTCACCGGGCGCAAGATAATCGTGGATACCTACGGCGGGGCCGCCCGCCACGGCGGCGGGGCCTTCTCCGGCAAGGACTGCACCAAGGTCGACCGCTCGGCATCCTACATGGCGCGCTACGTGGCCAAGAACATCGTCGCCGCGGGACTGGCCGACCGGCTTGAGCTCCAGGTGGCCTACGTCATCGGCAAGGCTCGCCCCCTCGCCGTCTCCGTGGAGGCCTTCGGCACCAACCGGATTGACAACGCCAAGATTAAGGCGCTGGTGCTGGAGCACTTCGACCTGCGGCCCGCCGCCATCATCGATTACTTTAACCTGCGCCGCCCCATATACCGCCCCACCGCCACCTACGGGCACTTCGGCCGGACGGATTTAGACCTGCCCTGGGAAAAGACCGACAAGGCGGATATTTTAAGGAAAGAGGGGATGGGGTGAAAAAACCAAATCCCATCAAGTTCGGCACCGACGGCTGGCGGGCCGTCATCGCCGAGGACTTTACCTTTGAAAACGTCCGCCACTGCGCCCAGGGCGTCGCCGACTACCTCAAGCAGGAGGGGCTGACCGGACGGGGGCTGGTCGTCGGCTACGATACGCGCTTCGCCTCCGCCGATTTCGCCGCCGCCGCCGCCGAGGTCGTCGCCGCTAACGGCATCAAGGTCTACCTCACCACCGCGCCCACCCCCACGCCCGTCGTCAGCTACGGCGTCCTGGCCAAACGAGCCGCCGGGGCCGTCATCATCACCGCCAGCCACAACCCGGCCGAGTGGAACGGCTTTAAGTACAAGGACGAGCACGGCGCCAGCGCCCCCGACGCGATTACCGCGGCAATGGTGAAATACATCAACAGGTCTTATGAGACGGGCCGGTACGCGCGCCTGCCGCTGGCCGGGGCGAAGAAGCGGGGGCTGATGGTTGATACCGACCTGGCGCCCGTCTATTTTAAGCAAATCGCCCGCCTGGTGGACTTGAAGAAACTGAAGAAGGCCGGCCTCAACCTGGTCATCGACCCGATGTACGGCGCCGGGGCGGGCTATATCAAGAAGGCGTTGAGCGGCGGCAATAACCAGATTACCGAAATTCACGGCCAGCTCAACCCGGCCTTTCCAGGCATCCACCCCGAGCCGATTATGCCCCACCTGAGCGAGCTGGCCGCCGCCGTCAAGGAGCATAAGGCCGCCGCCGGTCTGGCCACCGACGGCGACGCCGACCGCATGGGCGTTATCGACGAGCGGGGCAATTTCGTCACCCAATTACAAGTGTTCGCGCTGCTCTGTCTCTATCTGCTGGAGGTGCGCGGCGAGCGCGGCACCATCGTCAAGAGCCTCACCACCACCAGCATGGCCGACCGCCTCGGCGAGCTTTACGGCGTGCCCGTCCGCGAGACGGCGGTGGGCTTCAAGTACATCGCCCCGGTTATGATTGAGGAGAACGCCCTCATCGGTGGGGAGGAGAGCGGCGGCTACGGCTTCCGCGGGCATGTCGCCGAGCGCGACGGCATCCTGGCCAGCCTCCTCTTCCTCGACCTCATGGTCAGCACCGGGAAGACCATCACGCAGCTTATCGACCATCTTTACGACAAAGTCGGCCCGCACCACTACCGCCGTATTGACATAAAGTTCCCCGAAGAGCAGCGGCAGGCTATCATCGCGCGGGTAAGTAAAGGCATACCGGAGAAAATCGACGGCGTGCCGGTGCTGCGGTACGATACCACCGACGGCTACCGCTTTATCCTGGCCGACAACACCTGGCTGCTGGTGCGCTTCTCCGGCACTGAGCCCCTGCTGCGCATCTACACCGAGACCGACTCGCCCGCCCGCGCCGAGCGGCTCCTCAAGATTGGCCGGAAGCTGGCGGGGGTGTAAACTAAGGGCTAAGCCGCCGATGAGCCGAGGGTGGCCTGGGTGGGAATAGATAACACCGATAGGGCGGGGGGAGGAAAAAAGAGCCGGAAGCGTGGCATTACCACACCTCCGGCTCAACTGTCTTGGGTTTCCCGCAACCTTAACGCTTGGTGTACTGCGGCGCCTTGCGGGCCCGCCGCAGGCCGGGCTTCTTGCGCTCCTTGGCGCGGGCGTCGCGCGTGAGGAGGCCGTTCTGGCGCAGCACCGGCTTAAAGCGCTCGTCGGCGCGGACCAGGGCGCGGGAGATGCCGTGGGAGATGGCCCCGCTCTGCCCGGTGACACCGCCGCCTTCCACCTTGATAACGGCGTTATAGCGGCCGGTGGCCTCGGTGGCGATGAACGGCTGGGTGATAATCCGCTGGTGCTCCAGCGAAGGGAAACGCTCCTCGAAAGGCGAGCCGTTGACGATGATAGCGCCGTTCCCCGTCGTCAGCCGGACGCGCGCCACCGACTCCTTGCGGCGGCCCGTCCCGTAAAAATAGCTCTGTTTGTCCATATTTCCCCTGTCCCCTTACTTTGTCTTTACCCCGGTGGTGAGATTCTTCGTCGCTTCGCTCCTCAGAATGACATTAGGGGCAAAATCCCTTACTTGGTATCCTTGGCCGCGCCGGCGGCGAGCTGCGAGGCGTGCGGGTGCTCCGCCCCGGCGTAGACCTTGAGTCGTTTTCTCATCTGGCGGCCCAGGCGGGTGTGGGGCAGCATGCCGTAGACGGCGTGCTCCAAAGCCCGCGTGGGGTGCTGCTGCAGCATCTTCTCCAGGGTGATGCTCTTGAACCCGCCGGGATAGCCCGAGTGGCGGTAGTAGAGCTTCTGGTGGGGCTTTTTGCCGGTGACGCGGAATTTGGCGGCGTTGACCACCACCACGAAGTCGCCGGTATCCAGGTTGGGGGTAAAGGTGGGCCGATGCTTGCCCATGAGCAGCCGGGCTATCTGGCTGGAGAGCCGCCCCAGGGTCTGGCCTTCGGCGTCGATGAGGTGCCACTCCCGCTGGATGTCCGCCGGTCGGGCGCTGTATGTCTTCATCTGGCTTCTCCCTCAAAGGGGCCGGCGTAGTTCACCCGCATCAGGCAGAGCCCCGCCGCCGGGGCGGTGGGCCCGGCCAGGCCCGGTTGGGCTGCCTCGACCATCTCGCCGAACTCCGCCGGGGTCAGGCGGCCCTGACCGACCCGGACGAGCGCGCCGACGGTATTGCGCACCTGATGGGGTAAAAACGCGTTGGCGACGATATCAAAATATATCATGTCGCCGTCCCCGGTTATTTCCGCTTTAAATACCTCCCGTACCGTCCGCCTGTCCCGGATGGCCTGAGCGGAGGCGACGAAAGAGGCCAAATCGTGCCGGCCGATAAGATGCTGGCAGGCCTGGTTCATGGCCGAAATATCAAGCTCGCCCGCCACCGGCCAGGCGTAAGCGTCGCGCAGCGGCGAGCGCGTGGCGCCGCTGCGGATAGTATAGCGGTACTCGCGATTTACGGCGCGGCGGCGCACGTCGAAGCCGTCCGGCGCGCGGTAGGCGGCCAGCACGGCGATATCCCGCGGCAGGTAGTGGTTCATCCCGTCGCGGAAGGCCGTCAGCGGTAGGTCTGAGGCCGTGGTAAAGCCGATAACCTGCCCGCGGGCGTGCACGCCGGCGTCGGTGCGGCCGGCCGCTTTAATCCTTATTTTTTCTCCGGTCAATTGCTGCAAAGCCTTTTCCATCTCTCCCTGTATCGTCGGGGCGTTGGCCTGCCACTGGGAGCCGTGGTAGGCGGTGCCGTCGTATTCTATCACCAGCACGACCATAACCCTGGCCGGGTCTACTTGACCAGCTCCAGCCGCACCATGGGCGCGCCGTCGCCGAGACGCGGCGCCAGCTTGATGATGCGCGTGTAGCCGCCGGGGCGCTCCTGGTAACGGGGGCCCAGCTCGGCGAAAATCTTATCGGTCACTTTCTTGTCGGTGACGTAGGCCAGCGCCTGGCGGTAGGCGTGCAGGCCGCTCTTCTTGCCCAACGTTATCATCCGCTCGGCCAGCCCGCGCACCTCCTTGGCCTTGGGCTCGGTGGTGGTTATCTTTTCGTATTTCAGGAGGTCGGTCACCAGGTTGCGGTAGAGCGCCCGGCGGTGGCCGCTGGACCGGCTCAGCTTATGACCGGCGATGTTATGCCTCATGGCTACGGCTCTCCCTCTTCGTTTTCGGTTTCATCCGGCGCTTTCTCTTCGGCGGCTTCGGCTACGGGCGTATCCCCTTCGGTATCCGCTTCGGTCTCGTCCGTCTCTTCGCCTTCTTCCTCGACCTTGGGCTCCAGCGAAAGCCCGATGCGGGCCAGGCGGTCTTCGATTTCCAGGTAAGACTTCTGCCCGAAGTTGCGCAGCTTCATCAGCTCCTTGGTGCCCTTGCCGATGAGCTCGCCGACGGTGGCGATGTTGGAGCGCCGCAGGCAATTCATGGTGCGCACCGAGAGGTCCAACTGCTCCACGGGCATGTTGTATTTCTCGTCGGGGATGGCCATGCGGATGAGCCGCTCCTCGGCCTTCATCTGGGAAATCTTGACGTACTCCTGGAAGGGGGTAATCTGCTCGATGAGTATCTCGGCGGCGCGGCTCATGGCGTCCACCGGCGAGGTGGTGCCGTCCGTCCAGATGTCCAGCACCAGCCGCTCGCGGGTGGTCTCCCGCCCGATGTGCGTCGGCTCGACGGTGTAATTGACCTTGCGGATGGGGGTGAAGATGGCGTCCACCGGGATGGTGCCCACCGGCGTGCCGTCGGTGGACTCGGCGGGGCGGAAGCCCGTCCCCAGTTCCACGTCCAGCTCCACGTAGAGCTTGGACTTGGGGTTATTGAGGGTAATCAGGCAGAGCTCCGGGTTGGTAATCTCAAAGTCGGCCGATGGTTTGATGTCGGCGGCGGTTATGCGTCCTTCCCCCTCCACCTCCAGCAGCAGCGTGCCGCCGCGGTCGGAGAGGGGCCTAAGGCGCATCTCCTTGATGTTGAGGAGGAACTCCATGACGTCTTCCTTGGCGTTGGGGATGACGGTAAACTCGTGCTGCACGCCCTCGATTCTTACCTGGGTCACCGCTGCCCCCGGCAGGTAGCCCAGCAGCACGCGGCGCAGCGAGTTGCCCAGAGTCATGCCAAAGCCGTTCTCCAGCGGCTCGGCGACGAAACGCGCGAAGTTTTCCGCCTGTTCGGTACATTCAATATTCGGGACTAATAGTCCAGCCAATGCTACCTCCTTATCACCCCTGGCGAGTAGTACTCAGTTATCGCTTGGGTCGTAGACCCTTTAGACCTCCCCAATCTTTCCCGGGACTAACGTGAGTAGTACTCGGTGACCACCTTCCCGTCGAACCTGGCGTCGATTTCCTCCGGGGTGGGCAGGGACAATACCTGCCCCGTCAGGTTGACCCGGTCCAGGCTCAGCCAGTTCAGCACCTGTTTGGACTCGATGTCCTGGAGGAGCTGCTTGTAGTATTCCGTCTTCTGGCTGCCCTCGCGCCAGGCGATGGTATCGCCCTCCTTGACCAGGCAGGAGGGGACGTCGGTCTTGCGCCCGTTGAGCATGATGTGGCCGTGGCGCACTATCTGGCGGGCCTGGGCGCGCGAGTCGGCGAAGCCCAGCCGGTAGACGACGTTATCCAGCCGCCGCTCCAGCAGCACCAGTAAATTCTCGCCGGTGATGCCGGCCTGCTTTTCGGCCAGGCCGAAGGTCTTGCGGAACTGCTTTTCCAGCGTGCCGTAGCTGTAGCGGGCCTTCTGCTTCTCGCGGAGCTGCAAGGCCCGGTCGGAGAAGCGGCGGCGGCGCCGCGTGGTGGTCTGCCCCGGTGGTTTGGGCCGCTTGTCGATGGCGCACTTGGGCGTGAGGCAGCGGCTCCCCTTGAGGAAGAGCTTTTCGCCGCTGCGGCGGCACAAACGACAGACGGCTCCGGTATATCTTGCCATAGTTATCCCCTTTTTAGACTCGTCTCCTCTTGGGCGGGCGGCAGCCGGCGTGGGGTAGGGGGGTGACGTCGCGGATGCCGGTGATGTGCAGGCCGGAACCCTGCAGCGAGCGGATGGCCGCCTCGCGGCCGCTGCCCGGCCCCTTGACGTAAACCTCCACCTGGCGCAGGCCGTGCACCATGGCCTTGCGGGCGGCGTCGCGGGCCGCCATCTGGGCGGCGTAGGGCGTGCCCTTGCGCGAGCCTTTGAACCCGGCCGAGCCGGAGCTGCCCCAGGCCAGGGCGTTGCCCTGCGGGTCGGTGAGGGTTACCAGCGTATTATTGAAGGTGGACTGGACGTAGGCCCGCCCGCTGGGGACGGCCTTGCGCTCCCGCCGCTTGGCTTTTGGTTTCTTTTTCTGTGCCACCCTTGCCTCCTTGACGAGTCAATCTGGTATCTTTACTTTTTTTAGTTTTCTCCACCCCGCCCCGCGGGGTTATCTATTCCCACCCAAACCGCCCTCGCGGCATCGGTGGCTTAGCCCCTGGTTACTACTTCTTGGTCATGCCGCGCTTCTGGCCGCGTCCGGCCACGGTGCGGCGCGGGCCGCGCTTGGTGCGGGCGTTGGTGCGGGTGCGCTGCCCCCGCGTGGGCAGGGAGTAGCGGTGGCGCAGGCCGCGGTAGCTGCCGATTTCCACCAGCCGCTTGATGTTAAAGTTTACCTCTTTGCGCAGCTCGCCCTCGACGCGGTACTGCTTATCGATAATCTCGCGCAGCTTCTGTACCTCTTCGTCGGTGAGGTCTTTCACCGGCACTTCCGGGGCGATTTCCGCCTGCGCCAGTATCTTGTAGCTCTGCGACCGGCCGATGCCGTAGATGTATTGCAGCGAGACCCAGGCCTGCTTGTTGACCGGTATGTCTACTCCGGCGACACGTGGCATATCATTCCTCCTTCGGCGCTAGCCCTGCCGCTGCTTGTGCTTGGGGTTTTCGCAGATGATGCGGATTACCCCGCGGCGTTTGACCACCTTGCATTTTTCGCACCTTACTTTGACCGAAGCCCTGACTTTCATAATCTTAATCCTTATTTATTTGAGCCGGTAGGTGATGCGGCCGCGGCTGAGGTCGTAGGGCGAGAGCTCGATAAGCACCTTGTCGCCGGGCAGCACCCGGATGTAGTGCATCCGTATCTTGCCCGAGATGTGGGCCAGTACCTCGTGCCCGTTGGGGAGCTCGACGCGGAACATGGCGTTGGGCAGGGCCTCGATGACCGTTCCTTCAACCTCTATGGCTTCTTTTTTAGCCACTTACTTTGGTCAGCACCTCCGGTTCTTTATCTTTAATGGCTATCGTATGTTCAAAATGGGCCGAAATCCCGCTGTCGGCGGTGTGTACCGTCCAGCCGTCGGCGGCGACGCGGGTCCGCCAGGTGCCGGTGTTGAGCATCGGCTCCAGGGCCAGCGTCATCCCCTTACGCAGCACCGGCCCCGTGCCTGGCTTAAGGCCGTAGGGCGGGTCGGTGCAGTTGGGTATCTGGGGGTCTTCGTGCATCTCGCGGCCGATGCCGTGGCCGGTATATTCCCTAACCACGGCGTAACCTTTGGCCTCGGCGCAGCCCTGGATGGCCGCCGAGACGTCCCCCAGGTTGGCCCCGGCCCGGGCGGCGGCGATGCCGGCCGCCAGGCACTCCCGCGTGGTCTCGATGAGCTTGCTGGCCTCGGGGCTGACACGGCCCACCGGCACGGTCACGGCGGCGTCGCCCTGGAAGCCCTCGTAGACGGCGCCGAAGTCCAGCGAGAGGATTTCGCCCTCCTTAAGGACTCTATCGCCGGGGATGCCGTGGACAATCTCGTCGTTGACGGACGTGCAGAGGCTGGCCGGAAAGCCGCGGTAGCCCTTAAACGAGGACTGGGCGCCGCGCTTGGTAAGCTCCCGCTCGGCAATGGTATTCAACTCTCTGGTCTTCATGCCCGGTTTCACCTGTTTACTCAATATCTCCAGTATCTCGCCGACAATCCGGCCGGCCCGCCGCATGGCGGCAATCTCCTTTTCCGATTTTATGACGATGCCCATGCGCCCTCAATCCCGGCGCAGGGCGGCGGCCAGGCGCTGGTTGACCGCGTCGGTTTTGCCTTCGCCATCTATCTCCAGCAGCTTGCCGGCCTTTTTATAATAGTCTATCAGGGGCGAGGTCTCCTTAAAATAGACCTCCAGCCTGTTTTTAACCGTGGCCGCGTTATCGTCGGGGCGCTGGTAAAGCTCACCCCCGCAGCGGTCGCACCTGCCCTTTTCTTTGGGCGGCGAGTCCGCCTCGTGGTAGGGCGCCTGGCAGTCGCGGCAAATCCAGCGCCCGCCCAGTCTCTTTAAAAGCTCCGCTTCGGATACTTTAATGTAAACTACCTTATCTATTTCCCTGGCCTGCTGGCCGAAGGCCATATCCAGCGCCCGTGCCTGCCCCAGGCTGCGGGGGAAACCGTCCAGTATCGCCCCGTCCTTACAGTCCGGCTCGGCCAGCCGCTCTAATACCATCTTAATGGTAATCTCGTCGGGGACGAGCTGGCCCTTTTCCATGTAGGCCCTGGCCTGCTTCCCCAGGTCGGTCTCTTTGGCCAGCGCCTGGCGGAAGAGGTCGCCGGAGGCCACCTGCGGCAGTCCTAATTTCCCGGCCAGCATCACGGCCTGAGTCCCTTTGCCCGCCCCGGGGGCCCCCAGAAGAATAATATACACCTTCCCCCCTACTTGATAAAGCCCTCGTAACGGCGCATGACCAGCTGGGCCTCCAGCTGTTTCATCGTGTCCAGCACCACGCCGACGACGATGAGCATGCCCAAGCTGGACAGCTGTATCTGCTGGACGTTGGTCACCGTGCGCGCCAGGAAGGGCATTATCGCCACGAAGGCCAGGAAGAGCGCCCCCGCCCAGGTAATACGGTTGATGACGCCGCTGAGATAAGAGGCCGTGTTCTTGCCGGGACGGATGCCGGGGATAAAGCCCCCCTGTCGCTGCAGGGTACCGGGCAGGTCCTGCTGCTGATAGGTGATCATGGTATAGAAAAAGGTAAAGCCCACCGCCAGTAAAAAGTAGAATATCCAGTAGAACGCCCCTATCGGCAGTTCCGTATCGGAGCTGAACCACAGCACGATGGTGTGGGCGATTCCCCCGCCGGTATCAAAATAGCTGGCGACGATGCCCGGAAAGAGCACGATGGACATGGCGAAAATGAGCGGTATCATGCCGGCGGAGTTGACCCGCATGGGGATATGGGTGGAGCCGGACTGGCGGTACATGCGCCCCCCGCGGAAGACACTACGGGCGTACTGCACCGGGATACGGCGGTGCGCCTCGGTGAAGATGACGATGAGGACGATGGTGACCAGGACGATGACGAGATAGACTGTCAGGCCCAGCGGGTTATTCTTGGCCAGAAAACTCTGCTGTATCAGCTGCGGGTAGCCGGCCACGATGCCGCCGAAGATGATAATGGAAATGCCGTTGCCGATGCCGTACTCGGTGATGAGCTCGCCCAGCCAGACCAGAAAGACCGTGCCGGCCACCAGCGAGATGACGATGGTGATGGTGGGCAGGAGGCCGGCGGTGCCCACCGCCCCGGCGCGCTGGAGCAGCACCAGCTGCCCGTAGCCGGAGAAGGCGGCCAGCGGCACCGTCAGCCAGTGGGTGTAGAGGTTAATCTTGTTGCGGCCGGACTCCCCTTCCTGCGAGAGGGCCTGGAGCTTGGGGATAACCGGCACCAGCAGTATCATAATAATGGAGGCGGTAATATACGGGTAAACGCCCATGGAGGCCACGCTGAACTGTCGCATGGCGCCGCCGCTGAAGAGGTTGAGCATGCCCAGCAGGGCGTTGCTCTCGAAGAGCTCCTGGAGCGCCACGGGGTCGACGCCGGGCAGGGGCACGTGCGCGATGAAGCGGAACGCCACCAGAATCCCGACGGTAATGAGTATCCGGCGCCGCAGGTCGGGCAGGCTGAAGGCGTCCAGCATCGCCTGCAGCAGCCGGGGTCTAGTCGGCCTCTGCCGCATTGGCTACCTCCTCGGCCTGGCCTCCGGCGGCCTCGATTTTGGCCTTGGCCGCCGCCGAAAACTTGTTGGCACGCACCGTCAGCGGCCGGTCGATATCGCCGTCGGCCAGTATCTTCACCGGTTGTTTCAGGTTCTTGATAAGCCCCGCCGTCACCAGCGCCTCGGGCGTGACCTCGGCCCCTTTGGCAAAGGCCTTGAGCGCCCCCACGCCGACGGTGGTGTACTCGGTGCGGAAGATGTTGGTAAAGCCGCGCTTGCGGGGCAGGCGCTCGATGAGGGGCAGCTGCCCGCCCTCGAAGCCGGGGCGCATCTTGTAGCCGGCGCGGGACTTCTGTCCCTTGCAGCCGCGCCCGGAGTAGGTGCCGCGGTTAGAGCCGTCGCCGCGGCCCACCCTCTTGGCGGACTTGCGCGAGCCGGGCGCCGGGGCTAAGTCATTTTGTCGGACCACTCTCGGCCTCCACTTTTACCAGGTGTCTCACCTTGTTTATCATACCACGTACGGATTTGGTATCTTCGTGGACAACGCTCTGATTGAGCCGGTGAAACCCCAGCGACGCCAGGGTCTGCTTCTGGCTCTTCTCATAGCCGATGCCGCTCTTAATCCAGGTAATGCGCAGCTTACTCACCGGCGGGCGCCTCCCCGGTATTGATGCCGGCCTTGCGCCGGGCCAGCACGTCCTTGGGCACGCGCAGCTCGCTGAGGGCCCGCATCGTCGCCTTGGCGACGTTGATGTGGTTGGAGCTGCCCAGCGACTTGGTGAGGATGTCCTTGATGCCGGCCGCCTCCAGCACCGCCCGAACTGAGCCCCCGGCGATGACGCCGGTGCCCGGCGCCGCCGGCTTAAGCAGCACGACGGCCGCCCCGTAGTTGACCGTAATCTCGTGGGGGATGGTGGAGCCGTCCAGCGGCACTTTAATCAGGTTCTTCCTGGCCTTGGCCCCGCCCTTGTTGATGGCGGCGGGCACCTCGTTGGCCTTGCCGATGCCCAGACCCACGTGACCCTCGCCGTCGCCGCTGACCACTAAAGCGCTGAAGCGGAGGCGCTTGCCCCCCTTCATCACCTTGGCGACGGGGTTGACGTCAATGAGCTTATCGTTGAGGTTAAGGTCTACCGGGTCAATCCGGCTCAATGGCTGCTTCATAGAACCAGGTTCATCCTCTCCTAGAACTTGAGCCCGCCCTTGCGGGCCGCCTCCGCCAGGGCCTTGACGCGGCCGTGATAGCGAAAGCCGCCGCGGTCGAAGGCTACCTGGGTAATTTTCTTTTCCTTGGCGCGCTTGGCCAGCAGGGCGCCCACCAGGGCGGCGCGCTCGGTCTTGTTCTTGCCCTTGGTGTCGCTCTTAATCTCCGCGTCCAGGGTGGAGGCGGTGACCAGGGTATGCCCCCGGCCGTCGTCCACCACCTGGGCGTAAATATGGCTCAGGCTGCGGAAGACGCAGAGGCGGGGCCTGGCACCGTCGCCGCTGACCTTCTGCCTGACTTTATAATGCCGCCTGAGGCGCGCTTCCCGGGTAGCTGACTTTCTCATCTTATTTAACCACCCACTACCTTGCCGGCCTTGCCCGGCTTGAGGTGTACCCTTTCCCCGGCGTAGCGGATGCCCTTGCCCTTGTAGGCGTCGGGCGGGCGGATGGCCCGTATCTTGGCGGCCATCTGGCCGACGTCTTCCTTATTGATGCCGCTGACTTTGATGCGGTTGTTGCCCTCCACTCCCAGGGTAACGCCGGCGGGCGGGTTGACCTCCACCGTGTGCGAAAAGCCCATGCGCAGCGTCAGCTTGTCGCCGGTCTTTTCGGCGCGGTAGCCCACCCCGACGATTTCCAGCGTCTTCTCAAACCCCTGCGATACCCCGGTGACCATGTTGGCCAGCAAGCTCCGCGTCAGCCCGTGGTAGGCGCGGTGGCGCTGGCTGTCGCTGGGGCGGGTCACCGTCAGCGTGTCGCCATCCAGCTGGATTCCCATCTCGGCGGGCAGGGAGCGTTTCAGCTCGCCCTTGGGGCCTTTTACGGTCACGTCGCCGCCCTTGATATCCACCGTCACGCCGGACGGCACCGCGATGGGCATTTTGCCTACTCTCGACATCTATCTCTCCCTACCATACGTAGCACATGAGCTCGCCGCCGCCGCCCTGCCGCCAGGCCTGCTGGCCGGTGCGCACGCCCTGGGACGTGGAGATAATGGCGATGCCCAGGCCGCCGTAGACGCGCGGTATCTCTCGCTTCTGCACGTAGACCCGCAGCCCCGGCTTGCTGACGCGCTTGAGGCCGCTGATGACCGGCTTGTTTTCGTCCAGATAGCGTAGCTGGATTTTGATGTTCCGGTGCGGCTTGCCGCGGATGACCTCGTAGTCGGTAATGAAGCCTTCCTCCTTGAGGATGCGGGCGATGGACAGCTTTATCTTGGACGCCGGGACGAGTACGGTATCGTGCCGCACCATAAGGGCGTTGCGTATCCGGGTCAGCATATCGGCAATTGGGTCGGTGACGCTCATACTTTACAAAGTCCTTCTTCAGCCTACCAGCTGGATTTTTTCACTCCCGGCAGCTGGGCGTCCAGGGCCAGTGTTCTAAAGCATATCCGGCAGATGCCAAACTTGCGGATGTAAGCGCGGGGTCGGCCGCAGAGCTGGCAGCGGTGGTACTGCCTGGTGGCGTACTTGGACGGCCGCCCGGCCTTGATTACCAGTGACTTTTTGGCCATACTAGGTCTCTCCATCCTTGGCGAAGGGCATCCCCAGCAGTTCCAGCAGGTGTCTGCCGTCTTCGTCTATTTTCGCCGTGGTTACAATTGATATTTCCATGCCGCGTACCTTGTCGATTTTATCATAGTCGACTTCCGGGAACAGTATCTGCTCCTGGAGCCCCAGGGTGTAGTTGCCGCGGCCGTCGAAGGCGTCCGGCGAGACCCCCTGGAACTCGTGGGTGCGGGGGAGCACCGCGTTGACCAGCTTGTCTAAGAAATCGTACATGCGCTCGCCGCGCAGCGTCACCTTGAGCCCGATGGGCATGCCCTCGCGCAGCCGGAAGGCGGCGATGGACTTCTTGGCGCGGGTGGTGAGCACGTGCTGCCCGGCGATGGCCGTCAGGTCGGCCTCGGCGGCCTCCAGGGCCTTGGCGTTGGCGATGGCCTCGCCCAGGCCGATGTTGAGCACGATTTTCTCCAGGCGCGGCGCCTGCATCACGTTCTGGTAGCCGCAGAGCTCCAGCAGGCGGGGCACCACCTCTTGCCGGTATTTATCTTTGAGTCGGGACATTTTAGTCAATCACCTCGTTGCAGGTGCGGCAGAACCGCACCCGGCGGCCGTCCTCCAGCTTGCGGTAGCCGATGCGCGCCGGCTTGTTGCACTTGTTACAGATAATCATGATGTTGGAGATGTGCAGGGGCGCTTCCAGGTCGATGATGCCGGCCTGCCGGGCCGCCCCCCTGGCCTTGGAGTGCTTCTTGATAAAATTTAGCCCTTCGATAATTACCTGCTCCTTGCGTGGGTAGGCGAAGCGCACCTTGCCCTTTTTACCGCGCTCCTTGCCGGCAATCACCAGCACGTTATCGTCTTTCTTTATCTTCATTTATAATACCTCGGGGGCCAGGGAGATAATCTTGGTGTAGTTCTTATCGCGCAGCTCCCGCGCTACCGGCCCGAAGATGCGCGTGCCCTTGGGCTCGTTTTTATCGGTCAAAATTACGGCGGCGCTTTCGTCGAACTTGATATACGACCCGTCGGGGCGGTGGTAGGGGTGGGCCGAGCGCACGATGACGGCCCGCACCACGTCGCCCTTCTTGGTGCCGGCGTTGGGGATGGCGCGCTTCACCGAGGCCACCACGATATCGCCGACGTAGGCATACTTGCGCCGCGTGCCGCCAAGCACGTTGATGCACATAATTTCGCGGGCGCCGGTGTTATCGGCCACTCTGAGCCGGCTCTGCATCTGTATCATGTCAGTCTCACCGTAATCCTAGGTCTGGGTGGTAATCTCCTCCGGTTTGATATCGGCCACTTCGCCTTTGACGACGATTTCGGTCACGCGCCAGCGCTTCTGGCGCGACAGCGGGCGCGTCTCCTCGATGCGCACCGTATCGCCCACCTTGCTCTGGTTCTTGGCGTCGTGGGCGTAGTATTTCGTCACGCGGCGGATGATCTTGTTGTAGAGCGGGTGGCGCTTGGGCGTGTCCACCGCCACGACCACGGTCTTGTCCATTTTATCGCCGACGACCTTGCCCAGTCGCTGCTTGCGTTTTTCTGCCATACCTGCCTACCTTATCTCCAGTTGCCTTTCCGTGAGGAGCGTCTTGAGCCGGGCAATCTTCTTGCGCACCCGCCGCACCTCGCGGTGATTCACCAGCTGCTTGGTGGCCAGGCGAAAGCGCAGGTTGAAAAGCTCCTGGTGCGCTTCCTCCACTTGCTTATTCAGTTCGTCCGTGCTGAGGTCCCGGAACTCTTTTAGCTTCATCTTTCCCGGCTCCCTATCTGGCTGCCTCGGCGGCGGCGCTCTCCCGCAGGATAAAGCGCGTCTTCAGCGGCAGCTTGTGCGAGGCCAGGCGGATGGCCTCCTTGGCCACGTCCTCGCCGACGCCGGCCATCTCGAACATGATGCGCCCGGCCCTGACCACGGCCACCCAGTGGTCCGCGGCGCCCTTGCCGCTGCCCATGCGCGTCTCGGCCGCCTTCTTGGAGACGGGCTTATCGGCGAAGATGCGTATCCACACCTTGCCGCCGCGGTGGATGTGGCGGGTGATGGCGCGGCGTGCCGCCTCTATCTGGGCGGCGGTTACCCAGGCCGACTCCAGCGCCTGGAGGCCGAAGTCCCCGAAGCCGATGCTGTTGCCGGACTGGGCCTGGCCCCGGCGGCGGCCTCTTTGGGACTTGCGGTATTTGACGCGTTTGGGCTGCTGCATGCTAGGCTTCTTCCTTTTCGGCGGCGGCCTCGGCTACCTCGGCGGGTTTCGCGGCGGTCTTTTTGGCCTTTTTGGGCGCCGCTTTGACCGCAGACTTTTTAGCCGCCGGTTTGGCGGCCTTTTCCTTTACGTCGGCGGTGGCCGGTTTGGCCGCCGCTTTCTTAACCGCCGGTTTGGCGGGTTTCTTCTCTTCGGCGGCGGCTTCGGCCTTGACCGCTTTCTTGGCCGGCGCCTTGGCCGTTTCCTTTTTGACGGCCGGTTTGGCGGCCTTTTCCTTGACCCCGGCGGTGGCCGGTTTGGCCGCCGCTTTCTTGACCGCCGGTTTGGCGGGTTTCTCTTCGGCCTCGGTAGCCGCCGGAGCGGGTGGCTCCTCGGCGGCGGGTGTTTCCTCAACGGCGGCCGGTGCCTCTGCAACGGGTGGGGCTTCGGCTTTGGCTTCGGTCGGTTTCTCCGCTACTTCCGCCGGTGCCTCCGCTTCGGGCGCTTCCTCCTCGTCGGGTTTCTCTTCCACCTCCGGAACCTTCAGCTCCGGCAGGATTTGCCCCTTGTAAATCCAGACCTTGACGCCGATGCGCCCCAGCGTGGTGTGCGCCTCGGTAAAGCCGTAATCAATATCGGCCCGGAGGGTGTGCAGGGGCACCCGCCCCTGGTGCGATGTCTGGCGGCGGGCGATTTCGGAGTTGCCCAGCCGTCCGGCGCAGCTTACTTTAATACCCTGCGCCCCGGCCTGGATGGTGCGGAAGATGGACTGTTTCATGGCGCGACGGTAGGCCACGCGGCGCTCGATTTGCTCGGCCACCGAGCGGGCCACCAGGTAGGCGTCCAGCTCCGGCTGGCGTATCTCCTGAATGTTGAGGCGTATCTTCTTGCCGACGAGGGCTTCCAGGTGCTGGCGCATCTCGTCGACGCGCTGGCCGCCCCGCCCGATGACGATGCCGGGGCGGGCGGTGTAGAGCGTGATGGTGACGTCCTTGGCCTGGCGGTCGATTTCGATGAGCGAGATGCCGGCCTCGCGGTATTTCTTCTTAATCTCTTCCCGCAGCCGGTTGTCCTCCTGGACGAACTCGGCGTAGTGCGCCTCGCTGTACCACTTGGACTGCCAGTCTTTATTTATCCCGAGACGGAAACCCGTCGGGTGAACTTTATGACCCAATTAACCCTCCTGCTCGGCAACGATAACCGTTATATGGCTGGAACGCCGCTTGATGGGCGTGGCCCGCCCCCGCGAGCGCGGCCTCCAGCGGCGGGCGCTGCGCGCCTCGTCGACGAAGATACCGACGACCTTGAGGTCGGCGGGGTCCATCTGGAAGTTATTCTCGGCGTTGGCCGCCGCCGACTTGACCAGTTTGGCCACGACATTGGCCTTGGGCGTGGGCGTGAACCGGAGCAGCGTCAGCGCCTCCTCGACCATCTTGCCCCGCACCATGTCCACCAGCGGGCGTACCTTGCTGGCGGGCAGGCCGGTGTCTTTAGCTATGGCTCTTACTTCCACTTTAATCTACACCTTTAAATAAGGTTGTTTATCGTTTTCTTACCTGGCTGGTCTTATCCCCCCTGCCCACGTGGCCGCGGAAGGTGCGCGTGGGGGCGAACTCGCCCAGCTTGTGGCCGACCATGTTCTCGTTGACGTAAATAGGCACGTGGCGGCGGCCGTCGTGGACGCCGATGGTCAGCCCCACCATGTCCGGCAGGATGGTGGAAGACCGCGCCCAGGTCTTGATGACCGTCTTCTGGCCGGAGCGGATGGCGGCCTCCACTTTCTTGCTCAGTTTGGCATTTACGGCCGGGCCTTTTTTGGTTGACCTTGACATACTACCTCTCTAAACGCCTACTTCCCGCGGCGTTTCACAATCATCCGGTCGGATGCCTTGGGCTTGCGCGTCTTGTAGCCCAGGGCCGGCTTGCCCCAGGGCGTCTTGGGGCCGGGCATGCCCACCGGGGAGCGTCCCTCGCCGCCGCCGTGGGGGTGGTCGCGCGGGGTCATCGCCGAGCCGCGCACCGTCGGGCGCCAGCCCATGTGCCGCGTGCGGCCGGCCTTGCCCAGGCTAATATTCTGGTGCTCCACGTTGCCGATTTGCCCCACAGTGGCCATGCAGTCGCTGCGCACCCGCCTTAGCTCGCCGGAGGGCAGGCGCAGCAGGACGTAGTCGCCCTCCTTGGCCATGAGCTGCGCCGAGGCGCCGGCGCTGCGCACCATCTGGCCGCCCCTGCCGGGTATCATCTCGATGTTGTGTATCTGGGTGCCCGAGGGCATCTGGTTCATCGGCAGGGTATTCCCCGGTCTTATTTCGGCGTTCTTGCCGGACATAATCGTATCGCCCACCTTGAGCCCCAGCGGGGCCAGGATGTAGCGCTTCTCGCCGTCGACGTAGAAGATGAGGGCGATGCGCGCCGAGCGGTTGGGGTCGTACTCGATGGCGGCCACGCGGCCGGGGATATCGAACTTGTTCCGCTTAAAATCGATGACGCGCAACCGCCGCTTGGCCCCGCCGCCGCGGTGGCGCACGGTTATCTTGCCGCGGTTGTTGCGCCCGGCCTGCTTCTTGAGGGGCCGCAGCAGGGACTTCTCCGGCTTGTCCTTGGTAATCTCGTCGAAGGTGTAGCCGCTCATCCCCCGTCGGCCCGGGGAGGTGGGTCGGTATATCTTTACTGCCACTGGGTTGCCCCTTTCATGCTAAACACCCTCGAAGAACTCGATTTTATCGCCCGCCGCCAGGGTGACGATGGCCTTTTTCCAGTCGCGCGTCTGCACGATACGCCGCCCCACGCGGCGGGCCTTGCCCCGCATGGCGACGACGTTCACCTTGGTGACCTTCACCTTGAAGGCCGCCTCCACGGCCTCTTTGACCATGGGCTTGTTGGCCGCGTCGGCAATCTCGAAGGCGTACTTATTCTGTTGCTGCAGCGTGGTGCTTTTTTCGGTTACGAGCGGGCGTCGCAGCACTTCGTACCGGTGCATCGTCTCCCCCTTGCGTTTCTCCGTTGCCCCACAGCTTTTCCGCGATGCGCACGGCATCCTCGGTCATGAGGAGCATCTTATAGGATAAAATATCGCGTATGTTAATCACGTTGGCCGGCATGGTCTTGACTTGCGGCAGGTTGCGGGCCGACTTAATCACGTTTTCTTCCGGTTGCGGCGTGACGATGAGCGCCGACGCGGTCGCCCCCAGTGCGGCCAGCGCCCCGGCCATCTTACTGGTCTTGGGCTCGGTAAAATCGAACTTGTCGAGTACTTTAAGCTCGCCGTCGCCGGCCTTGGCCGAGAGGACGCACCTTATGGCCAGGCGGCGCATCTTCTTGGGTGTCGCCTGGCGGTAGTCGCGCGGGTGCGGCCCGAAGGTAACACCCCCGCCCCGCCGCAGCGGCGATTTCTTGGAGCCGGCGCGGGCGGAGCCGGTGCCCTTCTGGCGGTAGAGCTTGCGGGTGGAGCCGCGCACCATAGCCCGCGTCTTGGACGACGCCGTGCCCTGGCGGGCGTTGGCCAGCAAGCCCACCATGACCTGGTGGACGACCGCCTCGTTAAAGGGCGCGCCGAAGACGGCGTCGCTGACGTTAATCTTCCGGACTTCCTCTCCGGCGAGGTTATAAACGGGAACCTGCACTTACTTCTTGCCCCTTCCGGACTTTTTCACCAGCACCAGGCCGTTGGTCTGGCCGGGTACGCCCCCCTTGATGAGCAGCAGGTTGCGCTCCGGGTCTACCCGGAGCACCTCCAGGTTGCTTACGGTTACCCGCTCGTGCCCCATGTGGCCGGCCATGCGCATCCCCTTGTAAACGCGGCCGGGGGTGGTGGCGGCGCCGATGGAGCCGGGGGCGCGGTGGCGGTCGGACTGGCCGTGCGTCTTGGGTCCGCCGCGGAAGTGGTGGCGCTTGACCGTGCCGGCGAAGCCCTTACCGCGCGAGATGCCGGTAACATCCACCATATCGCCCACGGCGAAGAGGCCCACGTCCACCGTCTGCCCGGCCTCCAGGTCTTGGCCTTCGGCCAGGCGGAACTCGCGCAGGTAGCGGGGGCGAGTAGTTTTCTCTTTTTGGCCGTCCTTCTGGCGGGGACGGGACTTGGAGGCCTCGCCGAAGCCCAGCTGCGCGGCGGCGTAGCCGTCTTTTTCTACGGTCTTGACCTGGTTGACAGTGCACGGGCCGGCCTCGATGGCGGTGACCGCTTCGGCCCGGCCGCCCTCCAGGAAGACCTGGGTCATGCCCAGCTTTTTGCCGATAATTCCTTCCGTCATAATCCTTACGTGCTCTTACTAGAGTTTAATATCTATCTCCACGCCCGCAGGCAGGTTGAGCTTGGTCAGGGCGTCGATGGTCTTGGAGGTCGTCTCGACGATGTCGATCAGGCGCTTGTGGGTGCGAATCTCGAACTGCTCCTGCGAGTCCTTATCGATGAATGGCGAGCGGATGACGCTGAACTTCTGGATGCGCGTCGGCAGGGGCACCGGCCCGACGGCCACGGCCCCGGTGCTCTCCACCGCCTCCAGGATTTGCCGCGCCGACTGGTCGATGATCCGGTGGTCGTATCCCTTGAGCCTGATGCGTATTTTCTGCTTGGCCATATTACCTGCCCACCGCCTTCTGGATTATCTCTTCTTTCAGCTCGGCCGGAAGCTCCCGGTAGCTGTGGAACTCCAGCGAGTGCGTCGCCCGGCCCTGCGTCAGCGAGCGGAGCCTGGTGGCGTAGCCGAAGGACTCGGCCATGGGCACCAGGCAGTGGATGACGAACATCTCGCCCTGGGTATCCACCTTGCCGATGTGCCCCCGGCGGGAGTTTAAATCGCCGATAATGTCGCCGAGGAACTGCTCCGGGGCCACCACTTCCAGGTTCATAATGGGCTCCAGCAGCACCGGGCGGCCCTTTTTGACGCCGTCGCGCAGCGCCATGGCGCCGGCCATCTTGAAGGCCAGCTCCGAGGAGTCCACCTCGTGGTAGCTGCCGTCGTAGAGGCGGGCGCGGACGTCGACGACAGGGTAGCCGGCCAGCACGCCGGTCTCCATGGCCTCCTTGACGCCGGTCTCCACCGGCGGGATGAACTGCCGGGGGATGGTGCCGCCCTTGACGGCATTAACGAAATCGAAGCCCTGGCCGCGCTCCAGCGGCTCGAACTGGATGTTGATGTGGGCGTACTGGCCGCGGCCGCCGGTCTGCCGCACGAAGCGGCTCTCCACGTCGACCGGGGCGGTAATCGTCTCTTTGTAGGCGACGCGCGGGTTGCCCACCTTGACGCCCACCTTGAACTCGCGGACGAGCCGGCTGACGATGACCTCCAGGTGGAGCTCGCCCATGCCGGAGACGATGGTCTGGCCGGTGTCCTCGTTCTGGGTTACCTTGAAGGTGGGGTCTTCCTCGGTGAGTTTTTGTAATGACTCGCCCAGCCGGTCCTGGTCGGCGCGGGTCTTGGGCTCGATGGCCACCGATATCACCGGCTCGGGGAACTTGATGGACTCCAGCAGTATCGGCTTGTGGGCGTCGCAGAGGGTATCGCCGGTAAAGGTGTTTTTCAGCCCCAGCGTGGCCACGATGGAGCCGGCGTCGGCCACGGTGACGTCCTCGCGGTGGTTGGCGTGCATCAAAAGGAGACGGCCGATGCGTTCCGGCCGTCCGCGACTGGGATTATATACTTGTGTCCCCACCTTGACCCTGCCCGAATAGACCCGGAAATAGACCAGCCTCCCCACGAAGGGGTCGGTGACCACCTTAAAGGCCAGCGCCGCGAAAGGCTCGTCGTCGCTGGCCTCGCGGACGACCTTGTTGCCGGTCTTCTTCTCCATGCCCTCCACCGGGGGGACTTCCAGGGGGGAGGGCAGGTAATCGACGATGGCGTCCATCAGGGGCTGGATGCCCATGTTCTTGAGGGCGCTGCCGCAAATAACGGGCACCCCTTGATTGGCCAGGGTTACCCGTCTTAATGCCTGTTTCATCTCTTCGGGGCTGACCTCGTGCCCGTCGACGTAGGCCACCATCATGGCGTCGTCGTGCTCGGCCAGCCTGGTAATGAGGGCCTGCCGCATCTCGGCGGCACGGGCCTTGGCCGCCTCCGGCAGGGGTATCTCCTGCGGGCCGGAGTCCGGGTCGGTGGTGAAACGCCAGGCCCGGTTGGCCACCAGATCGATGACCTCGGCGAATTCGCCCTCGGCGCTCAGGGGGTACTGGAGCGGCAGGGGGGTGGCGCCCAGGCGCGTCTCAATCATGCCGACGGTGCGGTTGAAATTGGCGCCGACACGGTCCATCTTGTTGATGAAGCAGATGCGGGGCACCTTGTAGTGGTCGGCCTGGCGCCAGACCGTCTCCGACTGGGCCTCGACGCCGGCCACGGCGTCGAAGACGACCACGCCCCCGTCGAGGACGCGCAGGCTGCGCTCCACCTCGGCGGTGAAGTCCACGTGGCCGGGCGTATCTATAATATTAATGCGGTGGTCGCGCCAGTAGCAGGTGGTAGCCGCCGCCGTGATGGTGATGCCGCGCTCGCGCTCCTGGTCCATCCAGTCCATGACGGCGGTGCCTTCGTGCACCTCGCCGATTTTATAGGTGCGGCCGGTGTAATAGAGAATCCGCTCGGTGACGGTGGTCTTGCCGGCATCGATGTGGGCGATAATCCCGATATTGCGGATGTCTTCCAGTGGGAATTCCCTGGGCAATTTATTCTCTCCCGCCGCTATCTGGTTTGTTATTTTGACATTGGTGTTAATCTTACAACCTCTTCTCGTTTACCATCGGTAGTGGGCGAAGGCCCGGTTGGCCTCGGCCATGCGATGGGTGTCTTCACGCTTCTTGATGGTGGTGCCCTGCCCCTGGAAGGCCTCGGCCAGCTCGTCGGCCAGCTTTACCGTCATCGGCTTGCCCTTGCGGGAGCGGGCCGAGTTGACCAGCCAGGTAAGCGCCAGGAAGAGACCGCGGTCGGGCAGCACCTCCACCGGCACCTGGTAGGTGGCCCCGCCGACGCGCCGCGGTTTTACTTGCAGCAGCGGCGTGGCGTTCTTGACGGCCTGCTCCAGGGCTGCCACCGGGTCTTTGGAGACCTTCTGGCCCAACTGCTCCAGGGCGCCGTAGACGATGCTCTCGGCGGTGCGTTTCTTGCCGCGCTGCATGATTTTCACAATCAGGCGCGATACCGTCATGGAGCGGTACTTGGCGTCCGGGCTAACTTCTCTCTTTTCGGCTCTGGCTCTTCTCGGCATGGTATCCTCTTTGTATTAAGCGACTTCGGTCTTCTTGCCGCGCTTGCTGCCGTACTTGGAGCGGCCCTGCTTGCGGTTGGCGACGCCGCTGGTATCCAGCGCCCCCCGGACGATGTGATAGCGCACGCCGGGGAGGTCTTTGACGCGGCCGCCGCGGATGAGCACGACCGAGTGCTCCTGCAGCTCGTGGCCTTCGCCGGGGATGTAGGCGGTGACCTCCATGTGGTTGGTCAGCCTCACCCGGGCGATTTTGCGCAGGGCGGAGTTGGGCTTCTTGGGGGTGGTCGTCTTTACCTGGATGCAGACGCCGCGCTTCTGCGGGCAGCTCTTGCCCAGCTGCACGCGGTTCTTGAGAGCGTTATAGGTGTAGCCCAGCGCCGGTGTCTTGTCCTTCTTGACGGCCTTCTTCCGCCCCTTGCGGACGAGCTGATTAATAGTCGGCATGATATTTACTTATCCCCCTACAATTGCAATGGATGAGCCTGAGCCCATCCATTCTGGAATTCTAGCTATAAATTGAGGGTGAAATGCTCAATTTATCCGCTATCCCTGAATTCCGAGCACTAAATAATAAATGTATCATACATTTGGGTCTTCTGTCAACATATCCACGAGGAAATCTGCGAATAAATCAGCCTCGGAGAAGGCGGTCGGGGCGACGCTGGCTGGAGCGGGATTGTCAAGTGCCCCCGGGCGCGGTAAAATGGCATCAATGGAAAAGGTCAAAGTGAACCCGGGGGCGCAGAGCTACGAGGTGCGCATCGGCAGCGGCCTGCTGGAGCGGGTGGGCACCTGGCTCCGGGACCGGGGCTATAGCGGCAAGGCGGTCATCGTCACCGATACCACCGTGCGGGGCCTCTACGCCGGCGCGCTTGGCGAGGGGCTGACCCACGCCGGTTTCGACGTGAGTGTGCTGGAGGTGCCGCCGGGAGAGCCGCAGAAGACCCTGGCCGGCGCGGCGCGGCTCTACGAGGGGCTCACCGACGCCTACGCCGAACGGACGACGGTGGTGCTGGCGCTGGGCGGCGGCGTCGTCGGCGACCTGGCCGGTTTCGTGGCGGCCACCTACCTGCGCGGCATGCCCCTGGCGCACGTGCCGACGACCCTGCTGGCGCAGGTGGACAGCTCCCTCGGCGGCAAGACGGCCGTCGACTACGGGCCGCTCAAGAACATGATTGGCTGTTTCTACCAGCCGGTGCTGGTGGCGGCCGATATCGATACCCTCAAGACCCTCCCCGACGTGGAGCTGGTCAACGGGCTGGCGGAGGCCATCAAGGCCGCCGCCCTGGGCAGCCGCAAGCTCTTCGACTTTCTGGACAGGAACCTCGCCCAGGCCCTCGGCCGGAACCCGGTGGTGCTCCAGGATATCGTCGCCGGGGCGGTGCGCATCAAGGCGGACATCGTCGGCGAGGACGAAAGGGAGGCCGACCGCCGCACTTTGCTCAACTTCGGCCATACTGTCGGCCACGCCGTGGAGGCCGTCTCCGGTTTCCGTCTCAAGCACGGGCAGGCGGTGGCCATCGGCATGGTGGCCGAGGCCAGGATTTCCCACCGCGTTGGCGCGCTGGCCGAGAACGAGGTCTTTCGCCTGGAGGAGGTCGTCCGGGCGGCCGGGCTGCCCACCAGGATACCCGCCCTGGACATCGGGGCCGTCATCGAGGCCATGCGGCACGATAAAAAAGTCCGCGACGGCAAGGTGCGGTTCGTGCTGCTGCGCTCCATCGGCGAGGCCTTCCTCAGCGACAAGGTTGACCTCGACCTGGTGAAGGAGGTGCTGGGTGGCTGAAGTTAGTCCCCGCATCTGCGCCGCCATCGTCAGCGATGACGCGGCCGCCCTCAAGCGGGCCGGTGAGCTGGCCGACCTCATCGAGCTGCGCCTCGACCTTATCGGCCCCGGCTGGCGCGAGCTGGCCGGGCGGCTGAAAAGGCCCTGGATAGCCTGTAACCGCCGCGCCGCCGAGGGCGGCCAGTGGCGGGGCGACGAGGCCAAACGAATCGGGGAGGTACGGGCCGCCGTGGGCATGGGCGCCGCCATCGCCGATATCGAGCTGGCCACGCCCGGCGTCGCCGATATAGTTAAGGAGATAAAGGGGAAAGCCCTGTGCCTGCTTTCCTATCACAATGTCAAAGAGACGCCCCCGCCGGGGGAGCTGCGCGATATTATCCGGCGGCAGCTGGCCGCCGGCGCCGATATCTGCAAGGTGGTCACCACGGCGCGGCGTCCGGCGGACAACGTCGCCGTGCTGCGGCTGATCAGGGAGTTTCCCGGCGTAAAGGTCGTCGCCTTTGCTATGGGGGAAATGGGGCAGGTCTCGCGGGTGCTCGGGCCGCTTGCGGGCGGTTATTTTACTTACGCCTCGCTGGGCGAGGGTCAAGAATCGGCGCCGGGGCAGCTGACCATCGCCGAGATACGGGAGATATACGGGATTATACAAAATGAATAAAGAGATTAGCGGTAAAACTCAGGTCTGCGCCCTCATCGGCGACCCGGTGGAGCACACCATGTCGCCGGCGATGCACAACGCCGCCTGCGCCGAGCTGGGGCTGGACTATGCCTACATCCCCCTGCTGGTCAGGCCGGAGTGCCTGTCCGACGCCGTCTGCGGCCTGCGGGCCTTGAACGTGCGGGGCTTCAACGTCACCATCCCGCACAAGGTCAAGATTGTCCCCCACCTCGACGGGCTGGACCCCATGGCGGAGCGCATCGGCGCCGTCAACACCGTGGTCAATAACGGCGGTGAGCTGACCGGCTATAATACCGACGCCGCCGGTTTCCTGGCGGCGCTCCGGGAGCGGGGCTGCGTGCCGCGAGGCCAGCGGGTGGCCCTGGTCGGCGCCGGGGGAGCGGCGCGCGCCATCGCCCATGTCCTGGCCGAAAACGGGGCGGAAATCACCATCCTCAACCGCCGGAAGGAGATGGACTGGGCGCACGAGATTGCCGGGCTGGTCGCCGATAATTTCAAGAAAAAAGTGGAAGTCCTGGAGCTGAACGAGACCAATCTGAAAAAGGCGCTGCACGGGGCGGCCCTGGTGGTCAACGCCACCAGCCTGGGCATGACCCCCCATGCCGACGCCACGCCGGTGCCCGCGGCCCTCCTCAACGCCGACCAGACCGTTTTTGATATCGTCTACAACCCCGTCGAGACGCGCCTCCTCCGCGAGGCCGCCGCCGCCGGGGCGGTGACCGTCAACGGGGTGGACATGCTCGCCTGGCAGGGGGCGCTGGCCTTCAGGATGTGGACGGGCCGGGACGCCCCCGTCGACCTGATGCGCCGCGAGGCCATGAGGATGCTTAAGGATAATGAAGAGTAGTATCGCCCTGGTCGGGTTCATGGGGACGGGCAAGACGGCGGCGGGAAGACTCCTGGCCGATAACCTGGGTAAAGAGTTTATCGAGCTGGACGCCCTCATCGAAAAGCGGGCCGGCAAGTCCATCCCGGCCATCTTCGGCGAGGGCGGTGAGGTCGCCTTCCGCGAGCTGGAAATCGCTGCCGTCAAGGAGGTGGCCGGCTGCGCCGATACCGTCGTCGCTTGCGGCGGAGGGGTGGTGCTGAACACGATTAACGTGGAACGTCTCCGGGGAAATTGCGTCATCGTCGGCCTGGCGGCCGCGCCGGAGGTAATCCTGCGGCGCACCTCCGGCGATAAAAACAGCCGACCCCTGCTGGCGGTGGACGACCGCCTCAAGCAGATTACGGAGCTGCTGGCCTACCGCCAGCCATTTTACGAGCGGGCGGCCGATATAACTATAGATACCTCCCGCCTGACACCCGGGGCCGTGGCCGCCCGAATCATCAAAGAGCTGGGCAATTATGAAGGTTGAGATAGCCAGGAGCGATATCAAGGGCAGCGTCAGCGTGCCCCCTTCCAAGAGCCTGACGCTGCGGGGGCTGATGGCCGCCGCCCTGGCGGAGGGCGAGAGCCGGCTTATCAACCCGCTGGTCTGCGACGATACCGCCGCCGCTATCGGCGTCTTGCGGCAAATCGGCGTGAATATACACGATGAGCCGGGCGTCTGGCGGGTCGGGGGCGGGTCTTTCCGCGCCCCCGCCGCCGACCTCTACTGCGGCGAGTCGGCGGCCACGCTGCGCTTTATGACGGCTATAGCCGCCCTCGTCCCCGGCGTCTGCCGGCTCACCGGCGGGCCCTCGCTATCGCGCCGTCCCGTCGGGCCGCTGGTCGCGGCGCTGGGGAAACTGGGGGTCGAGGTCTCGGCTGAAAACGGCCAACCGCCGGTGGTCGTTAAAGGGGGCGGGCTGAAGGGCGGCTCGACCGACCTGCCGGGGGACATCAGCTCGCAGTTCGTCTCGGCGCTGCTCCTGGTCGCCCCGCGGGCGTCGCGGGAAACGACCATCCGGCTGACCTCGCCGCTGGCCTCGCGGCCTTACGTGCTGATGACGCTCTGGTGCCTGGAGAAGTTCGGCATCAGCGTCATGGTGGCGAGCGATAAATTTACCGTCGTCCCGCAGCCGTACCGGCACGCCGAGATAGAAATTGAAGGCGACTGGTCGTCGGCCTCGTACTTCCTGGCGCTGGGGGCCGTCGGCGGCGATATAAAAGTGAATAATCTGGCGGCTAACAGCCTCCAGGCCGACCGCGACCTGGTGCGCATCCTGCGCGCCATGGGGGCGGCGGTGGCCAACGGGGCCGACGGCGTAACGGTGCGCCGCGACGACCTGCACGCCCTCAACGTTGACCTGAGCCAGTGCATCGACCTGCTGCCGACGGTGGCGGTGCTGGCCGCCCTGGCCCCCGGCCAGAGTGAGCTTCGCGGCATCGCGGCGGCGCGCCTCAAGGAGTCCGACCGCGTCGCGGCGCTCAAAGAGGGGTTGGAGAGGTTGGGGGTGGCCGTCGTTGAAGACGAGGACAGCCTGACGATTACCGGCGCCCAAAACCTCAAGCCCGCCGTCATCAACAGCCGCGACGACCACCGCATCGCCATGGCCTTCGGCGTGCTCGGGGCCGCCGCCGGGAATATTACCATCACCGGGGCCGAGTGCGTCGCCAAGACCTACCCCGGTTTCTGGGAGGCACTAAAAAGCGTGGGGGGCAAGGTGAAGCAAGATGAACAGCATCGGTAAACTATTTATTGTAACCAGCTTCGGCGAGAGCCACGGCCCGTGCGTGGGGGTAGTCGTGGACGGCTGCCCCGCCGGTCTTCCGCTGACACGGGCGGAAATCCAGCGTGAGGTGGACAGGCGAAAGCCCGGCGAGGGGGCGGCGGCGACCGCCCGCCGCGAGAAGGACGAAGTGGAAGTGCTCTCCGGACTCAGGGACGGCCATACCACCGGCGCGCCCATCGCCCTGCTGGTGCGCAACGAGGACGTTGACGACCGCGACTACGACCGCATCCGGTCGCTGCTGCGCCCCGGCCACGCCGACTACACCGCATTGGTGAAGTACGGCGGCTTCGCCGACGGGCGGGGCGGGGGGCGGTTCTCGGGGCGGATTACGGCCGGCTTCGTCATGGCCGGGGCGGTGGCCCGCAAGCTGCTGGCGACCCTGGGCGTGGAAATCGCCGCCCACACGGTGGAAATCGGCGGGATTGAAGCCAAAGCGGCCAGCTTTGAAGACATTAAAACCAGAGCGGCACAAGACCCCCTGCGCTGCGCCGACGCGGCCGCCTCCAAGAAGATGAGTGACCTCATCGCTAAAGTTAAGGCCGAAGGTGACAGCCTCGGCGGCGTCATCGAGGGCGTCGCCGCGGGCGTGCCCGCCGGTCTGGGCGAGCCGGTCTTCGCCGGCCTGGACGGGGAGCTGGCCAGGGCCCTCCTGGCCATACCGGCCGTCAAGGGGGTGGCCTTCGGGGCGGGTTTCGCCGCGGCGCGGATGAAAGGCTCGGAGAACAACGACCCGTTTGCCCTGAAAAATGGTAAGATTATCACCACCGGCAACAACGCCGGGGGCATCCTGGGCGGCATCACGGACGGCATGCCGGTGGTAGTCAGAGTCGCCGTCAAGCCCACCGCCTCTATCGCCATAGAGCAGGCGACGGTGGACGTGGCCAAGATGACCGAAGCCACCATCAAGGTAGGGGGGCGGCACGACGCCTGTATCGTCCCGCGGGCGGTGCCGGTGGTGGAGGCGATGATGGCGGTAACTATCGGCGATTTTGCTTTGAGGGCGGGCATCGTCCCGAGGGTGATAAAATGAGCCTTGACGACCTGAGGAAAAAGATAGACCAGATTGACGCCGACCTGGTCGACCTGATTGCGGCGCGCATCAAGACCGCCGAGGCCATCGGCAAGGGCAAGAAGGCCGAGAAGCGCGTCATCGAAGACCGCGAGCGCGAGCTCCGGGTGCTGCGCCACGTGCGCGCCCTGGCCCGCGACAAGGGCATCAGCCCCAGCGACGCCGAGGCCATCTACGGCCACATCATCGAGGCCTGCCGCAAGATTCAGGGGGTGGCGGTGGCCTTCCAGGGCGAGCCGGGGGCCTATACCGAGGAGGCCGCCCGGCGCTACTTCGGCGAGTCTACCCAGAGCCTCCCCTTCGAGACGCTCGACGAGGTCTTCGAGGCCGTCGAGGTCAACCAGGCGCCCTTCGCTATGGTGCCGGTGGAGAACTCGCTGGAGGGCAGCATCACTCGCGCCTACGACCTGCTGCTCGATTCGCCCCTGATGGTCTGCGGCGAGACCGAGCTGCGCATCAGCCACTGCCTGATTGCCCCGGAGGGCGCCAGCCTGGACACCATCAAGGTCATCTACTCCCACCCGCAGGCGCTGGGCCAGTGTCGCAACTTTCTCCAGCACCTCAGCGCCGAGCTGGTGCCCGCCTCCGATACCGCCGGCAGCGTGCGCATGATTAAGGAGAGCGGCCGCACCGACGCCGGCGCCGTGGCCAGCGCCCGCGCCGCCAAGCTTTACGGGCTGAACATCGTGGCCCGGGAAATCGAGGACAACCCCCATAACTTCACCCGCTTCTTCGTCCTCAGCAAGGAGGACTCGCCGCCCACCGGCAACGACAAGACCTCCATCGTCTTCTCCCTCAAGCACAAGCCGGGCGCCCTCTACGACTGCCTGCGCGAGCTGGCGGCGCGGCAGGTGAACCTCACCAAGCTGGAGTCCCGGCCCACCCGCCACCAGCCCTGGGAGTACAACTTCTACATGGACATCGCCGGCCACCGCGAGGAGGCCGACATCGCCGGGGCGCTGGCGGCGCTGGAGGAGCACGCCGTCTTCGTGAAGATACTGGGGTCTTACCCACGCTCCAGGCAAACCTGAGAGCCGCGTATTATCTGATAAGATGAGTGAGATGAATAGACGTATCGCCATTATCGGCGGGGCGGGCAAGATGGGCATCTGGCTGGCCGGCTTCCTGCTCAACGAAGGCCACCGGGTCGTCATCGCCGACATCAGTCAAGCCCGCCTCAACCGGGCCGGACGCGAGCTGGGCGTTAAGATTGCCGCCGACAATATCTCGGCCATCAGCAACGCCGAGTTAATTATCCTTTCCGTGCCCATCGAGGGCTTCGAGGCGGCGGTGGCGGCGCTGGGGCCCCACGTCAAGGCGGGCCAGGCGGTGATTGACATCACCTCCACCAAAGCGGCGCCGGTCGCCGTCATGCACCGGCATATCAAGGCCGGGACGGTGCTGGGCGCCCATCCCCTCTTCGGGCCCGGCGCCGGCAGCATCGCCAACAAGAACATCGTGCTGACGCCCACCGATGCTAAGGAAAAAACCCTGGCGCGCCGGGTGAAGAGATACCTGGAAGAACGGGGCGGGCGCGTCTCGGTGATGACGCCGGAGGAGCACGACGCGACGATGAGCCTGGTGCTGGGGCTTTCCCACTTTATCGCCCTGGTGGCCGCCGATACCCTGCTCGGCTCCGGCAACCTGCACCCGATGGAGGCCGCCGGCAGCTCCACCTACAAGGTGCTCCTGACCCTCATCGAGAGCGTCCTCTCCGAAGACCCGGAGCTTTACGCCTCGATACAGATGAGCCTGCCCCACGTGACCGAGTACGAAAAGCTCTTCCGGGCGAGGACGGCGGAGTGGGCGGATTTAGTAGCGGCCGGAGACCGGGCCGAGTTCGCCCGGCGCATGAGGTCGCTCAAGAACCAGCTGGAAAAGGTGGCGCCGGACTTCGTCAAGTCCTACGAGAACCTCTACCGCATCGTGGAGGGGTTTTAGCTACTCTTTTTCAAGGGCCTCGTAATCGCTGAAGATGAAATCGATGTCGTCCTGGACGGCGGCCAGCTTCTCCTTGGAAAAGAGCTTCTCGTCCACGTCAATCATCAGCTTGGTCTCGCCGCGCGGGTTGCCCACGATGTGTACCCGCAGGCACTCCTTGGCGGGCTTGCCCGCCCCGGCGGTGTGGAAGGTCAGCGTCCCCCGCGAGACGAAGGTGGCCGACTCGTCGGGGAGGGTGTAGGTCTCCAGCTTGCTGTCGCCCAAGCTTAGCCCCCGCTTGAGGATAAAATCCCTCAGTTCGGCGTAGAGCAGCTCCGGGCTTATTTCGGTGTAGGTCTTTCTGATTTGCATATATTTACCCTCTTTCGGCCGGCTAGGTTGTCTTGCTCAGGCTGGTCAGGAACTCGGCGTTGGTCTTGGTCTTGCGCATGCGCTCCAGGATTTTCTCGGTGGCCTCCACCAGATTGTTCTGGTCGGAGGCAATCATGGCCACCATGCGCCGCAGCAGCCAGACCTGCCGCAGGGTGTCCTCGCCGAGCAGGAGCTCCTCGCGGCGGGTGCCGCTGCGCTGGATATCCATGGCCGGGAAGATTCTCCGCTCGGAGAGGCGGCGGTCAAGGTGGAGCTCCATGTTGCCGGTGCCCTTGAACTCCTCGTAGATGAGGTCGTCCATGCGGGAGCCGGTATCGATGAGGCAGGTGGCGATGATGGTGAGCGAGCCGCCCTCGGCGGTGTTGCGGGCCGCCCCGAAGAAGCGCTTGGCCGGGTGGAGGGCGGCGGGGTCGATGCCGCCGGAGAGGGTGCGGCCGCTGGAGGGCATGGCCAGGTTGTAGGCGCGGGTGAGGCGGGTGATGCCGTCGAGTAAAATCACCACGTCGTAGCCGCTTTCCACCATGCGCTTGGAGCGCTCCAGGGCCAGCTCGGCGACGCGCGTCTGGTTCTCCACCTGCTCGTCGAAGGTGGCGGCGATGACCTCGCCCTTGACGGAGCGGCGCATGTCGGTGACCTCCTCGGGGCGCTCGCCGATAAGGCAGACAATTAAGTGAATGTCTTCGTATTTTTCGGTAATAGCGGCGGCGATGGACTTTAAGAGCAGGGTCTTGCCGGCCTTGGGTGGCGAGACGATGAGGCCGCGCTGTCCCCGCCCGATGGGGGCGATGAGGTTGAGGAGGCGGGTGGAGAGGTCGGCGGGATTATATTCCAGGTTGATAAGCCTGTCGGGGAAGGTGGGCGTCATCGCGCCGAAGGGCTGGCGGGTTTTGGTCTGCTCGGGGTTGAGGTTGTTGATGGCCACCACCTGCAGGAGGCTGAAGTACTTTTCGTTGCTCTTGGGCGGGCGGCCCTGCCCGGTGACCATGTCGCCGTTGCGCAGGCCGAAGCGGCGTATCTGCGAGGGCGAGATGTAGACGTCCGTCTGGCTGGGCAGCATCGACTCCTGCCGCAGAAAGCCGTAGCCGTCGCTCATAATTTCCAGAATGCCGCTGCAGAAGACGTTGCCCTGCTCCTCGGTGTGCGTCTCCAGCAGGCGCATGATAATATCGTGTTTTTTAAGCGCCGCGGGGCCGGCGATGCCCTTTCCCTTGGCCATCTCCACCAGCTCTTCCTTGGTCTTGGTCTCCAGTTCCTGAATGTTCATGGTTCCACCTCACTCTCGTCCCGTCTCCCCGGTAGGAAGGGGATTGTCCTGCCTTTCTTTGGTTTATTTATTTTCCGGCCACCTTTTTCCAGTCGGCCAGAAAGCGCCGGATGCCGGTATCGGTCATCGGGTGCTGTATCATCTGCATCAGCACCTTGTAGGGCACCGTGGCGATATCCGCCCCGGCCAGGGCGGCGTAGGTCGCGTGCAGGGGGTGGCGGATGCTGGCGGCGATGAGCTGGGTATCCAGCTCCGGGTAGTTGTCGAGCATCGTCAGGGCGTCCTCCACCACCGCCATCCCGTCGTGGCCGGCGTCGTCCAGCCGACCGATGAAAATGCTGACGTAAGTGGCCCCGGCCAGCGCCCCCAGTAGCGCCTGGTTGGCGGAAAAGCACAGCGTCATGTTTACTTTTATTTGCTCCTGGCGGAGGTAGGACGTGGCCTTGAGTCCCTCCGCCGTGATGGGTATCTTGATATTGACGTTAGGCCCCCACCCCGCCTTGACGCGGGCCTCGGCCACCATGCTTTCGGCGTCCTCGGAGAGCACCTCCACCGAGACCGGCCCGCCGACGATATCGCAGATGCGGCGGGTGACGGCCTCGTAGTCGCCGGTGGCCTCCTTGGAGAGGAGCGAGGGATTGGTGGTCACCCCGCTGATAATGCCGAGGCTGGCGGCCTCTTCTATCTCGTTGATGTTGGCGGTATCCAGAAATATCTGCATGGACTTGCCTCCTCGGGCTAGGTTGCCAGGGGCAGCGGCGGCTGGGCGCCCTCGCGCAGGACGGTCTTGGCCACGGCGATGAATTCGCGGAAGAGCGGCTGGGGGCGCCCCGGGCGCGAGCCGAACTCGGGGTGGAACTGGCAGGAGAGCATCCAGGGGTGGCCGCTCATCTCGCAGATTTCCACCAGGGTGTCGTCGGGGGAGGTGCCGCTGTATATCATGCCGGCTTTGGCCAGCGCGTCGCGGTACTTGTTATTGAACTCCAGGCGGTGGCGGTGGCGCTCCTCGACGAGGGGCTGCCCGTAGGCCCGGGCGGCCAGAGTGCCGGGGAGGAGCTTGCAGGGGTAATTGCCCAGGCGCATGGTGGCCCCTTTATCTTTAATTTCCTTCTGGGTGGCCAGGTAGTCGATGACGGGGTAGGGGGTATCGGGGTTGAACTCGGTGGAGTTGGGCTCGTCCGACTTAAAGACGAGGCGGGCGAACTCGATGACCATGACGTGCAGCCCCAGGCACAGCCCGAAATAGGGTATCTCGTTCTCGCGGGCATAGCGGGCGGCCTTGACCATGCCCTCGATGCCGCGGACGCCGAAACCGCCGGGGACGATGATGCCCTGGGCGGTGCGCAGCAGGTTTTCCGGGCCTTCGCGCTCCAGGTCTTCGGAGTGCACCCAGAAAAGATTTAAATCTCTATCGTTATGCAGGGCGGCGTGGAAGAGGGCCTCCCGCACCGAGAAATAGGCATCGTTGAGCTCCACGTACTTGCCGACCAGGGCGATGTTGACCGGCTCGTGGGGGGTCTTGATGCGCTCCACCAGCTGGCGCCACTCCTTGAGGCCGCCGCGCCTGGCCTTGAGGCCGAGGTGGTCGATGACCTGCTGCCCCATGCCGCAGTCCTCCAGCATGAGGGGTATCTCGTAGATGGTCTCTACGGTGGGCAGGGGAATCACGGCGTCCTTGTCCACGTCGCAGAAGAGGGAAATCTTGTCGCGGATGCCCTCCGGGATGGGCAGGTCGCTGCGGCAGACGATGATGTCCGGCTGGATGCCGATGCGCCTTAGCTCGTTGACGCTGTGCTGGGTGGGCTTGGTTTTGAGCTCGCCGGTGGAGTTGAGGTAGGGCAGGAAGGTGACGTGGATGTAGAGCACGTTGCCCCGGCCCACGTCGTTGCGCATCTGGCGGATGGCCTCCAGGAAGGGCTGCCCCTCGATATCACCGACGGTGCCGCCCACCTCGATGAGGATGACGTCGGCGCCGCTTTTATCGGCCAGCTTCTTGAAGCGGTCTTTAATCTCGGTGGTGAGGTGGGGGACAATCTGGATGGTGCCGCCCAGGAAGTCGCCGCGGCGCTCCTTGGCGATGATGGCGCTGTAAATCTGGCCGGAGGTGACGTTGGAATCGGCGGTAAACTCGGTATCAATGAATCTTTCGTAGTTGCCCAGGTCGAGGTCGGTCTCGGCCCCGTCCTTGGTGACGAAGACCTCGCCGTGCTGGTAGGGGGACATCGTGCCGGGGTCGACGTTGAGGTAGGGGTCGAGCTTCTGGACGGAGACGGAAATCCCCCGGCTCTTGAGGATGGTGCCGATGGAGGCGACGGTGATGCCTTTCCCTACGGAACTTACTACCCCACCGGTCACAAAGATATACTTTGGCATAGGTTAGAACCAGACTTTAAAAATTCTAAGAACTCCCGGCCTTATCACTAAAGGAAAGCCCCGGAGTCGGGATGGGGTCGGTAATAGAGTGCCTCTGGATAAACTATCTGCACTATTAAGAAATAGGAACGGACAACTGAAAAGGGGGGGTTTCTTTTTATTATAGGCACGGGTGGGGGGTTTGTCAAGCGTCCGGCACCCATCACTTCTTTCGCCGGAACTGCCTCATTACCCTGAAGTAAAGTCCCAGCCAGCACAGGAACATTACCAGCAAAGTGATTCCTATCGTCCAGGGCAGGGCAGTCCGGTAGCCCGATTCGGCCGTAAGCACGGCCGTGATATGCCCGGCGGCGAGACCGACGACGACAATCTCGAACCAGGTGAGTAAACCGTTGAGCTGCTCGGCGGCCCGGGCCTCGAACAGGTCGACCGTCTGCGAGAAGCGCCCGTCTATCTCCTCGGTCATCTTTTCAAGCCCGGAAACCTGGCGCCAGAGCTGCTCAATCCGCGCTTTTTGTGTCCCTTCCGCCGTCCAGCGCACTCCCAGTATCCGGCGCGAGGCAATCCACCTCTGACGTTTCTGGCGTAGTTCTTTAAGTGTTTCTATCTCCTGCAGGGCCGCCCTGAATTCCAGCGAGTCCGCTCTCTCCAGGGCCAGACGCACGCCCATCTGCACGTATTCTTTTAAAAACATCTTGAGCAAAGAGGCCGGCTCCCGGCTATCCCGGTCTCCTTTTCTGGTATGGCTGCATACCAGGCTGTAGCTGTGGACAAAATAACGGATGCCCAGCGAGCGCCACCGGTCATAGGCGTGCTCTTGAGCCGCCTCCGCCGCCCAGGCCGGGTCGATGGCCTCATCACTGTGGGCGATAGTGCCCAGGGCATAAAGTTCCGCATCGTCAAGGGGTCGGTCGAATTGAGCCATGCTGAGCGTCACCGTCCTCTTGAGGGCTTCGGGAGGCTCGTAGACACCCAGCGCTTTCTCCGCAATACGCCGGAAGACCTGTGCCGTGTCGCCTCCTCCCGAAAGCGCGAACTCCAGTCTCTGGTGACCGACCACCGGTGTATCCTGGCGCTCAAGCTCGCCCTGGCATACCCGGAGATTGCTGTTGAAGGCCAGCAGCTGCTCGAAGCTTATTGTACCCGCTGGCTGCGGGCTTAGTTCGGCGAAAAGGGCCAGCACCACCCAGTCCAGGTCTTCCAGGAAAAAGAGGCGGGGCTGGATACGAGCGTTCAGACCCAGGCACTCCTCTTCAAAAGGGTCGAGGGGCACGGTTAAAATACCGCCGCCATCTTCCTGGTCGGAGGCGAGCGCCCGTTGGGCCAGCTCCTTGAGCCGGCCGGGGGAAACCCGGCACGGGCAGAGAAAGATACTCACCGGCTGGAATGAGTCCGAGACTACCTGCGGACGCTCGGGAGCCGAAGTTTGGCCTGACATGCGCATCCCCCTTTCACCTGCGTGCGCCGGCCGGTAGGCGGTTATGTCTATATTAGCCGTATTATTTATCCCCGCCAGAAAAAAGTCAATTAAGTGGTGATAAAATGCGTTGGTTCTGGTTCGGATACTCGCAACTCAACTGCTGTAAACCGCCCTTAATTGACACCCTAAAAGCGCCAGTGTAGACTATCTATATAATTGCGTTTCCCCCTTAAGGAGTCCGACCATCATGAGTTCTTTAGGCCGCACCGACCCCGCCGTGAGCCGGGCCATCGAATGTGAAAAAGCCCGCCAGAAAGAGAGCGTCAACCTCATCGCCAGCGAGAACTACGCCAGCCCGGCGGTGCTGGAGGCGCAGGGCTCGTTCCTGACCTACAAGTACGCCGAGGGCTACCCCGGCCGGCGCTACTACGGCGGCTGCGAGAACGTGGACACCATCGAGACGCTGGCCATCGCCCGCGCCAAAGAGCTTTTCCGGGCCGACCACGCCAACGTCCAGCCGCACTCCGGCTCGCAGGCCAACATGGCCGCCTACTTCGCCCTGCTGGACTACGGCGATACCGTCCTGGCCATGGACCTGGCCCACGGCGGGCACCTGACCCACGGCTCGCCGGTGACCTTTTCCGGCAAGTCGTATAAATTCGTCCATTACGGCGTCAACCGCGAGACGGAGCGCATCGACTACCCCCAGGTGGAGAAACTTGCCAAAGAGCATCGGCCCAAACTCATCGTGGCCGGGGCCACCGCCTATCCCCGCATTATCGATTTCGAGCGCTTCCGCCATATCGCCGACAGCGTCGGCGCCAGGCTGATGGTGGACATGGCCCACATCGCCGGGCTGGTGGCGGTGGGCCTGCACCCCTCGCCCGTCCCCTACGCCGACGTGATTACCTCCACCACCCACAAGACGCTGCGCGGCACGTCCGGCGGCCTGATTCTCTGCCGGGCCGACATGGCCAAAGCCGTAGATGCCGCCGTCTTCCCCCAGTCGCAGGGCAAGCCCCTGATGCACGCCGTGGCCGCCAAGGCGGTAACCCTCCTGGAGGCCCTGCAGCCGGAGTTCGCCGCCTACCAGCAGGCCGTGCTGGACAACGCCCGCGCCCTAGCAGCGGCCCTGCAGAAGCTGGGGCTGCGGCTGATTTCCGGCGGCACCGATAATCACCTGATGCTGGTCGACCTGGGGCCCACCGGCGTTACCGGCCAGCGGGCCGAGGCGGTCCTGGAGGGCGTGGGCATTATCTGCAACCGCAACGCCATACCTTTCGACCCCCGCCCGCCGCGGTCAACCAGCGGCATCCGGCTGGGGACGCCGGCGGCCACGACGCGCGGTTTCGGCCCGGAGGAGATGGCGCCAATCGCCGCCCTGCTCTACGAGGCCATCGGCCACCACGAGGATAAGAAAGTCCTGGCGCGGGTGAAAGAGCAAGTCGGCGAGATATGCCGGCATTTCCCCCTGCCCGGCGTCGCCGACTGATGCCCTGACCCGGGAAAAGCCATGAAAAACCAGACTACCAACGTCATCGGCGCCATCGGCAATACCCCGCTGGTAAAGCTGGCGCACCTCAACGGCCATCCGGGCGTCACCATCCTCGCCAAGCTGGAGGGCAACAATCCCGGCGGCTCGGTGAAAGACCGCCCGGCCTACTACATGCTGCGCCGGGCCGAGGCGTCCGGCGAGCTTACCCCGGACAAGACCATCATCGAGCCGACCTCCGGCAACACCGGCATCGCCCTGGCCATGATTGGGGCCGCCCGGGGCTACCGGGTCAAGCTCTTCATGCCGGAGTGCGTCAGCGTGGAAAGGCAGCTGACGCTCCGGGCTTACGGCGCCGAGGTGGTGCTCACGCCCGATAAAGAGGGCGTCGACGGGGCCATCCGGCGGGCGCATCAGGCACTGGCGGCCGAGCCGGGGAAATACTACATGCCCAACCAGTTCGATAATCCCGGTAATATCCTGTCCCACTACGAGACCACCGGGCCGGAGATATACGCCCAGACTGAGGGGAATATCGACGCCTTCGTGGCCACCATGGGAACCACCGGCACGCTCATCGGCACGGGACGCTATCTCCGGGAGAAGCGGCCGGGCGTCCGCGTTATCGGGGTGGAGCCGATGGTGGGGCACGCCATCCAGGGGCTCAAGAACCTGGAGGAGAGCGCCGTCCCCGGCATTTACGATGCCGCCGCCCTGGACGAGAAGATTACCGTTTCTGATGACGATGCCTTCGAGGTGTCCCGGCGGCTGGCGGCCGGCGAGGGGCTTTTCGTGGGGATGTCCAGCGGGGCCGCCGTGGCCGGGGCGCTCCGGGTGGCCGCCGGGATGAAAAAGGGCACCATCGTGACCATCCTGCCCGACCGGGGCGACCGCTATCTTTCCACGGCGCTGTTCCGCTCCATCTGCGCCAAGTGCCCGCCGTAGGGGATAGCTGTCATTACGAGCGCAGCGAAGCAATCTGCCCCGCCTCCCCATCGGGGTTATCTATTCCCACCCAAACCGCCCTCGCGGTATCCGCCGCTTAGCCCGTAGTTTGCCCCACTCCTTTACCCTACCAAATCCCTCTCTAACTCTCCCCTTACCAAGGGGAGAGGATGATTCTACCAAACCTCATATCAAACGTTTTAAGCGGATTTGTCTCCCTCCTTCGTAAGAAGGGAATAAGGGAGAATTTTCCCCGGGAGATAGGGTAATCCTTTACCCTCCTTTTTCTCCTAAATACCAAAGTAATCAGGGGTGAGAGCCTGCCATAATAGTGCTATAATAAAAGTGCGGCACTGTATAATAAAGTAGAGAGGAGAAGACGGCTCATGGAGGAACTAAAGGTATTCAGCGGCAACGCCCACCCGGCCCTGGCCAGGGCCATCACCGACTACCTGGGTATACCGCTGGGCAAGTGCGAAGTCAAGCAGTTCAAGAACGAAAACACCTTTGTTCGCATCCTGGAGAACGTCCGCGAGCGCGATACCTTCGTGGTGCAGCCCATCTCCTCGCCGGTGAACAACTCGCTGGTGGAGCTGCTCATCATGCTTGACGCCCTCAAGCGCGCCTCCGCCGGGCGCATCACCGCCGTCATCCCCTATTACGGCTACGGTCGCACCGATAAGAAAGACCAGCCGCGCGTGCCCATCACCGCCAAGCTGGTGGCCGACCTGCTCACCGTGGCCGGGGCCAACCGGGTGCTGACGGTGGACCTGCACGCAGCCCAGATACAGGGCTTCTTCAACATCCCCGTCGACGAGCTGACGGCCCTCAACATCCTGGCCGACTACTTCAACGGGCAGCCCTACGATAACATGGTGGTCGTCGCCAGCGATATCGGCGCCACCAAGCGCGCCCGCGACCTGGCCGCCGAGCTTAACGTGCCGCTGGCCATCATCGAAAAACGCCGCCTGGGCAACAAGGACAAGACCCAGACGCTCAACGTCATCGGCGACGTGCGCCGCAAGGTGGCCCTGACCGTGGACGACGAAATCGATACCGCCGGCTCGCTCCAGGGGGTGGTCACCGCCCTGCTAAAGCGCGGCGCCGAAGAGATACACGCCTGCTGCACGCACCCCATCTTCTCCGGATCGGCCATCCGCCGCATCGCCGCCAGCCCGGTCAAAGAGGTGGTCGTTACCGATACCGTCCCCATCAGCGAGAAGAAACGCATACCCAAGATTAAAGTCCTCTCCATCGCGCCGCTGCTGGGCAAGGCCATCCGGTGCATCCATACCGGTCAGTCCGTGGGGGCATTGTTTGAAAGAAAAAAGTAACCTGGTCGAGGTCTACAAGGCCCATAGCGACATGGAAGCGCAGGTCATCAAGGGCCTGCTGGAAAGCTACGGCATACCCTGCTTCCTCAAGTCCAACGCGGCGCCCTCGGTGCATATCTTCACCGTCGACGGCATGGCCGATGTCAAGGTGATGGTGCTGCCGGAGCTGGCCGATAAGGCCCGGGAACTGATTGTGAGCGAGCCAGATGCCTAAGTTTTTAAGCGGACTGTTTGATTCCAACGAAAAAGAGCTCAAGCGCCTCCAGCCCTACGTTGACCGCGTCAACGCGCTGGAGCCGGAATACCAGGCCCTCGGCGACGACGCCCTGCGCGCCAAGACGGCAGAGTACCGCCAGCGCCTGGCCGACGGCGCCAGGCTCGACGACCTCCTGCCGGAGGCCTTCACCGCCGTCCGCGAGGCCGCCTGGCGCACCCTGGGGCAGCGCCACTACGACGTGCAGCTCCTGGGGGGCATTACCCTGCACCAGGGTAAAATCGCCGAGATGCGCACCGGCGAAGGCAAGACCCTGGTGGCCACTTTGCCCCTCTACCTCAATGCCCTCACCGGCGAGGGCGTCCACCTGGTCACCGTCAACGACTACCTGGCCCGCCGCGACCCGTACTGGATGGGGCCCGTCTATCACGCCCTGGGGGTGAGCGTGGCCTCCATCTATCCTATGCAGGACCCCGACGAGCACACCCCCGCCCGCCTCTACGACCCCGATTACGACTCGGGCCAGGAAAACGACCGCTGGCCCCATTTCCGCCCCATCTCCCGCAGGGAGGCCTATGAGGCCGATATTACCTACGGCACCAGCAGCGAGTTCGGCTTCGACTATTTGCGCGATAACATGGTGCCCGACCTGGCGCGCTGCGTGCAGCGCCCCCTCAACTACGCCATCGTCGACGAGGTGGACAACCTCCTTATCGACGAGGCCCGCACACCGCTCATCATCAGCGCCCCCGCCGAGGAATCGGGCCAGACCTACCAGATATTCGCGCGCCTCGTGCCGCGCCTCCGGGACGAGGAAGACTATACCGTAGATTTAAAGACCCGCACCGTCAACCTCACCGAAAACGGCATGAACCAGATAGAGCGGATGCTGCGGCGCGAGGGGCTGCTCAAGAACCCCGACCTCTACCACCCCGATAACCACGCCCTCACCCGCTACCTGGACAATGCCCTCAAGGCCGAGGTCTTATTCAAGCGCGACCAGCAGTACGTCGTCAAGGACGGCGAGGTCGTCATCGTCGACGAGTTCACCGGCCGCCTGATGTACGGGCGGCGCTACTCGGAGGGCCTGCACCAGGCCATCGAGGCCAAGGAGCACGTTAAGGTGCAGCGGGAATCGCTGACCTACGCCACCATCACCATCCAGAACTACTTCCGCATGTACCGTAAGCTGGCCGGCATGACCGGCACCGCCGCCACCGAGGCCGAGGAGTTCTACAAGATATACAAGCTGGAAGTGACTACCATCCCCACCAACAAGCCGATGGTGCGCCAGGACCTGCCCGACCTGATTTACAAGACCGAGGAGGGCAAGTTCCGCGCTTTGGCCGAGGAAATCAAGGAGATGCACGAGCAGCAAATCCCGGTGCTCATCGGCACCGTCTCCATCGAAAAGTCGGAGCTTTTGAGCGGCCTCCTCAAGCGGCAGGGCATCAACTGCCAGATACTCAACGCCAAGGAGCACACCCGCGAGGGCGAGATTATCGCCGGGGCGGGCGAGCCAGGGGCGGTCACGGTGGCCACCAACATGGCCGGCCGCGGCGTGGATATTATCCTGGGGGGCCGCCGCCCGGAGAAGCCGGAGAACGGCGACGTGGCGGCGCTCAAAGAATACGAAAAAGAGCTGGCCGGGTGGGAGAAGCAGCACGCCGCCGTCATCGAGAAGGGCGGCCTGCACATCATCGGCACGGAGCGCCACGAGGCGCGGCGCATCGATAACCAGCTCCGGGGCCGGGCGGGGCGCCAGGGCGACCCGGGGCTGTCGCGCTTCTACATCTCGCTGGAGGACGACATCATGCGCCGCTTCGGCGGCGACCGCATGAAGACGGTCATGGGCTGGGCGGGCCTCGACGAGGACACCCCCATCGAGCACAAGATGATTACCAATATGATTACCGACGTGCAGAAGCGCGTCGAGGGTTACCACTTCGACATCCGCAAGAACCTGGTCGAGTATGACGACGTCGTCAACAAGCACCGCGAGCTTATCTACGACGAGCGCCAGAAAATCCTCAGCGGCGCCGACCTCAAGGCCAACATCCTGGACATGGTCAACCGGGAGGTCGAGGCCATCGTCGCCTCGCGCCTGGCCGACCCGCACGGCGTCGGCTGGGACATCCCCGGCCTGCTCGGCGACATCAAGACCATCATACCGCTGCCGCCCGACCTGGATGACAAGGCCGTGGAGCAGCTGGGGCCCAAGGGACTGACCAAACGTCTGGCCGAAATAGCCGCCGCAGCCTACGAGAAGAAAGAGCAGGAGACCGGCGCCGACAAGATGCGCCTGCTGGAGCGGCTGGTGATGCTCCAGGTCATCGACCGGCTCTGGGTGGAGCACCTCACCTATATGGATCACATGCGCCTCCAGGCGGGCTGGCAGACGCTGCGGCAGGTGAAATCCGCCGACGCCTACAAGCGCGCCGGCTACGAGCAGTTCCAGACGCTGCTGGAGACCATCCAGCACGACGTGGCCCACATGATATTCCACGTGGGCATCGCCACGCGGGAGGCCAAGCCGCAGTCGCCCATGGATAAGGCCGCCGTGGGCTCCCGGGGCGACGCCCAACCCCGCCGGGCTTCCGGCAGCCGCAAGATTGGCCGCAACGACCCCTGCCCCTGCGGCAGCGGCAAGAAATACAAGCACTGCTGCGGAAGGTAGCATGGACAACGCCGAAATGGCCGCCGTTTTCGAGGACATCGCCGCCCGGCTGCGCCTCCGCAAGGACAACATCTTCAAGATACGGGCCTACGAGAAGGTCGCCCGTTCCATCCGCGGCCTCACCGCGCCCGTGGCCGAGTTGGCCGCCGCTGGCAGGCTTGCGGAAATCGCCGGGGCCGGCGAGGCCATCACCAAAAAGATTGACGAGATGGTGGCCACCGGCCGGCTGGCCTATTACGAAAAGCTCAAGGCCGGGACGCCGGAAAGCACTATTTCTGCCGGAGGCCCGGAGTGATGACCGCGGCGCGTCCCGCCGACCTGGATTACGTCTCCCCCGGCGACGCCGAGGCCATCCACCACTTCAAGCAGGCCCTGGCCGGCGGGCGGCACTGGTACCTGGCCCTGCTGGAGGCGATGGGGCTGTGGGTCAGCGCCGGGGAAACGCGCCAAGGCCGCCGCTACCAGTACCTCATCGACGGCGAGGCCTTCGACTGGCTGCTCCTGGCCGAGCGCCTCTGCGAGGCCGCCGACGGCCTCCTCCCCGAGGGCGAGAAGGACGCCCTGCTGTTCCGCGGCGTGCCCCCGCTGGAGCTGAACGCCGCCGAGGTCAGGGGGCTTATCGGCGAGGGCAAGTACGGCCAGTACCTCAACTATTTCTACGGCGTGACCGTGGAGGAGGCCCTGCTGCTGGCGGTGCAGGGCGAGATAGACAAAGAACGGCGGGTGGGGGGCCTGCGCAGCACCCGGGATTCCACCGGCGAGTCCTACCGGCGCATTTACGAGGCTAGCCGCGACGACCTGCTGGGACGCTTCCGGGAGGAGAAGGGGTATACCCGGCTCAAATCCACCAGCCTGGCCGAGCTCAAGGAGTTCACTTACTGGCTGTTCAAGTACCGCCTCAAGCGGTGCGAGAAGGCCAAGATTGCCAGCGATACCCGCAAGGCGCTGGACTACCTGCGCCGCCAGTGGCGGCAGCAGGGGGTGGAGCGGGTGCTGGCCGTCGATTTCTCCCCGGACGAAGGGGACTAGTCGTTGATGGTGCCTTCGGGCGCCCGCACTAGGAGTACCGGCACGCCGGCCCCGCGCACCACTTTGTCGGTGATGCTGCCCAGCACCAGGCGGCGCAGCCCGGAGCGGCCGTGGGTGGACATGGCAATCAGGTCGGCGTTGACGTCGGCGGCGGCCTTGAGTATCTCTTCGGCGGCGTTGCCGGTGCTGACCATCGTCTTCACGGTAACCCGCGGCATCTCCAGCTCCTTGCCGGTCTTCTCCAGGTAATTGGTGACCCGTTGCTCGATGAGCTTGAGCTCCTCTTCGGTATAGGAGACCGGGGCGCTCGCCTCGCCGACGACTACCCAGTGCCGCAGCATCGTGATGGCCCCCAGCAGGGTAATCTCCACGCTGGCCTGGGGCGGGCACTTGGCAACCAGCTTTTTGATGACGGGTATGGCCGCCTCGCCGACGCGGGAGCCGTCTAGGGGGACGAGGATTCTCTCGAACATGACCGTACCTCCTAAAACCTGGCGCTTTGCTGCCGGAGTTTCTCCAGCTTTTCTTTCAGAGTATAGAGCCTTTGCCGCTCCTTATCAACCACAGTCTCCGGCGCCTTGGTGAGGAAGGCCTCGTCGGCCAGGCGGGCTTCCAGCCGGGCGCACTCGGCCCCGGTCTGGGCCAGCTCTTTCGTAAGTTTCCGCCGCTCCGTCGCCAGGTCGACCATGCTGGCCATGGGGATGACCACCGTGGCCGCGGCCAGCGGCAGCACCAGGGTGCTATCGTCGGCGGCGGGCGGCTCGCCCTCCGGGAAGGCCGGGTTGGCCCGCGCCAGGGCCCGAATCGCCGCGGCGTGGCCGGCGACGGCGGCGCGGGCGTCGGCGTGGATTTGGGCCTCTATCCAGCGGCCGCCCTCCACCTGGTACTGCGCCCGCACGTTGCGGATGGCGCGGATAATTTCGGTAACGGCCTCCATCTCGGCCTCGGCCTCGGCGTCGTAAGTGTCCTCGTCGGCGGTGGGGTAGGGGGCAATCATAATGGACTCGCTGGCGATGGCGGCGGCGTGTTTTTTCAGGTTCTGCCATAACTCCTCGGTGAGGAAGGGCATGTAGGGGTGCAGCAGCCGCAGCGCCGCCTCCAGCACCTGCACCAGCACTGGCAAGGGCGACGGGCCGTCGCCGCCCAGGCGTATCTTGGCCAGCTCGATGTACCAGTCGCAGTACTCGCCCCAGAGGAAATCGTGAATCTGGCGCTGCGCCTCGCCGAACTGGAACTCCTCCATGAGGTGGGTCACGTTGGCGACGGTGCGGTTGAGGCGCGAGACAATCCAGCGGTCTTCGACGGGTAAATTGCCGGGTTTTACGTTCAAATCCACCTTCTCGCCGGGGGGGATGCTGCGGATGACGAAGCGCGCCGCGTTCCAGAGCTTGTTGGCGAAGTTGCGGCCGGCCTCCATCTTCTCGGTGGAGAGGCGCGAGTCGTTGCCGGGCGAGGTGCCGGTGGTCAGGGCGAAGCGCAAGGCGTCCGTGCCGTAGGCGGCCATGAGGTCGAGCGGGTCAACGACGTTGCCCCGCGTCTTGCTCATCTTGACGCCCCGGTCGTCGCGGATGAGGCCGTGCAGAAAGACGGTGCGGAACGGGATTTCCCCGGTGTTCTCGATGCCCAGCATAATCATGCGGGCCACCCAGAAAAAGAGGATTTCGTAGCCGGGGTTCATCACCGTGGTGGGGTAAAAATAGCGCAGGTCGGCGGTATCCTCCGGCCAGCCCAGCGTGGAGTGCGGCCAGAGGCCGGAGCTGAACCAGGTATCCAGCGTGTCCGGGTCTTGCTCGATGTTGGCCGAGCCGCATTTATCGCAGGCCGAGGGGTCGTCCACGGCCACCGTCAGCCCCCCGCAGTCGCGGCAGTACCAGATGGGGATGCGGTGGCCCCACCAGAGCTGGCGACTGATGCACCAGTCGCGGATGTTCTCCATCCAGTTGAGGTAGACTTTGACGAAGCGCTCCGGCAGGATGGTGATGCGCCCGTCCTTGACGGCCGCGATGGCCGGCCTGGCCAGCGGCTCGATTTTGACGAACCACTGCTGGCTGGCGATAGGCTCGACGATGGTATGGCAGCGGTCGCAGTGCCCCACGGCGTGGCTGTAGTCCTCGGTCCTGACCAGCTGGCCGCTCTTTTCCAGGTCGGTTAAAATGGCCTCGCGGGCGACGTAGCGGTCTAATCCGGCGTAGGGGCCGGCGTTCTCGTTCATGGTGACGTCGTTGTTGAGGATGTTGATGAGCGGCAGGCCGTGGCGCTGGGCGATATCGAAGTCCACCGGGTCGTGGGCGGGGGTTACCTTGACAGCGCCGGTGCCGAACTCAAGGCTGACGGCCTCGTCGGCGACGATGGGAATCTCGCGGTTGACGGCGGGCAGGCGCACCTTCTTGCCGGCCATGCCCTTAAAGCGCTCGTCCTCCGGGTTGACGGCCACGGCGGTATCGCCCAGGATGGTCTCGGGGCGGGTGGTGGCCACGGTAATGAATTTATCCTCCTCGCCCACTACCGGGTACCGGACGTACCACAGGTGCCCTTGTACGTCCTGGTGCGCCACCTCCAGGTCGGAGAGGGCGGTGCCGCAGCGCGGGCACCAGTTGATGATGCGCTCGCCGCGGTAGATAAGCCCCTTATCGTAGAGGTTCTTGAAAGTGATGCGCACCGCCCGGGTGGCGACCTCGTCCATGGTAAAGTGCAGGCGCGTCCAGTCGCAGGATACGCCGAGTTTGGTGAATTGCTTGCTGATGGTGTCGCGGCAGTCGGCCACCCAGCGGTACATCCGCTCCAGGAACCGCTCCCGGCCCAGCTGGTGGCGGTCGAGGCCCTCCTTGGCCAGCTCCCGCTCGACGACGACCTGGGCGGCGATGGCGGCGTGGTCGACGCCGGGCAGCCAGAGGGTCGGCTCGCCCTTCATGCGGTGCCAGCGCGTCATGGCGTCCTGGAGGGCGGCTTCCAGGGCGTGGCCCAGGTGCAGCTCGCCGGTGACGTTGGGCGGCGGCATGATGATGACGAAGGGCTGTTTGGTCTTGTCTATCTCGGGTGTGAAATAGCCCTGCTCCATCCAGAAGTCGTACCACCTGGCCTCGACCTTGCCCGGCTCGTAGGCCTTGGGCAGGTCGGGAGTGTCTGCGGGTTGCGTCATGAGTCTGCCTTTCCGGTTAGTTTTATAAGCCTCCCCGCCGCCCCTCTGAGTTATCTATTCCCACCCAGGCCCCGCCTACGCCAAGGCTTCGGCGGGTAAACCGCCCTCGGTACATCGGCGGCTTAGCCCTTAGATTACCCCGCCCCTTTGCCCCCGGTATCCGGTTCGCATATCAGCTACACCGGTGGTAAATCGAGTTCGGGGTACTTATTTTTTACTTCGGGGCACCTGACGGTTGCCAGCCACTCGAAAAAAAGGTAGCCCCTTTTTTCCTGAAGGCCGGGTTGTTCTCTTTCCTTCGTAATCAGGGGTTCCAACCGGCGCCAGTTTTCCATAATCCATCCGGGCGTCCAGATATTAAAGACGATATCTTCCGAGAGGGCTTTTTTATTAATGCCCGCGCCGATTCGATTAAAGGCGTAGGCGTATTCGAGGAGATTGCGGATTTTTCCTTTATTCTCGTCCTTCTTCCCGTAATTGGTGTACTCAAGAATATCCTTGTCTCCCAGCGCCCGGAACTCGGCCCTGGCGCCGATATCGGTCAATTTATCGAACTGGCCGGTGGTAAAATCCAGGCTGGTCATTTTTCTTTCCAGCTTAATTTGTCTCCCGGTAAAATACACCATGATAGCCGTGGAGATTAAGCCTAGCCCGGCTATGGCGACGGCGGCGATGGTGGCGATATCCGCGGCGCTCATGCCGCCCCTCCCTTTCCGGCTCCTCGTTTACGGAGCCGCCAGCTTATTCTTTAGCCCCCGCTCCCCATCGGTGTTATCTATTCCCACTCAGGCCACCCTCGCGGCATCCGCGGCTTAGCCCTTAGTTTGCCCCGCCCCTTTGCCCCCGTTTGGACATGCTACATTGTAGCCGTTTTTATTCGTCTTCCACCAGCCGTCTGGCCAGGCTGATTACGTCTTCGTTGGTATAGCCGAGGTTACGATAGAAGCCGAGGGCCCGGGTATTATCACTCCTTATCTGGACGTTAATCTTGGGGCAGCCCATGTTCCTCAGTTTCTCCGTGACGGCCTCCATCATCATTCGCCCGTAGCCGCGCCAGCGGTAGTCGGGCAGGACGCCCAGGTAGTAAATCCAGCCGCGATGACCGTCATAGCCGCCGATGACCGTGGCGACGAGGATTTCGCCGATGAATCCGACCAGGAAAAGCTCCGGGTACACCTGGAGTATCCGCTCGATATCCCGCTTCGGGTTGTTCCAGGGGCGGGTCAGTTTGCAGTCTTCCCATAGCTGCAGCACGGCGGGTTCGTCTTGCGGCCGGTAGGTGATGATGGTCAAATCGGGGGTATCCATGGCTAGGTTCCCGCCCCAGCCTGGAATATCCCCGCTACCCTGTCCAGAATTTTCTCGGCCACCTC
>DAOUEP010000047.1:0-4000 GCA_034430515.1 Dehalococcoidales bacterium | reverse complement strand
GGATGTCCACCCAGTGTCCCAGGGCGCCGCGGGGGGCGTCCCAGACGCCCATGCCCTGCGCCGAGGCGGGCACCGGGTCGTCCTTCATGCCGATGATGCGCCCGGCCGTGGCCAGCTCGATGAGCCGGTCAATCCAGGCCAGGCCGGCCAGGCCGACCAGCTTGGACTCGACGGCGCGGCAGAAGTGGCGGGCGACCGCCCCCGGCTTGGCCCCGGCGTTGGTGACGATGTTCATCAGCTCGGGGTACTGGTTGACCAGGCCGCGCGCCAGCGGGCCCACCTCCATGGCCGCCCCGTCGTAGCGGGGGGCCTTGAGGAAGGAGTAAGCGTCCGCCTTGTGCACGTTGAACTCGGTAACGCCCACGCCGGGGTGCAGGTTCTCCACGCCGGCGGGGTAATCGTACCAGGAATATTTCACCGCCTCGGTGATGGCGTTGTAGTCCACCGGGCTGGCGGGGTTGAGCGCCCCGCCGGTGATGGCGCCGCCCTGAACCAGGTAATTGGAGCCGCCGAAGGAGAGGTCGGCGGCGGTGACGGCGTCGTTCTGGGGGAACATGGGGTAGCAGAGGTAGTTGCCGCCGGTATTGCCCAGGCCCATCTGGGCCAGCGGCAGCAGCGGGCCGGTGCCCACGGCGATGACGTCGGGCAGGTAGACGTTCTCGACGAACTGAACCTGCTCCTCCCACAGCTGGCGGAACTCGTAAAGCTGCTCGGCGGTGGGGGTGGCGGTGCAGCCGCCGTTGGTGATGGCGTTGGGGTGGGGCTGGATGCCGCAGACGATGGACAGCATCTTCTGCGACTTGGCCTTGAGCTCCACGGCGCGCAGGTAGTGGGAGACCAGGGTCGTCACCGTGTCCGGGTCGTTGAGGCTGTACTGGTCGGGCTTGTAGCGGGGGGTGAAGGGCGAGGTATCGCCTTTCTGCACCAGAGCGACGATTTTATCCTTGATGGCCAGCAGCCCCGGGTCGCTGCCGGTATAGCCGGCCACGGCCATGATGTCCAGGTAGTCCAGCGCCGAGAGGACGTAGAACTGGATAAAGTGGTCGTGCATGTACATCCCGGCGCAGAAGAGGTTGCGCATGATGCGCCCGGCCTCGGGGACAAAGGTGCCGTAGGCGCGGTCGAGGGCGTGCGCCGAGGCGATGGAGTGCACCCCCTCGCAGACGCCGCAGACACGGCTGGTCACGTAGGGGGCGTCGCGCGGGTCGCGGTCGCGCAGCAGGATTTCCCAGCCGCGGGCCATGGTGCCCGCCGACCAGGCATCCTTGACGACGCCGTTCTCCACCTCCACCTCAATGCGGAGGTGGCCTTCTATCCGGGTAATGGGGTCGATAACAATACGCTCTGCCATGCCTTAGCTCTCCTTCCCGGCCTTTTGCTTGGTCTTCTTATCTTCGTTCCCCTTCCACCGCCCGGTGGCCTTGCTGATAACCATGTCCAGGCCCACGCCGGCGGCGACGACGCCGCCGATGGTGGCCATGACCTTGTCGATGTCCACGCGGCCAATGCCGGGCAGCTCGGTATCGAACTGGCGCACGTACAGCGGGCTGACCGATTCGTAGAACTCCGGCTCGGAGCAGGCCACGCAGGGGATGTTGGCATCGATGCAGTAGTTGGTGCGGTTGTTCCAGAGCCGCTTCCAGCAGTCCTGGTTGGCCCACGGCCCCTTGCAGCCCTTGAGGTAGAGGCACCAGCCCTGCTGCTCGGGGTCGCCCCAGTCGGTCACGTATTTTCCAGCCTCAAAGTGGGCCCGCCGCGGGCAGTTCTCGTGCTGGTTATAGCCGTAGAAGGCCGTCGGGCGGTGGAACTGGTCCAGGTCGGGCACGGTGCCGAAGGTGAGGTAGTGGACGATGACGGCCACCAGCCGCTCCACGTGCAGGGGGCAGGTGGGCAGATTGATGACCGGCTTCTCGCCCAGGTAATCGTAGTGGTGGTGCAGCTGGGTGCCGCGGTAGAGATAGCCGACGGCGTCGGTGGGGCCGGAGCGCGGGATGCCGCCGAAGGTGGCGCAGGAGCCGACGCAGATAATGGCGGCGGCGTTGGCGGCGCACTCGCCGACGATGTCCTTAAAAGTCCGCCCGCCGATGGTGCAGTAGCGCCCGTCCTCGGCCAGGGGGATGGCGCCCTCGATGACCAGAATGTAGCCGCCCTCGGCGACGGTCTGGGCCAGGATTTCCTCGGCCTGGTAGCCGGAGCCCGCCATGGCCGTCTCGCAGTAGCGCAGCGAGATGCTGTCCAGCAGCAGCGACGTCGCCGGCGGCTCCAGGCTGTTCAGGAAGGACTCTACGCAGCCGGCGCAGTCCTGACCCTCCAGCCAGATGACGGCCGGCTTGCCCGCCGATGCCTCGATGGCCTTGACCATTTTGGGCGTCAGCGCCTGACTCAAGCCCAGCAGGGCCACCGCGGCGCCGGCCACCTTGAGGAAGTCCCGGCGGGTCAACTGGGGAGTCCTCAGCTCAAAAATGTCCATCAAAACTCCTTTCTGCACTCCGATTGTACGGCCGGGTTATCGGGGTATGATGTATCGCCGCTGGCGATAATTACCGTTAACGCCCCGGAGTTTTCACTCGGGGGACATGGCCCGGAGAGACGCTAATGGTGCTATATCAAAAGTCCTAAGGAACATCCTGTTCTCAGCATTTTACTCCAAGAAATTCGGCGTGTCAAATAAAAAAACGGGCATTTTTAGCCCGTTAGCGGGGGAGGTATGTTCGGCCGGGAAACAAGGTTAAATAATACCGATTATTCACATACCCCCCAGGGGTATGTGGCGGGCGGTTACGGCCCCTTCTGGCGCCTCATGCGGAGGACGGCGATGAGGACGCCCAAAGCGAGGTAGACCGCGCCCATGCCGAAACAGATGGCACAGATGGTTACCGGCGAGCCTTTCACCTCGATGGCACCGGAGAGGCACACCAGGCCGATGGCGATATCCACCACCCCGGACAGCACCAGCAGAAAGCTCCAGAAATTACCCAGCAGGATATGCTTGATAAGCTCCGTAAGTCCCTCCTCCGGGTATTTGAAGGAATAATACACCAACGGATAACCCGGCGCAACCGGGGGGGGGGAAGCTGCGGGCTAAGCCGTGGATGGCACTGGGCGGCCTGGGTGGGAATAGATAAATCCGACGGGGCGGGGTGGCTAGAGCCTTGCCAGCTTTTCTTTGAGGCCGGCGACGGCCGCCTGGGCGGCCTCGCGCCCCCGGGTGATGAGCTCCCGCGCCCGTTTGAAATCCCCGGCGCCGATATCAATCAGCTCCGGCTCGATAACACAGTCGGCGGCCAGCAGGCTCGCGCGCGCCAGCGAATAGGTGGTGATGTAGACCGACTGCATCATCACCTGAAAGATATTGGGCTCGCGGCCGGTACGGGCGGGCCGGCGGTCGGGGCGGTGCAGGCGGTCGGCCACGTCCGGGTTGACGTTGACGGCGATGATGAAATCCGCCCCCATGCGCCGCACCGTCTCCACGGGCACCGGGGTGGTCAAGCCCCCGTCGACGAGATAGCGCCCCTCGCGCCGCACGATGGTGAAGATGCCGGGGATGGAGATAGAGGCCCGCAGGGCGTCCACCACCGAGCCGCGGTCGATGACAATCTCCTCGCCGGTTTCTATATCGGTGGCCACGCAGGCGAAGGGGATGGTCAGGTCGCCGAACTTGATATCGCCGCCGATGTAGCCGGCCAGCAGGTCTTTGATTTTCCGGCCCTTGATGAAGCCGGTCCTGGGGAAGGAGGGGTCCAGCAGGGGGGACATCCGTTTCCAGCTGGGGTCGAGGGCGGCCCTGGTCATGGCGGCGATGTCCTGGTTCCAGGCGTAGGCGGCCCCGATGATGGCCCCGGCCGACGTGCCGGCGATGAGGTGGATGGGGATGCCGGCGTGGTGCAGGACGCGCAGCACGCCGATGTGGGCGATGCCGCGGGCGGCCCCGCCGCTTAAGGCCAGGCCGATTTTCTTGCCTTTGACATCAATGGTGCTCATGTTATTCCCAGAGCTCTTC
>DAOUEP010000046.1:0-11992 GCA_034430515.1 Dehalococcoidales bacterium | reverse complement strand
CACGACTATCCGCTGTTTGTTTCATTAATAACAGAGGTTTCAATATGCTACTCTTACCAGAGCTATTGGGTCCTAACAATAGTGTTATTGGCCTGATTTCTATTACTCCGCTGTTTTCAATACATTTGAAATTCTCTATCTGAATTGATTTTATCAATTTCCCCCTCCTTACCCATCAAGTTATTCTATGATGCGAGTTTAATCACCTTCCCAACCGATTGTCAACAGCACCTACTTAACCGCCCCCCGTAAATCGGCAAACCGCCTCCCGAAAACAGATAATAGCACAAGCAAAGGGAGGCGTCGTAGGTCGCTGTGGGGAAGGGCGGACAATTATTTCCGGGCGGGCAGGACGTTGAAAACGAGCCGTCTTAGCTCGGCGCCGTCGGCGCGCGCGATGATGATTTTCGTGCCGGGGGCATCTACCTTGAGCCTCAGGTCAATGGCCAGCTGAATACGCTGCTCTTGCCCCATGGGAATCCCCGCCGGCCGGCCCACCTCGAACTGCCCGTTGATTTTGGCGATGCTCTTCAGCTCTTCGGTGGTCTGGTCCTCGGCGCAGACCTCGATTTCAAAGGCGTGCTTCTGGTTCGTCTCGTTCCAGGGGACTTTCATGGCCAGGGCGATGGCGCAGCGCTGCTCGAAGGGAAAGTCCTTGCTCGGGGAGATTCTATCCCAGCCGCCGCCGAGGAGGTACAGCTTATTGCCGATTACCTGGGCCGCATCGGCCAGTATGAGCCACTCTATTTCCACTCGATAAACCTCACGCGGGGGATGGTGAAAGTCCTCCAATTGTAGGTAAATACCCCCGGTGTGTCAAGCTCTCCCGGAGAGAACGACCGGCGGGGGCCGCGTCCCGTAAATTGACAAACCGCCTCCCGAAAACTGATAATAGCGTAAGCCAAAGGAGGCAGAGGCGTGTTACTGGAAGGTAAAACGGCCATCGTCACCGGGGCGGCCATGGGCATCGGGCGGGGCATCGCGGCGCGGTTCGCCGCCGAGGGCGCCGCCGTCGTGCTGACGGATATCGCCCGGGACGAGGGGGAAAAGGCCGCCGCCGCAATCGGCAAAACGGGCGCGCGGGCCGTCTTCGTCCCCGCCGACGTTACCAAAAACTCGCAGGTGCAGGCGATGGTACGCCGCGCCCTGGACGAGCTGGGCAAGCTCGACATCCTGGTCAACAGCGCCGGCGGCGTGCCGGGGCTGGGGGGCAACTCCATCGACGACGTCTCCGAGGCCGACTGGGACCGCATTTTAGACCTCAACCTCAAGAGCCAGTTCCTCTGCTGCAAGGCGGTGATACCCCACATGCGCCCCCGTAAATACGGCAAGATTGTCAACATCTCCTCGATGGGGGCGGTACACCCGCCGAACTCGCTGGTGCACTACCACGCCGCCAAGGCCGGGGTGATGGGGCTGACCGTCAACCTGGCCCTGGAGCTGGCCCGCGACAACATCACCGTCAACGCCATCCTGCCGGGGCCGGTACGCACCCCCTTCTGGCAGCCGGTTACCAAGGGAATGAAGGACGTCGAGGCCTATTTCGCCGAGGTCGCCCGCAAAGAGGTGCCCATGCAGAGAATCGGCACGCCGGAGGACATCGCCGGGGTGGCCCTGTTCCTGGCCTCCGATTTATCGTCGTACATGACCGGCGACTCGCTCCTGGTCGGCGGGGGCCTGCCGCTGCCCGTCCGTCCCTAGCGCGCCGGGCGGCGCCTATCTTAATACAACAGGAGGATACCCGGTATGAAAACCCTGGAGGGTAAAGTCGCTCTGGTCACCGGGGCTGCCAGCAAGCGGGGGATGGGGCACGCCATCGCCCTCCGGCTGGCCGGCGAGGGCGCCGATGTCTGCGTAACCGATAAGTTCGCCGCCCCCCGGAGCCTCTTCCCCGGCGACGCGGGCTGGGGCGGCCTCGACGCGGAGGCCGCCGAAATCGAGCAGATGGGGCAAAAAGCCCTCGCTATGGTGGCCGATATCGCCGACAGTAAGGAAGTGGACAAGCTCGTAGCCGCCACGGTTGATAAGCTCGGCAAGATAGATATCCTGGTGCACTGCGCCGCCATCCGCGGCCCGGTGGGCCTGCCCGCCGTGGAGCTAAGCGAAAAGGAGTGGCGCCTCATCCTGGAGGTGAACACCACCGGGGCCTTCCTCGTCTCCAAGGCGGTGGCCAGGCACATGATTGCCCGCGGCCAGGGCGGGCGGATACTGCACATCGCCTCCATGGCGGGGCTGCACGGCGTCAACGGCTCGGTGGCCTACTGCGTCTCCAAGTACGGCGTCATCGGGCTGGTGAAGACGCTGGCTCTGGAGCTGGGGCCGCATAAAATCAACGTCAACGCCATCAACCCCGGCGCTATCATCACCAATTTGCGCGACGAGACCTTCCAGAAACGGAGCCAGGAGCAGGGCGTCTCCTGGGAGGAGGCCCAGCAGGCCGACTACGCCATGATGAGCAAGATAATACCGCTGGGGCGGCTGGGCAAGGTGGAGGAGGTGGCCGACCTGGCCTATTTCCTCGTCTCCGACCTGTCCGTCTACATCACCGGCGAGACGGTGGGCATCGGCGGCGGGATTATCTAGCGACGGAATTACGGGTTAGCGCTATGGATGCAATCCTGGAGTTCATCAGGGCTTACGACCGGGTTGGGTACGATAGCCTCCCCGCCCCGGCCGTCGCCGCCGCCAAGCAGGAGGTGCTCGACAGCCTGGCCGCCGCTCTGGGGGGCTCGGGCCAGGCGGGCATCGGCGAACTGGTGGCGGTGGTCAAGGAGTGGGGCGGCAGCCCGCAGGCCACCGTCATCGCCTATGATTTTAAGTGCCCGGCGCCCTTCGCCGCCCAGGTCAACGCCAGCATGACCCACGCCCTGGACTACGACGACGGCCACCCGGTGGCGCAGGTGCACATCGGCTGCGTGGCCGTGGCGACGTGCTTCGCCGCCGCCGAGCGCGCGGGGGGCCGGAGCGGCCGCGACCTGATGGCGGCGCTGGCCGTCGGCGCCGATTTTCTGGCCCGGCTGGGGCTGGCCAGCTGCCCCGGCGGCAGCCTCATCAAGAGCGGCTGGCACCCCACTCCCCTCTTCGGCCACCTGGGGGCCGCCCTCATGGCGGGGCGCCTCATCGGCCTGGACGAAGCCCGGATGGTCAACGCCCTGGGCATCGCCTACCACCAGTGCGCCGGCAACTCGCAGTGCGTCAACGACGGCGCCCTCACCAAAAGGATGGGGCCGGGGCTGGCGGCGCGCAGCGGCCTCACCGCCGCCCTCATGGCCGAGCGGGGCATCACCGGGGCGCACAACGTCCTCGAAGGCGAGTACGGCCTTTTCAATCAATACCTGGGCGGCGACTACGACCGCCACCGGCTGCTGGCTGGCCTGGGCGAGACCTTCGAGGGGGCCAACATCGGCTTCAAGCCCTACCCCTGCTGTGGCTTCGCCCACGCCTTCATCGACGCCGCCCTGAGCTTAAGGACGCGGCACGACATCGCAGCTGCGAAGATTAAGGCTATCACCGCCTACTGCGGCGAGACCTCTTACGAAATATCCCAGCCCCCGGAGGTGAAAAGCCGCCCCCGCAACCCGGTGGACGCCCAGTTCAGCCTGCCCTGGACGATTGCCACCGCTCTGGTCAGGGGCGGGGTCGGGCCGGAGGATTTTACCCCTGAGGCCATCCGCGATAAGGCGGTCCTGAGCGTGGCCGCCAGAGTCCGCGCCGTCCCCGAGCCGGCCTATAACCGCCACGGCGTCGGGCCGGGTAAGCTGGCGATTGAGATGGCTGACGGCGCCGTCTACGCCGAGGAGGTCGAGCACTGCCTGGGCAGCGTCGAAAGACCGATGAGCTTCGGCGACTGCGCCGCCAAGTTCCGCCGGGGGGCCGCCGCCTCGATTAAGCCGCTGGCCGCCGATACCGTCGAAGAGGTCATCGGCATGATAGAAAAGCTGGAAGGGCTGGCGGACGCCGCCGGGATTATCCGGCGGCTGGGCTAGATTTTTCTCCGAGGAGGGCAGCGCCATGGCCGGGAACAGGTACGATAAATACTTCCTCAAGTACGACCCCCCGCCGGGGCCGCCGTTCGTCATGGGGCCGATTATCCAGCGCATGGACGAGCGCAACATCGCCGGGAGCAATTTCTACTTTATCCACTGGGTGCTCCCCCACCAGACCCCCCGCATGAAGATAGGCCACCCGCCCCACCTCCACAGCGAGGCCGAGCTTTTAATCCACATCGGCACCAACCCCGACGACCCGGACGACCTGGGGGCGGAGGTGGAGCTCTACGTGGGGCCGGAGCTGGAGCGGCACGTCATCACCACGACGACGGTGGTCTTCCTGCCGCCCAATTTCATCCACGGCCCCTGGAACCCCATCCGGACGGAGCGCCCCTGGATATTCATCGAGGTCAACCAGGGCCGCCGCCATACCGAGAAGTTCTACCCGCAATTGCTCACGCCGGAGGCCCGGGCCGCCTCGGACTGGTCTTTCTGGCGGGACGAGGGCATGAGCGAGGGCTACCCCAACATGACCCCGCGGCCTAGGCCCGCCCCTTGAGATACATCAGGACGTGGCGCCCCGCCAGCCGCCCGGAGTTGACGGCCCAGCCCAGCGTCGCCCCGGAGGCGGGCAGGAAGCAGTAGCTGTCGCCGTAGAGGCCGCCGGCGTCGGTGCCGACGGCGTAGAGCCCCGGAATGACTTGTTCTTCGCTATCCAGCACCTCGGTGCGGTGGTTGATTTTGATTCCCCCCAGCGTCCCCATGAAGACGGTGTAGGCCTTCAGGGCGAAGAAGCGGGGCTCCCGGACGGGCTGGAGGTAGCGGGCGTCTTTGGCGAAGAGAGTGTCATGGCCGCGGTCGCAGGCCCGGTTATAATCCTCGACTGTCTTCGTCAGCACGGCGGCGTTAAGGCCAATCTTCTCCGCCAGCGCCTCGATGGAGTCGGCCACGGCGATGTCGGGGTTTTTCTTTTCCAGGGCTGTCTCAAGCTCGGCATCGAAGCGGGTCATCCGCGTGCCGGGCAGGTTCTTCAGGCACACGTTGCGGTCGATGCCGCGCTCGATTAAGTCCCGCCGGCTGGCCTCGTCGAAGATAGTGTAGCTAAAGCCCTCCCGCAGGCGCGCCGAGGCGTTGCCCACGAAGGTATCGTTAAAGGCGACGGCCTCGTCGCAGAAGCGCTCGCCGCGCGGGTCAACCCAGAGCAAAGGCTGGTTGCAGGAGCACTCCAGGTTGCCCATCATGCGCACCCCCGGCCCCAGCGGGCCCAGGCGGTAGAAGTGCAGCACCCCCAGCCCCTCGGCGGCGGCGCCCGCCTCCCAGGCCATGCGGATGCCGTCGCCGGTCTTTTCGTAGTTGCGCAGCGGTAATAAATTAACGCCCAGGTCGTAGCCGGAGAATTTCTTAATCCAGTCGGCGTTGTTGGCGTAGCCGCCGGAGGCGATGACGACCGCCCCGGCCTTGAGCTTTGTTTCTTTCCCGGCGCTCTCGGCGATGACGCCGCCGACGCGCCCGCCCTGGCTCAAGATACTCTTGACTTGTGTTTCCAAGCGTAGCTGGCCGCCCTTTTCCTTGAGGCGGCGCACCAGCGTCTTGACCATCGGCGAGCCACCGGCGCCGGGGGGGCCTTTGAGGATGTGCAGCGTCCTCAGGCCGTCGGGGAAGTTGGTGATGACCCCGGCGAACTCGATGCCCTGCCCCTGGAGCCACTCAATCGTGGCCGCCGATTCGTCGACGAAGGCCCGCACCACCCGCGGGTTGGCGTGCCAGTGGCTGTAGTCCATGATTTCCTTAAAGAGCCTATCGCGGCTTAAGTTCATGTAGGCGCGCCGCTGCATCTCGCTCTCGGCGGCGAACATCCCCTCGGCGAAGCTGGAGCAGCCGCCGGGGTAGCGCATCTTCTCCAGGACGATTACGCTGGCGCCGCCCTCCGCCGCGGTAATGGCCGCCGTCAGGCCCGAGGCCCCGGCCCCGATGACGACGACGTCGTAAGAATCGGTCTGGCTGGCTTGGTTCATTGTCTCCTCCCTGGCGGGGGCTATTTGTCCCGCTTGCGGTGGCCGCCGGGGTCGGCGTCGGCGAGGGAGCCCGCCCCCAGCATGATGGTCATCTCCAGGTGGGGTTTGGTAAAGCGCTTCCAGGTGAGCGGGCCGTGCTTGACCCCCCTGGGGACGAAGACCCCGCAGGTCTTGGTGAGGGTGAGCGGCTGGCCGTCGACGACGAACTCAATCTCGCCGCCCAGGTCTTCGCGGTCGGCGGGGTCGGTGCCGATGTGCAGCACGATTTCGTCGTAGTCGTGGACGTGCTCGTGGATGTGGGTCGGCGGGTCGGGCATGGCGGTCACCCAGCCGATTTCCACGTAGGTGTTCGCTCCCGGCACCAGTGTACTGCTCATCACCGTCATGGCGGGCAGCCGCCCCTTGACCTCCTCCTGGGGGATGACCTCGTAGGCGGGCTTCTCCACAAAATACTTACTGGCGTTCTTCTTGGCCACGTTATGCCTCCCTTTGGTTAGATTGTGCGGGCCGTCCGCAGGCCGGTGCCGATGGCGTCGGCGATGAGGAGCGGCTCGCGGCAGTCGCCGACGGCGTAAAGCTCGGGCACCTTGCCTTTTAGGCTCGCGTATAAATTCATATTGGGCCGCAGCGGCAGGGTGGGGATAACCGTGTCGGCGGGAATAACCTGGCGTTCCCCGTCCGCCGTCACGATTTCCAGCCCGGCGGCGGTGACCTCCATCTCCTTCACCCCACTCACCAGGGTCACGCCCTTTTCCTGGAACCAGCGGAAAAGATAGGCCATGAGCACGTCCACCATCCCCTCGCCCAGGTTTTCTCCGGCGGCGGCCACAACGGTAACCCGGCGCCCCCGGCGGGTGAGGAACTCGGCCAGCTCGCAGCCGTGCAGCCCCCCGCCGATGATGACGACCCGCTTGCCCACCGGCATCCATATTTTGGTCAGCCAGCGCAGCAGGCCCGGCGGCAGGAAGCGCAGCAGGGACTTTAGCCTGCGGTGCAGGGCGGCGGAGCTGACTACGCCGGGGCGGTCTATCCCCGGTATCTCCGGGGCGGCGGGCAGTCCCCCGCTGGCCAGAACGACGGCGTCCGGCCGCGCCGCGATGATAGCGTCCGCGTCTACTTCCTGCCCCGTTTTTACATTAACGCCCAGCTTTTTAATCTGGCGTTTCAGGTAGCGCACCATGGCGGGCAGGTCTTCCAGCTCGGTGCCCTTGACCAGGGCGGCCAGGGGCAACAGCCCGCCCAACCTGGTTGATTTCTCGTATAAAGTAACGTCGTGGCCGCGCCGGGCCGCCACCCTGGCCGCCTCCATCCCCGCCGGGCCGCCGCCGACCACGACCACCCGCTTTTTCCGGGCGGCCGGCTCAATGGTATTGAAGTCCGCCCCCATGAAGGCGTTGATGCGACAGCGGCGGCTCCCCAGGCAGTTCTCGCAGGCGGTGCAGGGGGCGATGTCGTCGAGCTTGCCCGCCGCTACCTTGTTGGGCAAGTCCGGGTCGGCCTGGAGACGGCGCGTCATGCCGATGAAGTCCACTTTGCCCGCGCGCAGGGCCTTTTCCCCCAGGTAGGGGTCGAGCTTGGCCACCGTCATCACCGGGATATTGACCTCGCGCTTGATACCGGCGGCCAGGGGCACGTTGACGGCCGCCCCGCGGTGGCGGCTGTCGTACTCCGGCGGGAAGGCATCGGGGGGGATGGGCGGCTCCGGGAAGAAGAAGACGTCGGTGAGGTAAGCGCCGACGTGGTAGCCCAGCCAGTGGCTGCGGATGTGGAGGTTATCGGCCCCGGCGGCCTCCAGCAGCCGGGCGGTGGCGCGGGCGGCGGTGGTGGTGACGCAGTTATCGTCGGGGACGCCGACCAGCCGCCCGATTTCGATGGCGTTGATGCAGACGGAGACGGGGAAGTCGCCGCCCAGCCGCTTTTTGATTTCTTTGATGATGGAGGTGACGATTCTGGCCCGGTTCTCCGGGCTGCCGCCGTAGCTGTCCTGGCGGCGGTTCCAGAACGGCGAGAGGAAGTTGTGCAGCAGGTGGGAGCTGGCGGCGTTGACGTCCACGCCGTCGAAGCCCGCCTTCTCCGCGCGCACGGCGGCGGCGGCGAACTTATCGATGACGGCCTCTATCTCCTCGACGGTCATGGCGTGCGGCGTCTCGTTGTGGAAGTCGTTTTCCGATTTCAGCGTTACCGCCGAGGCGGCTATCGGCGGGCCGTGGCCAGGCGGGTCGGGCGTTAGGCCCAGCTTTATCTGCCAGGGGCCGTCGTGGTTCATCTGCATGAAGGTGGGGCAGCCGTGCCGGTGGATGACCGCCGGAAGCTGGCTCAGTCCCTTGATGTATTTGTCGTCGTCGAGGCGGTAGCGCTGGCGCCAGCGCGCCCCGATGGGGTAGTCGATGGTGGGGCTCTCCACGATGAGCAGGCCCACCCCGCCCCGCGCCAGCGACTCGTAGTAGGCCAGGATGGCCCTGTTCATGGCGGTCTCGTCCTCGTGCCACATGAACGTCCCGGCGCCGGTCTTGACGATGCGGTTGCGCGTCCGCACCTTACCGATGTAGCCGGGCTCCAGCAGCCTTTCGAATCTCTTTCCGGGGTTCATTTGCCTCGTTCCTCTGGATAGCCGGTCGCGGCCGGGTATTACCTACATTTATAGTATAATGTGGCTGATATTTCAATTAAAAACGGGCCGGGACGCCCCGCCCGGGGTTAGCTTGACATAAGGAGGCAGGAAAATGGCCGCCGGCAAGTACGGAAAATACATTATCGACGAAGACCTCATGCCGCCCGAGCCAGCCGCGCTGCGGAAGCTGATGGACGACCAGGCCAGAGCGGGGCGTACCATCGACCGCACCCTGCTGCTGGGGATACAGGACTCCATCCTCAAGGGCGCTTTCTTCGTCGGCTGCGAGATAATCTGGGGCCTGACCGGCGACGGGCCGGTGACCATCGAGACGCCCCACCGCCACGACTTCGACGAGATTATCGGCTTCGCCGGCTGCGACCGCCGGAGCCCCCGCGCCCTGGGGGGCGAGATTGAGCTCTGGCTGGGGGGCGAGCCGCACGTCCTTACTCGCAGCTGCCTTATCTTCGTCCCCCGCAGGCTGGAGCACTGCCCCATTTACTTCCGCCGGGTGGATACGCCCATCTTCATGTTCGAGGCGGGCAGCGGCCCCGGCTACGAAAAGGTCGCCTAGCCCCCGGTCTTACTGGTAGCGCTGCGACATCCCGGCGGTGAAGTGGAAGACGGGCCGGTCAATCCTGAGAATGGTGAGCGGGCAGTGCTTGACCCCGGCGGGGATGAAGGCGATGAAGCTGCGGTCGATGATGTTCTTTTTGCCGTCAATCCAGAACTCGATTTCGGCGCCCAGGTCGTAGGGGTCGTCGGGGTTGGTGCCCACGTAGGCCACCGTCTCGGGGAAGTCGTGGGCGTGCTCCTTGACGGTGCCCTCCTCGCCCTTGGTCTCCGGCCACTTGCCCGGCAGGAACCAGGTTACGTCCATGTAAAAGGCCCCGGGGATGACGTTCTGGTTCATGGAGATGACCCGGCGGCCTTCGTCATCGGTGAATCTGGGTGTCCAGGCTCCTTCCTGGATGTGCTCGGTAAGCTCGGTGACGATGTATTTCTTGTCCCAGTGTGCCATCGGGAAGCCTCCTCGGATAGATGCGGTTGCGTTACCCGATTATATGGCTTTCGGCGCGGGTTAGGCAAATCACTGGCTCGCCGCCATTGCTTCGAGCACCTCGGCGATGACGAAGACCGAGCCGGCGGCGGCGACGAGGTCGCCGGGGGCGGCCGCCGCCAGCGCCGCCCCAAGCGCCGCGGCCACGTTTTCCACTATTTGGGGGGTCAGACTGCGCCGTTGGAATCTCTCCGCCAGTTCAGCGGCGCCGACGGCGCGGGGGTGGCGGGAGCGCACCAGAATAATGGCATCGGCCAGGGCGGCGGCCTCGCTTACCATGCCGTCGATGTCCTTGTCTCCGCCGAACCCCAGTATCAGGGTCAGCTTATCGTAACTAAAATACTTCCTGAGCGCCTGCCCCAGCCGCCGCATCGAGTCGGCGTTATGGGCGCTGTCAATGACGACCCAGGGCTCGCGGCGTAATACCTGCAGGCGTCCCGGCCAGTGGACAGTTGCCAGCCCGGCGGCGATGTGCTCCGCCGTTATCCTCGCGCCCAGCCCGGCCAGCACCTCCGCCGCCGCTACGGCCGCGGCGGCGTTCTCCACCTGGTGCGCGCCCAGCAGGGGGATTTTCAGGTCGTAGTCCCGTTTCAGCCCCTGAAGCGTGAAGGTCTGCCCCTCGGCGGTGAAGCCGGTCTCCCGCCAGGCCATCCGCTGGCTCACCTTAATCAGCTCGACGCCGCGCTCGCGGCAGACCCGCTCCAGCACCGCCAGCGCCTCCGGCTCCTGGGGGGATGTTATCGTGATAGCGCCCGGCTTGATGATGCCCGCCTTCTCGCCGGCTATCTTGGCCAGCGTGTCGCCGAGGACGTCGGTGTGGTCGTAGCTGATGGAGGTGATGACGCACACCTGCGGCCGCACGACGTTGGTGGCGTCGAGCCGCCCGCCCAGACCGACCTCCAGCACCTGGTAGTCCGCCCCGACGCGGGCGAAGTGGAGGAAGGCCATGGCGGTGAGGATTTCAAACGTCGTCAGCTCGCCGAACTCGGCCTCTTTATTGACGGCCTCCACTTCGGGCCGGATGCTTTCGGTAAGTCTGGCCCAGTCGCCCTCGGCGATGGGCTGGCCGTCCACCTGGATGCGCTCGGTGAAGGCGAGCAGGTGGGGCGAGGTGTAGAGGCCGGTGCGGTAGCCCGCCTCTTTCAAAATAGAGGCCATCATGGCGGCGGTGCTGCCCTTGCCCTTGGTGCCGGCGACGTGGACGGTGCGCGGCTTGAGGTGGGGGTTGTCCAGGCTCGCCAGGAGACGCTCCATGCGTCTTAGGTCCCAGACGATGCCGGAGCGCGGCAGGCGCTCGTAGTCGGCGAAGCGCAGGATGTATTCCAGGGCTTCCTGGTAGTTCATGTTGTTGCTATGTCTAAAGCTCCCGGAAGCTCCGCATCTCCTTAAAGTCCATCAGCCCGCTCTCGGCGATATTCTCAATCTCCACCCCGGCCTCGACGGCGGCGGCCACCGGGTTGAGTCCCCCCAGCTGCACGACGCCGAAGCGATTGACGGCCACGCTCACCTGGCAGAGCGGCTCGCTAATGTTGCCCAGGGCGTAGACCCCGTCGATGCCGGCATCCTTGAGGGCGGCCAGTTTCTCCACGACGGCCTCGCGGGCCGGCCCCGGTATGGTGCGGAAGGAGGCCAGTATCTTGCCGCTGCCCGTGGCCGCTGCCCGGCTGACGCCGGTCATCTTGGACTGGATGAACTGCTCGGAGGGGTCGATGGAAGTGCCGGCGTAGTCGATGACGGCGGTAAAGCGCCGCGGCTTGAAGTCGCGGATTTCCAGCACCCCGCCGAACTTGAACTCGGTAGGCACGCCGGCCTTGAGGAGGACGCCGTTGATGGTGGCGCCGCAGATGGTGGCCAGGCCGATTTTGCCCTCCGGCACGATGAGCGAGCCGAGCTTCTCGCCGGCGGCGGCGGTGGCCACGTACTGGCTGACGCAGAGACCGGCCCGGTAGGCGTCCTTCATGGCGGCGACGGCCTTTTTAAAGCCTTCTCTGGCCATAATGGAGGCGTTGATGGCCACCTGGCCGGTGCGCGTGGCGGGGTCGAAGGTGGTCTGGTAGGCCAGTATCTCCAGCTTATCGCGCACGAAGCCCACGTGCTGCGGCGCCAGCGCCTCCTTGACCTCCTGCCGCCCGGCGTCGGTTATGGTGCGGCCGTCGCGGCCGGCCGGGCGGGTATAGCCGCGGGCGTCGGCGATTTTGAGGTGATAGCGCACCGCCCGCTCGCTGAGGAAGATGCCTTCGTGCTCCAACTCGCGCGCCAGGGTGATGGAGCCGAGGGGCTCCGGGGACTCGCTGAGGATTTTGAGGATGGCAATCAG
>DAOUEP010000045.1:0-39902 GCA_034430515.1 Dehalococcoidales bacterium | reverse complement strand
GGCGCCAGCGTCGACTACACCCACGACATCGCCGAGGCCGCCGCTTGGGTCGCCGCCGGCGACTACCAGCTGGCCTTTATCATCAACCCGGTCAAGTCCTCCGTTCTCAAGACTATCGCCGACGAGGGCGACCGCATGCCCCTCAAGTCCACCTACTTCTACCCCAAGATACCGGCCGGCCTGCTCCTCTACCGCTTCGCCTAGCGGCGGGATTGCCTCGTCGCTACACTCCTCGCAATGACACGGGAGATTAAGCCCGTCGCCACTCATTGAGGCCGTGTTGTTATTTATAGTATAATGAATTGTTAACTTGGCCGTTTCCCTGCGCATCCCCGCTTCGGGGAAATATTTTTAACCGGGAGAATCGGGCGTGCTGGTCGAGGAAGAATTAGCCGATTTTACGACCGATAAGGATACCCTCCTTACCATCGGCGTCTTCGACGGCGTGCACCGGGGCCACCAGCACCTCATCGAGGCGCTGAAACGGCAAGCCGAAGAAAAGGGCTGGCTCCCCGGCGTGGTCACCTTCCGCCAGCACCCCGAGGCCGTGCTGGCCCCCGGCAACAACCTCCCCTTCCTCACCGATATCCAAACCCGGCTCAACTTTCTCAAAGAGCAGGGGGTAGCCCTCATCGTGCCGCTCTCCTTCACCGCCGAGTTGGCCAAACTACCGGCGCGGCGTTTCGTCGGCCTGCTGCAAAAGCACCTGCGGATGCGCGGCCTGGTTATCGGGGCGGACTTCGCCCTGGGCAAAGGGCGCGAAGGCTCGCCCGGTGCCCTCAAAAAGCTGGGCAAGGAGATGGGCTTCACGGTGACGGTGGTGCCGCCGCTAGAGATTAACGGCGAGGTGGTCTCCAGCACCGCTATCCGCCGGGCCATGGCCGCCGGCGATATGGAAAAGGTGCGCCGCCTCACCGGGCGCTATTTCCGCCTCCACGGGCGGGTCGTCCACGGCGAGGGCCGCGGCGAGGGGCTGGGCTTCCCCACCGCCAATCTCAACGTAGCCCCCGGCCAGTCGCTGCCGCCGGACGGCGTCTACGCCGCCCTGGCCCGCGTCAACGGGCACACTTATCCCTCGATGACCAACATCGGGCGCAATCCCACCTTCGGTGACAACAAGCTCTCCATCGAGGCCTACCTCCTCGATTACAGCGGCGACCTCTACGGCCACGAGCTCAAGGTGGACTTCGTGGCGCGGCTGCGCGACGAAAAGCGATTCGCCAGCGCCGACGAGCTGAAGCGGCAGGTGGCCGCCGACGTGAAAAAGGGCAAGGCCATTCTGGACAGGACGAGCGTGAAACAGCCATGACGACGGCGCGTCAACCAATCAGTCAGCAGGACATTGACTACGTGCTCCACCGGGCCGTGGCCGAGGTCATCGTCGAGGACGAGCTTGTCAAACTGCTCAAGTCCGGCAAAAAGCTCCGCTTTAAGGAAGGCCTCGACCCATCTTCCCCGGATATCCACCTGGGGCACATGGTCATGCTGCGCAAGATGCGCCAGTTCCAGGAGCTGGGGCACCAGGTGGTGCTCATCGTGGGCGACTGGACGGCGCAAATCGGCGACCCCTCCGGGGCTTCGGTAACGCGCCCCATGCTCACCGCCGCGGAGGTCAAGGCCAACGCCGAGACCTACATGAAGCAGTTCTTTAAGATTGTGGATAAAGACAAGACCGAGGTCAGGTGGCAGAGCGAGTGGTTCGGCAAGTTCGACCTGGCCGACGTCATCCGGCTCACCAGCAAGTTCACCGTGGCCCAGTTCCTGGCCCGCGAGGACTTCAGCAAGCGCTACGCCGAGGGCCGCCCCATCGCCATTACCGAGCTGTTATACCCCCTGATGCAGGCTTACGACTCGGTGGCGATTAAGTCGGACGTGGAGTGCGGCGGCACCGACCAGAAGTTCAACTTCCTGGTGGGGCGCGAGCTCCAGGGCATGATGGGCCAGCCGCCGCAGCAGTGCTTTATGACGCCGCTGCTGGTGGGCACCGACGGCGTCCAGAAGATGAGCAAGAGCCTGGGTAACTACATCGGCGTGGCCGAGCCGCCGGAGGTCATCTACGGCAAAACGATGTCCATCCGCGACGACTTTATCCTCAACTACTTCGAGCTGCTCACCGACATCCCCGACGCCGAGCTTAAAGAGATGAAAAAACAGCTTGACGGCGGCGAGAACCCGATGGAGCTGAAAAAGCGCCTGGCGCACGACCTGGTCACCCAGCTTTATAGCAAAAAGGACGCCGATGCCGCCGAAAAGCACTTCCGGAAGGTGGTGCAGAACAAGGAGACGCCCGACGAGATGCCCACCATCGCCTGCGCCGAGGCCAATCCGGATATCCGGCGGCTGCTGGTCTCCAACGGGCTCTGCGCCAGCATGGGCGAGGCCGTCCGCCTCATCAACCAGGGGGCGGTCAAGATTAACGGCGAGAAGGTCACCGGCTTCAACTGCAATATCAAGGGCGAGTGCATCATTCAGGTCGGCAAGCGCCAGTTTGCCCGCCTGATTTTAGACACCTAGCGTAATAAGGAGAAATAGATGCCACAGCTACGCATCCCCGGCCCGACCCCCTGCCCGCCCGAGGTCCTGGCGGCCGTGGGCTGGCCGATGATAAACCACCGCGGGCCGGAGTACAAGAAGATGCTCCTGGAGACCACCGAGGAGCTCAAGCAGGTCTTCCAGACGAAGAACGACCTCTACATCCTCACCGGCTCCGGCACCGGCGGGCTGGAGGCGGCCGCCGTCAACCTGCTCTCGCCGGGGGACAAAATTCTCTCCGTCTCCATCGGCGTCTTCGGCGACCGCTGGGCCAATATCGCCAGGACCTTCGGCGCCGATGTCACCAAGCTGAATTTCGAGTGGGGCACCGCCGCCGACCCGGACGCCGTGGCCAAGGCTATCAAGGCCAACCCCGGCATCAAGGCCGTCCTGGTGACCCACAACGAGACCTCCACCGGCGTCACCAACGACCTGGAGGCCATCGCCAGAGTCGTCAAGGGGGCCGGCAAGCTCCTCCTCGTCGACGCCATCAGCAGCCTGTCCTCCATCGACCTCCCCGTGGACAGGTGGGGCTGCGACGTCGTCGTCACCGGCTCGCAGAAGGGCTGGATGGTGCCGCCGGGGCTGGCCATGGTCAGCATCAGCGCCGCCGCCTGGAAGGCCTACGAACAGGCCACGATGCCGCGCTTCTACTGGGACTTCGGCAAGGCTAAAAACTACCTGGAGCGGGGCGAGAACCCCTGGACGCCGGCGGTCTCGGTGGTCTTCGGGCTTTCGGTGGCGCTCAAGATGCTACTCAAGGAGGGTATCCAGAATATCTTCGCCCGCCAAAAGCGCATCGGCCAGATGACGCGCGACGGCGTCAAGGCGCTGGGCCTGTCTGTCTTCGCCGAGGCCGAACACGCCTCCAACACGGTCACCTCCGTAAGCGTCCCCGCCGGCGTGGACGTCAATAAGCTCAGGCAACTAATGCAGAGCCAGCACGGTATCGTCCTGGCGGGGGGCCAGCAGCACCTGGGCGGCAAGATTTTCCGCATCGGCCACATGGGGCTGGTAAGCGAGGCCGATATCAAAGAGCTGCTGGCATCTCTCAAGGACGCCCTGCCCAAAGCGGGCTTCAGCCAGTAAAACAGGAATACCATCGTCGGGGAAGTGCTATGGCCGAAAAACAGAAAAATGTACTCATTACCGACTCCATCTCCGAGGAGGGCATCAAGGTGCTCCGTAAGGAGGCCCGGGTGGACGTCCGCCCCGGCCTCAAGGCGGAGGAAATCATCGCCGTCATCGGCGACTACGAGGCCCTGATGGTGCGCAGCCAGACGCGCGTCACCCCGGCTATTATCGAGGCGGGCAAGAAATTACAGGTAATCGCCCGCGCCGGCGTCGGCATCGATAACGTGGACGTGGCGGCGGCCACCCGCTGCGGCGTCGTCGTCGTCAACGCCCCCACCGGCAATACCGTCTCCGCCGGTGAGCACACCATCGCCCTGCTGCTGGCCTCGGCGCGCAACATCCCCCAGGCCAACGCCTCGCTGAAGGGCTGCGCCTGGCGCCGCAACGACTTCATGGGCACCGAGCTAAGAGGCAAGACGCTGGGCATCGTCGGGCTGGGCAACGTCGGCTCCGAGGTGGCCCGGCGCATGAAGGGTTTCGAGATGCGCCTGCTCGGCGCCGACCCGCTGGTCTCCACCGAGTACGCCGCTAAGCTCCAGGTGGAGCTGGTCGACCTCAAGAAACTGTTGCAGAAGTCGGACTTCGTGACGCTGCACCTGCCGCTGACGGCGCAGACGCGCAACATCATCGGCGCCAAAGAGCTGGCGATGATGAAGCCCACCGCCCGCATCATTAACTCGGCGCGGGGCGGCCTCATCGACGAAGCGGCCCTGGTCAAGGCCATCCACGAGAAGAAGCTGGCCGGGGCGGCCGTCGACGTCTTCGAGAAAGAGCCCTGCACCGAGAGCATCCTCTTCGGCGAGGAGAATATCATCGTCACGCCGCACCTGGGGGCCTCCACCGCCGAGGCGCAGGTGCTGGCGGCCCGCGACGTCGCCGAGCAAATCGCGGACATCTTCAAGGGGCTGCCGGCGCGCTCGGCGGTCAACGTGCCCTACATCCCCTCGGAGACGATGGCGGCCCTGGCGCCTTACCTCAAGCTGGCCGGGGTCATCTGCAACCTGCTCTACGAGCTGGCCGAGGGCCAGACGAAGACCATCCGCATCAAGTACGAGGGCGACATCGCCGGCTACGAGACCGACGCCCTCAAGGCGGCGGTGGTCGGAGGGCTGCTGGCCGGCATCAGCGAGGAGCGGGTCAACATCGTTAACTGCAACGTCATCGCCCAGAAGCGCGGCCTGACCGTCATCGAGGAGAAAGAGGCGTCCTGCGCCAACTACGCCAGCTTGCTGGCCGTGGAGATAACCACCGACCGGGGCGCCTACGCCGTGGCCGGCACCGTCCGCCAGAACGAGCTGCACATCGTGCGCATCAAGGAATACTGGCTGGATATCGTCCCCACGCCGGGGTCTTATTTCCTCTTCAGCGACCACCTCGACCGCCCCGGCTTTATCGGCGCCATCGGCAAGATAACCGGCGACGCCGATATAAACATCTCCTCGATGCACCTGGGGCGGCTCAAGCAGCGGGGACAGGCCCTGCTGGTACTGACCCTGGACGAGCCCCTGCCCGAGGCGGTGCAGCAGCAAATCCTGGCCATACCGGACGTGTACTCGGTGAAGATGGTGGAGCTTTAGGTCGCCCGATGCCCCGCCCCCACCGTCCCCGGCGCCCGGCCTAATCCGGCCCGCCCGATGCCATTCCCGACGGATACCGGCCTATAAATATATCTAGTAGCGAGAGAAGTGGTTAAAGAAACACCGGCACAGCCCATCGGCCTGCGCTCCCTGCCCCGACGGCAGGTGATGATTACCTTCGCCGGCGTCCTGCTAGCCATGTTTCTGGGCTCGCTCGACCAGACCATCGTCGGCACGGCCATGCCGCGGATTATCGCCGACCTGGGCGGGTTCAGCCACTACACCTGGATTACCACATCCTACATCATCACCTCGGCGGTGGCGATACCCATCGTCGGCAAGCTGACCGACATGTACGGCCGCAAGTACTTCTACATCGGCGGTCTGATTATCTTCATGCTGGCCTCGGTGCTGTGCGGCATCAGCAACACCATGAGCCAACTCATCATCTTCCGGGGCCTGCAGGGAATCGGCGCCGGGGTAATGATTGCCAACGCCTTCACCGTCATCGGCGACCTCTTCCCACCCCAGGAGCGCGGCAAGTACCAGGGTTTCACCGCCGGCGTCTTCGGCGTGTCCTCCATCGTCGGCCCCACGCTGGGCGGCTACCTCACCGATAGCCTGTCCTGGCACTGGGTCTTCTTCATCAACGTCCCCCTGGGGGTCCTCGTTATCCTGCTGTTCATCTTTTTCTTCCCCAACTTCCGGCCCGACCACCTCAAGCACCACATCGACTATCCCGGCGTGGCCCTGCTGGTGCTGAGCATCGTCCCGACCATGCTGGCGCTGTCCTGGGGGGGCGCGGAGTACCCCTGGGCCTCGCCCCAGATAATCGGCATGTTCGCCTTGGCGGCGGCGGCGCTGGCCCTCTTCATCTTCGTGGAGAGGCGGAGCGTGGAGCCCATCATCCCCCTGTCGCTCTTCAATAACCGGATTGTGGCCATCGCCGAGGTGGTGATATTCTTTACCGCCTTCGGCATGTTCGGCGGCACCATCTTCATTCCCCTCTTCTTTCAGGGCGTGCTGGGGGCCACGGCCACGGCCAGCGGCAGCTTTCTGACCCCGATGATGCTGGGGGTGGTCTTCGGGAGCTTTATCTCGGGGCAGCTACTTTCGCGCGCCGGGGGACACTACCGGCTCCAGGGCGCCGCCGGCATCGCTGTCATGGCGGTGGGGCTGTTCCTGCTCTACCGGATGACGGTCGCCACCACCTACGGCCAGGCAGTGGTCTACATCGTCATCACCGGCCTGGGGCTGGGCACGACCCTGCCGCTCTACACGATAGCGGTGCAGAACGCGGTGCCTTATAACCGGCTGGGGGTGGCCACTTCGTCGGCGGCTTTCTTCCGCTCCCTGGGCGGCTCGGTCGGGCTGGCCATCTTCAACTCGGTGCTCAACAACCGCTTCGCCGCCGCCTTTCTTGACAAGCTGCCCGCCGTGGTCAAGAACGCCCTGCCCGCCGACGAGCTGGACAGCCTGGCGCACAACCCGCAGGCGCTGGTAAGCCAGGAGGCGCAGGACCAGCTACGGCAGATGATTGAGCCGCTGGGCCAGCCGGGCGCGCAGCTCTTTCAGCAGGTGCTGGACGCCTTGCGCCAGTCGCTCGCCTCGGCCCTGTCGCAGGTCTTTCTGTTCACGCTGTTCGCCGTGGGCCTCTCCTTCGTCATCAACCTCTTCATCAAGGAGATCCCCCTCCGCAAACAGCACAGCCTGGAATAAGGGCAGAGGGGCTTCGCCCCTCTTAAACACCCCTGGGGGTAAATGGGTGGCAAAACTACGGGCTAAGCCGAGGATGTGCCGAGGGCGGTTTACCCGCCGAAGTCTTGGCGTAGGCGGGGCCAGGGTGGGAATAGATTACTCCGACGGGGAGGCGGGGAGGGCTTATTTTCACTCAAACATGATGGCGTTCCGCAGCGCCTGCCCCTTGACCACCGCTTCGATGGCTTCGTTAATCTGCTCCAGGGGGTAGCGGGCGGTGATGAGCTCGTCCAGCTTGAGGATGCCGGCCTGATACAGCTTAATCAGGTTGGGAATATCCCGGCTCAGGTGGGTGGAGCCCATGTAGGAGCCGGTGAGCACCCGCTCGTCCTTGATAAAGGCCAGCGGCGAGACAGTGAGCATCTCCTTGACGTCGGGCAGGCCCACGATGACGGTCATGCCGGAGGTACCGGACATCGCGAAGCCGGTAGTGATGGCGTCGATGCTGCCGACGGTGACGAAGACGTAGTCCGCCCCCAGGCCGCCGGTAAGACCCTTGACCGCCTCGACGGTGTCCCCGGCTTTGGCGTCAATGGTGTGGGTGGCCCCGAAGTCGCGGGCCGCGGCGAGCTTTTTAGCGGCGACGTCCACGGCGATGACCGGGTAGGCCCCGGAAATGGCCGCCCCCTGGATGGCGTTGAGGCCGACGCCCCCGGCGCCGATGATAACGCAGCTGCTCATCACGGGCACCCTGGCGCGGTTGACAACCGCCCCGAAGCCGGTGATGACGCCGCAGGCCAGCAGCGAGGCGCTGTCCAGGGGCACGTCGTCGGGCAGGGGCACTACCTGCGATTCGTCAACGACGGTGTACTCGGCAAAGCTGCCGATGCGCATCAGCTGGGCCAGCGGCTGCCCCTTCTGGTTCTTATAGGGGCTGTCCTCGTCGCGCGACCAGACCGCCTGGCAGTGGCGGGGCCGGCCGGCCCGGCAGGGTGGGCACTTGCCGCAGGACACCAGCAGCGAGGCTACCACCCGGTCGCCCTGCTTGACCGAGGTTACCCCCTCCCCAACCGCCGTAACGTAGCCCGCCGACTCGTGCCCGGCGACCACCGGCAGCGCCCAGGGCAGCTCGCCCGTGATGACGTGGATATCGGTATGGCAGACGGCCGTGGCCGCCAGCCGGACCATCACCTCGCCGGCCTGCGGCGGCCGGATGTCAATGTCCTCGATTACCAGGGGCTTGCCGAACTCGTAACAGACCGCCGCCTTCATGGATGCCTCCTTTATATTACCGGAAATAGGCTGTTAAGCCGCTTAACAGTTTATTTCCCCGCCGGGATAAAGTCAAACCGCCGCCGCTTTGACAGCGGGGCGGCCGCCGCCATATCATGGGGGCAGCCCCGGCAAGCCGGGAGACAGGGAAGGAGAAAAACGATGCCCAAGACACCGGTACTCAACATCGTCGCCACCGAATGCCCCGCCGACAAGGAGGCGACCTTCAACCAGTGGTACAACGAGACGCACATCCCCATGCTGATGAAATATAAGGGGATAACGCAGGTGGCCCGCTACAGGCTGCTGGGCGACGCGCCGGGCCTGGCCCGCTACCTGGCCTGCTACGAGTTTGAGGACGCGGCGGCGCAGGCAGGCCTGGAGACGAGCCCGGAGTTCGCCGCCGCCATGGCCGAGATGCAGCAGAGCTGGCCGGAGGGCGGCGTGGAAATCAAGTGGATGGCCAACTACGAGCTGCTCAAGGCGTGGCAAAGATAATCCCGGCCATCCTTGCGGAACAGCCGGGATTACGCTAACTTTATGTAAATTACCCTAGCAGGCACCCGCCAGCGCCGGTGCCGGCGCCGGCATAGAGGGCGTGCCCATCGTCTCCAGGTAGAGCCGGGCGGCGCTCACCCGCAGGTGCTTGGTGCTGTAATCGGGGTCGGCCTTGAGCTTGGAGTACATGCTGTTGAGGTGGTGCTCCACCGTCTTGATATCGATGAATAGCGTCGCGGCGATGGAGGCGTTGGTGTAGCCCTGGGCCAGCAGGCCGAGGATTTCCATCTCCCGCGTGGTGAGCTGTTTGAGGAAGGGACACTCCGGCTTGCCGGCGAACATAATGGTGGCCAGCGGCGGGTCGAGGATGACCTGCCCCTGGCTGACGGCGGTAATCGTCTGGCAGAGCTGGTCGACCCGGTCCAGCGATTGCTTGAGGAAGAGGGCCATGCCGCTCTGCCCGCAGAGGGCCAGGCGCCGCAGCATCTCGATGTCCTGGGACGTGTAGTAGACGATTAAGACGACAATCCCCAGGCTGGGGTAGTCGCCGCGGATTTTCTCCAGCGCCTCGATAACGCCGTTGTCGAGGCGGCGCACGCTCAATAAGAGCACGTCCGGGTGGAGGTTGCCGATGTCCCGCCCCACGCCGCTCAGTTCGTCGGCGCGGCTGACCTTGACTATCTCGATGTTGGTGCGCGCCGGCAGGACGTAGCTATACATCTCGCGGTAAATCTCCTGCTCTTCCAGCACGTACAGGCTTACGGCTTTGGGTTCTGTCCTTGTCTGCATGGTTGTTACCCTACCTTCCCTTTATTGGTTTCACCCCACCTCTCCGGCTTCCTCCCGCTTGTCTATTACGATTCTAAGCTACGTTTATAAAGAGAATGGTAAAGATTCATAAACATACCATTAATATCTATTAATAATTCATTCGATTTAGCCATATGGCGTCAGGACGAGCGCTAAATCACCGGGGCCGCCCCTGGCGGATGTCATCAGAGCTAACCCCCAAACAGGCTCGGTGAATCCACCATTTAAAAATGGAGAGCGCCCCCCAGCCAATATCGGGGCAACGGCCGCCAGGATTGGGGGCTGTCTGGTATTCAGGCGGAGGCAGCCGGGGTAGGCTATAACTATACAGTTTACCCGAGGTGAGAGCGTGACCGACCCGCGTACCCAAAACCCAGTCCATCCCGGCGAAACCGGCCAGCTTGAGCAGGTTCAGGCCAAGCTCATCCGCGCCGAGCGCCTGGCCGCCGTCGGCGAGCTGGCCTCCGGTGTGGGGCACGAGCTGCGTAACCCGCTTAACGTCATCCGCAACTGCGCCTACCTCCTCCACACCACCCTGGATAAACTGGAAGACGCCGAAGCGCTGGGGACGCTGGCTATCCTGGACAAACAGGTGGATATCGCCAACAAAATCATCACCGACCTGCTCGATTTCACCCGCGTCGCGCCCCCGGCGCCGGTATGCATCGACCTCAACGTGCTCGTCCGTGAGAGTCTCTCTTGGGTGAGCGTGCCGGAGCAGGTCACCGTCCGCAATAACTGCAACGGCCAGCCGCGCTACATCCGCGCCGACGCCGAGCAGATTGGCCGCGTCTTTACCAATATTATCGCCAACGCCTTTCAGAGCATGAATAGCCGCGGCGGCCAGCTTACCATCGAGGTCGGCGGCGAGACCGGCCTGTCCTGGGCGCGTTTCCGGGACGAGGGCTGCGGCATCCCCGCCGAGAACCTGGATAAGGTCTTCGAGCCGCTCTTCACCACCCGCCACCGGGGCATCGGGCTGGGGCTGGCCATCAGCCGCCGCCTCGTCGAGCAGAACGGGGGTAAAATCGAGGTCGCCAGTCAGGTAAGTCAGGGCACGACCTTTACGGTAACACTCCCGCAGGGAGAAGGAGGCCAGGGAATTTGATGACGGACGAGCCGACCATTCTCATCGTGGACGATAACGCCGACCTGCTGGATACCTTCGCCAGGATATTAAAACGGCGCGGCTTTTACGTGGAGACCGCCTCCAGCGGCGATACCGCCGTGGCCAAATGCCGCGGGCAGCGCTACGACGTCACCCTGATGGACATCGTCATGCCCCGGACGGACGGCGTGGACGCCTTCCGCCAGATAAGGGAGCTCTGGCCGGAGGCCCCGGTCATCCTGATGACGGCCAACTCCGACGATGAGCTGGTGGAGACCGCCCGCAGCGAGGGCGTGCGGCGCGTCATGCACAAACCCATCCGCATCGACCAGCTGATTGATTTTATCGAGGAGGTCGTCGCCGACGAAAGCGACGCTAAAGCCGCGGCGGCCTGTTAACGGATATGAAAGCCAAAGAGTACCTGCTGGTAGTTGACGACGACCGGGACTTCCTGGAGACCATCCGGCGCATCCTGGGTGGCAAGGGCTACGAGGTGACCATGGTGGCCTCGGCCGCCGAGGCGCTGGAGCGGCTGGAAGAGCGTTTCTACAACGCGGCCGTGCTGGACATCAGCCTGCCCGACGCCGACGGCACCGAGCTGCTCACCCGCATCCTGGAACTCAACCCGGACATCGTCGCCATCATGCTTACCGGCCATTCCTCGGTGCAAAGCGCCGTCCGCTCGCTCAACCGGGGGGCCTTCGCCTACCTGGAGAAACCCCTCGACCCGGATAACCTCCTCTCGGTCATCGGGCGCGGGCTGGAGCGGCAGCGCCTGATTCTGGAGAACCGCCAGCTGGTGGAGGAGCTGGAGCGCCACAACCATATTACCAACACTTTGCTCAGCGTCTCCCAGGCGGCGGCGCAGTCCCTGGACCTGGGCCAGATTACCGCGGCCGCCCTGCAGCAGCTGGCCCGCTCTACCGGGCTGGAGGCCAGCTTTGTTTACCTCAATGAGGGCGGCAGCCTCAAGCTGCGGGGACACCACGGCTTGCCGGCGCGCCTCCGCGATGCCCTGCCGGCCGAAATCGGCCCGGCGGGCGGCGTCATCCGCCGCATTTTCGACAATGCCATGCCCGTCATCTGCGAAGATTTAAGCACTTTCAGAGACGCCGAGCTCGGCTTCCTCCGCCACGGCGGCTACCGTTCCTTCGCCGGCGTGCCCCTGGCCAGCCTCGGCGAGAGCATCGGCGTGCTGGGGGTGGCTACCAGCTTCGCCCGCTATTTCAGCGCTATCAACATCGACCTGCTCCTCGGCGTGGGACGCGAGATTGCCATCGCCGTGAGGAACGCCCAGCTCTACGAGGAGGCCTCCAGCGCCCGCGCCCTGCGCGAGCTGGACACGATGCGCACCGAGCTTCTGGCCAACGTCTCCCACGAGCTGCGCACCCCGCTGGCCGTCATCAAGGGCTCGGCCAGCAGCCTGCTCCAGCCGGACGTCATCTTCGACGACGAGACGCGGCGGGAGTTCCTGACCTCCATCGACAAGGACGCCGATACCCTCACCCGCCTCGTCGACGACCTGCTGATGATGTCCCGCCTTGAGGCCGAAGCCCTGGATGTTACCCGGCAGCGGCACAAGCTCGGCGACGTCATCACCGCCATCCGGGAGCGGCTGAACAGCATTACCAGCCACCATCGCCTGCGCGTCGAAATCCCCGAGGAATTGCCGGCTGTCCCCCTCGACGAAGGGCGCATCGGCGAGGTCATTACCAACCTGGTGGAGAACGCGGTCAAGTACTGCGAGGACGATACTGATATTACCATCGATGCCCACAGCGGAGATAAAGAGATAATTCTAAGCGTCACCGACGCCGGCAGCGGCATCCCCCCCGAACTGCACGCCAAGGTCTTCGAGCGGTTCTTCCAGGGGTGCAGCCTCCAGAACGGACGGAGAAAGGGAACCGGGCTGGGACTGGCCATCTGCCAGGGCATCATCGAGGCCCACGGCGGACGGATATGGGTGGAGAGCCAGCCGGGCCAGGGCGCCAGGTTCTCTTTCAGCCTGCCACTAGAGTAAAGGAGTTAAAGCTATGGAGAAAAAGAGAGTACTCATTGTCGACGACGACCCGGCCATCCTGAGGCTGGTCAGCGCCAATCTCAAGGCGCGGGGCTACGAAGTGCTCACCGCGGCCAACGGCGAGGAATGCCTGGAGGCGGTGCAGCGCGACTTCATCGACCTGATAATTTTAGACCTGATGATGCCCAAGGTGGACGGCGTGGAGGTATGCCGCCGCACCCGGGAGTGGTCCAGCGTGCCGATTATCATACTCAGCGCCCGCGGCGACGAAAACGACAAGGTCAAGTGCCTGGAGCTGGGCGCCGACGACTACCTCACCAAGCCCTTCGGCATCGCCGAGTTGATGGCCCGGGTGAAGACGGCCTTCCGCCACCGCGGCGACGCCGACGCCAATCCCACCCAGTCCAGTTTCAGCTACGACGGCCTGGAGATAAACTTCGCCAAGCGATACGTCACCATCAACGGGGAGGAAATCACCCTCACCCCCACCGAGTACGCCCTGCTGCAGCACCTGGCCGTCAACTGCGACAAAGTCCTCACCCACTCCATGCTGCTGCAAAAGATATGGGGCAGCGAGTATTCCTCGGAGAAGGAGTACCTGCGCGTCTTCGTGGGGCGGCTGCGCCGCAAGCTTGAGCCCGACCCCAAGAACCCCCGCTACATCCAGACCATCCCCGGCGTGGGCTACCACCTGGCCGTAACGGCCCCGGTCTGCGTCTAGAGACAAACCATCCGAAAAGAAAGGGAGGCCTAAAAAGCCTCCCTTTTTTATTTGTCTTTCCCCCGCCTTTAGGAGTACAATCGGGCAGGTTATGCTCAGGCAGGTAAAGGAGACTTCTATGGACGCTAAAGAGATGGAAGCCAAAATCGCCGCCCTGGAAAAGAAGGTCGGCCTGCTGGAAGACGTCAACGAGGTAAAAAGGCTGCAAAGGGTCTACAGCTACTACGTGCAGCACATGATGCGCGACGAAATCTACGACTGCTTCGCCGACCACCCCGACGTTACCCTGCACTGGCTGGAGGGCACCTGGAAGGGCAAGGACGGGGTGAAGCGCTACTTCGGCGTCGGCACCGACCGGCCCGAGCCGCCGCCCGGCTTTCTGCACCAGGTCATGCCCATCGCCGGGGTGGTGGACGTCGACCCGGACGGCCAGCGCGCCAGGGGGCGGTGGTACTCCTTCGGCGGGGTGGCCATCCCCAACGAAAAGGGAGAGTTCAACTGCTCCATCGTCGGCGGGTTGTACGAAATCGAGTACATCAAGCAGGACGGCGCCTGGAAGATGCTCAAGATAGACTGGATTATCCCCCTGAACATCCGCGTCGATAAAAAGGCCTGGATGGCCGTCGAGGACCTGGGCAAGGCCGTCCGCAGCTTTACGGGGCCCGTCCCCGATGTCCCGCCGGCGGACTTCGACCCGCGCTTCGTCTCCGGCTATATCTTCCCCTTCCACTACCACCACCCCGTTACCGGTAAGCCCACCTCCGAAGGCAAGAAAAACGCGCGCCTGCTGAAAGATAAAGGAGGCACCAAATGACCGCATCCAAATACGGCCACTGCGTCAAGACCGCGTTCCTGCGCGACATGCCGCCCGAACACTACACCGGCCGCTCCATCGTCGCCCACGACGGCGAGCTGGACGCCGATTGTAGCTTAGGCTACCACTGCATCACCAAGCCGGTAGCCTTCGACCGCCCCCACTCGCACGACTTCGTGGAGATGCTCGGCTTCATCGGCGGCGACCCGACCGATATTGCCGACTTCGGGGCGGAAATCGAGTTCACCATCGGCGGCGAGAAGCACCTTATCACCACGCCCGCTATCGTCACCATCCCCGCCGGCGTGGAGCACTGCCCCATCAACATCACCCGGGTGGACAAGCCCATCGTCTTCCTGGAAATCTCCCTCGTCCGCGCCTGGAAGCCGGCCGGGCCGCCCCCGGAGAAAAAAGCCAAATAACGCCCCAGGAGGCCAGCATGACCGAGCGCAAGTACGCCAGGTATATCTTTACCGACGTCCCCCGGCAGGACAAGCCCCTGCCGGTGCCCAAGCGCATCCAGGAGCAGCGGGCCCAGGGCAACTACATCGAGGCCACCTGGATGTTCGCCCTGGAGGACAGCGCCGCCCAAGGGGCGTTCTACACCAACTGCGTCTGGCTCTGGGAGAAAAAAGGCCGCGGCCCCCTGGAGCTGGAGATTGCCCACACCCACGACTTTGACGAGACGCTGGGCTTCGTGGGCACGGTGCGCGATAACCCCCGCGACCTGGGCGGCGAGATTGAGCTTTACCTGGAGGACGAGCGCTACGTGCTCACCGAAAGCTGCCTTATCTTCGTCCCCCGCGGTATGAAACACCTGCCCCTCTACCTGAACCGCCTCGACAGCCCCGTCTTCTTCTGGACGGCGGGCAACGGCAGCGCCTACACGCGCACCTCCGGCGATGAGTTCTGATAGCGGCGCCGGATACTTTAACGATATCTTTATCTATTTTATACGGGCATTTATGGCCTGTTTACCGCCCGGATGTTAACCTGTTAGTGTAATCAAACGGCACATCGGGGAGGGAACATGCCAGCCAGAATCAAAATCCTCGCCGTCAGCCAGGACCCGGCGCTGGTGCGCTTCCTGCGGCACGAACTGAACGCGGACGACTACCAGGTGGCCAGCGCCCGGCCCGCCGACGAATGCCTCCGGGAGACGCTGGAGGCCGAGCGGCCGGACTGTATCGTCGTGGATATCGTCATGCCGTCCTGCGACGGCATCGGCACCTCCCTCAGGCTCCGGCAGTGGACGGAGCGCCCCATCATGATGCTCAGCACCTACGGCGCCAGCCAGGGCCGGGTGCGGGGCCTCAATCTGGGCTCCGATACCTACCTCAGCGAGCCTTTCGGGGCGGATGTCCTCGCCTGGCGCATCGCCGCCACGCTGAACCGGGCGGACGGAGTCGGCGTATGATAATACTGTGGATAACCCGGCGCAAGGACAAAGCCGGTAAGACCGCCGGTGCCGCAGCCGCCCCGGAAAAGGCCGGCGACGTCCCGGAGGCCACCCCCGACGTCAAGGGCATGCTCACCGGCCAGGGCGATACTCTGGCCCCGGTGCACGTGGCGCGCCTGAGCCGGTACGCCCATAACTAAACCTCCCCGGCCCGCTTGCCACCACCCGGCGCGGAATGCTACAATGTTTACCGTAATACGGGCCCGGGCCGCTAGCTCAATTGGTAGAGCAGATGACTCTTAATCATCCGGTTACAGGTTCGAGTCCTGTGCGGCTCACCACTCCCGCCCGCTAATAACCACCCATCCATCCCTCGCCACTTCCCTGTCTTTATGTAAACTATACTCCCGCCTTCGGGTTAATGAATCCCTATCATGTAGCCGTAGCGGGAATAGACCTCGGCCACCAACTCGCCGGCCTTGGGATTGGTCCAGGCGTGCATCCACTCCGATACCAACGATTCCAGCGTGATGGGGATAACCCCCGCCTGTAGCATCCGCTCCACGCCGTATTCGTGCGCCGGCGGCGTCGAGTCTCCGGCGGCGTCCATCAGCCCGTAGACATCCAGCCCACCCCGAAGGGCGTGGAGGGCGCTGTAAGCGAAACACATGCTGGTCCATAGGCCGGAGATAACCAGCTTGGGCCGCCCGGTCGCCTTGACGGCGTTCCAGTTCCGGTCGTCTTCAAAGGCGTCGAAGCTGGGCACCTTCCGGGCGAATATCTCCTGGTTGGGGAAGAGCGCGGCGATTTCGGCGATGAAATTGCCGTTGGACTGGGGATTGATGGTGGACAGCACCACCGGGATATCCAGGATACTGGCCGCCTTGGCGGCGCAGTAAGCGGCGTTGCGGATAATCGTCTTATCGCCGGAAGCCACCCCCTTGAACATCGACGGCTGGTAGTCCACCAGGGCCAGCACGCTGTTTTTATCGGTCAGCAGTTCCAGCTTGCCGTCTTTAGCTGCAGCCATTTTATACCCCCCTTTCGCTTTGTTATTAGTGTCCCCTGATTATCCGCCCTCGGCCATAAAATAGTTATATCCTCAACCCGGAAATAGTTACAAAACTATGGCATTAGCCCCGGCGGGCTTGACGTACCACCGTCCAGGTGCCACAATTATCTCTAAGAATACCCCGGGAGGTGACTTATGCCCGTTACGGGCTATTACCTGCCCCCGCGCGGCCAGTTGCAGCGCGGCCTGACGTCGCCGGATATCGCCAGGGCACGCCGGTCTAAGCAGGGACTGCTCTGGGTGGACATCGTCGCGCCCGACGCGGCGGACGGCCAGTTTCTGGAGGAGACTTTCGGCTTCCACCACCTCACCGTGGAGGACTGTCTGAGCCGGGATATCCACCCGCCCAAGATTGACGCCTTCGACGACTATCTTTTCATCGTGGTACACGGCGTCAACCACCTCAAGGAATCGGACATCGTGGAAACGGCCGAGCTGGCCCTCTACATCGGCTGTAATTTCGTCGTCACCAGCCATCACGACCCCCTTTACAGCATCAACGAAATCCGCCGCCTGGTGGAGGCGGACGGCCGCCCCATGGCCCGCGGCGCCGACTTTCTGGCCCACGCCGTCATCGACGCCCTGGTGGACAACGTCATGCCCACCATCGACCGCATGGCCGACGTCGCCGAGGAAATCGAGATAGAGGTCATCAGCCGTCCCCAGCCGAATATCCTCGACGGCATCCTCAAGCTCAAACGCTCGGCGCTCAAGGTACACCGCGTCATGGCCCCCCAGCGCGAGGTGCTCAACCGCCTCAGTCGCAAAGAGTTCCCCCTCATCAAGCCCGAGGCGCAGATATTCTACCGCGATGTCTACGACCACGTCGTCCGCATCGAAGACCTCAACCAGACGCTGCTCGACCGGGCCGATAACTCGATGGCGACCTATCTCTCTTCGGTGGCCAACCGCCAGAACGAGACGATGAAGGTGCTCTCGGTGGTAGCCACCATCTTCCTGCCGCTGACGCTGGTGGCCGGCATCTACGGCATGAACTTCGACTACATGCCGGAGCTGCACTGGAAGTGGGGCTATTTCACGGTGCTGGGGGCCATCGGCCTGGCCATCCTGGTGCTGATGTGGCGCTTCTGGGCCAGCGGCTGGTTCGCCCACGGGCGGCGCAAGATGACCTGGATAAAGCCCTTCCGCGTCAACGCCAGGCGGCTGCGCGGTCACCCGGACGCCGAAAAGCCCAGCCCCCAGCCGCCGGAAGCGATTTAATAAAAACGTTACGCTTACCCTCGGGCCGCCCGTTGACAAAGCCGCGGCGCACGCCTATCATCAGTACGTAAGCGCGGCCAAAGTGGCGGCGTTATCTCCGTAGTAGGGCCAATTGACCGCAGGAGGGACGCGATGAAATTACTCTACGGCCTGCTGGCTCTGGGCATAATCCTGGTGGTCGTGGGCATTGTCCTCATGCTCACCTAGCGGCGCCCGACGTGCCTTAAATCATGTTCTCGGTCATCAAACGGGCACTCAAACTTTCCCATACCCTCAAGGCTGTGTGACATATATCACGGCGGGGCGGGCCTGCGGGGGTGTAAAATTAAGTAACTGAGATACGGAGCCGATAGAGGAGCCCGAACATGCCCATCTACGAGTACCGCTGCCGCGAGTGCGGCGAGCGATTTGAAGATTTCCGCAGCATCCATGCCAGCGACGACGAGGCGGCCTGCCCGCGCTGCGGCGCTACCAAGGCGCAGCGGCTGCTTTCCACCTTTTCCAGCCCCGGCGGCGGCGAGGCGTCCGGCGGCAATCTGAAGTTCCCCACCTGAGGCAGCGGCTGCTAGAAGCCGTTGGCTTCCAGGAGTTTTAGACTCATGACGATGCCCCGCAAGCTGGCCCTGGTAGATTACGATATCTGCCGCCCGGCGCACTGTCCGGACGGCATCTGCGCCGCCGCGCTGGCCTGCCCGTCCCGGCTGCTCCGCCAGGAGCGGCCCCACACCCCGCCCATGCCGGAGCCATCGGCCTGCCGCGCCTGCGGCGACTGCGTGCGTGCCTGCCCCATCAAGGCGGTGCGCATCGTCAGCCAATAGCCCGCCGATAATGCCAAGATGACAGCGAATATCCGGCCATACATTAAGAAAACAGCCCGCCGCCTGAGCGGCGGGACCATGATTTTGATTTTACTGAGCCTTATCCTGGCGCCCCTGGCCGGCTCCTGCCGGGGGACGGAGGTAACCGAGATGAAGGAATACGCCATACCGCCCATCGACGCTAATCGCCCCGCCGCAACCGAGACGGCCACCTTTGCCCTGGGCTGATTCTGGGGCTCCGACTCCCGGTTCGGGAGCCTGCCCGGCGTGGTGAGCACCCGCGTCGGCTATGCCGGCGGCACCAGGGAAAACCCCACCTACTACGACCTCGGCGACCACAGCGAGACGATTGAGATTATCTACGACCCGGCGGTGATAACTTACGAGGAATTACTAGACGTTTTCTGGCACAGCCACGACCCCACCCAGCCCACCTACTCGCGCCAGTACATGTCACTTATCTTCTACCACAACGAGGCGCAGCAAGAGCTGGCCGAGGCCTCCCGCGACCGCCGCCAGGCCGGGCTGAGCCGCCCGATACTCACGGCCATTGTCCCCGCCGGGACGTTCTACCCCGCCGAGGACTACCACCAGAAATACTATTTGCAGCAGAAAAAGTCGCTCTACAACGAGCTGCGCGCCATCTACCCGGACTTCAGCGACTTCGTGGCCAGTACGGCGGCGGCGCGGCTCAACGGCTACGCCGGCGGTTTCGGTTCGCCGGAGACGCTGGAGAAAGATATTGAGAATCTGGGCCTTTCGCCGGAGGGCGAGGCGGCGGTGCGGTCGCTTACGGCGAGCGGCCTGACGCCGGTCTGCCCGGCGTCCTGATTTTAGATTGGGGGACTTCCCCTCCACCCTACCCCATCGGGGTTATCTATTCCCACCCGGGCCCCACCTGCGCACAAGGCTTCGGCGGGTAAACGCCCTCGCGGCATCCGCCGCTTAGCCCTTAGTTTGCCTTATTTCTTCTTAGGCTCCCAGCGCACGTCCTTGTAGCGCTCGCGCAGCTTGGGCTTCTCAATCTTGCCGGTGGGATTACGGGGCACGTCCCCGAAGATGATAAGGCGCGGCCAGGCGTACTTGGGCAGCAGCGGCTCGTAGTAGGCCTTCATGTCCGCCTCGGTCACGGTAGCGCCGTCCTTGGGCTGGACGACGGCGGCCACCACCTCGCCGTAGCGGTCGTCGGGGATGCCGATAATGGCCACGTCCTTGACGTCGGGCTGGCCGATGAGCGCCGCCTCCAGGTCGACGGGGAAGATGTTCTCGCCGCCGCTGATAATCAGGTCTTTCTTGCGGTCGATGTAGGAGATAAAGCCCTCCTCGTCCTGGCGCACCAGGTCGCCGGTATAGAGCCAGCCGTCGCGCAGGGTCTCGGCGGTCTTCTCCGGGTTCTTGTAGTAGCACTTCATGATATTGGCGCCGCGGATTATCATCTCGCCCACGGTGCCGGGCGGGACGTCGTTGCCCTTATCGTCCACGACGCGGGCGTCCAGGTTGAGCCGGGGGTAGCCGAACGAGCCCAGCTTGCGGAAGTTCTCCAGCCCCAAGTGCATGCACGGCCCGGCGGACTCGGTGAGGCCGTAGTTCTCCTCGTAGTCAATGCCGGGGAAGTACTTGAGAAAGCGGCGCACCAGCACCGGCGGGATGGGCTGTGCCCCGGAGTGCACCAGCCGTATCGAGCTGACGTCGTAGTCGGCCAGCTTGAGGTCGCCTCTATCGAGGGCGGTCACGATGTCCTGCAGCCAGGGCACCAGCAGCATGCAGATGGTCACCTTCTCCTTGGTGATGGTATCCAGGATAAGCTCGGCGGTGACGCGCTCGCCGCCGGTGGTCATCACGGCCCGCCCCCCGGCGATGAGGCTGCCGAACCAGTGCATCTTGCCGCCGGTGTGGTAGAGCGGCTGGATGAGCAGGAAGCAGTCGTCGCGCGTCTCGCGGTGGGAGAAGTTCTCGTTGACGGCGGTGTGCTCCAGGGAGCGGTGGCAGAGCAGGGTGGCCTTGGGGTCGCCGGTGGTGCCGGAGGTAAAATAGAGACCGGCCTCGTCCTCGCCGGTAAGCTCTATCTTGGGCGGGACGGGCGAGGCCTTGGCGACGACGTCCTCGTAGGTCTCCATGCCATCGGGGAGGTTGTCGCCGATGTAGATAAAGTGCTGGATGGTGGGCATCTCGCCGCGGATTTCGGCGACGCGCTCGGCAAAGCTCTCGTCCAGAATCATCGCCTTGGGCTCGGCGATGTCCACGCAGTACTTAATCTGTCGGCTGATGAAGCGGAAGTTGAGCGGCGCGGCGATGGCGCCCGCCTTGAGGATGCCGAAGTAGGCCTCCAGCCACTCGATGGAGTTCATCATCAGGTGAACGACGACGTCGCCTTTCTTGACGCCCCTGGCGATGAGGGCGTTGGCCATCCGGTTGGCCTGCTCGTCGAACTGCTGCCAGGTTATCTCCCGCCGCTTGCCCTGGCTGGGGGTTATCTCGATGAGGGCGGGGGACTTCGGTGTCAGTCTGGCGTTGCGGGCCAGTATCTCGGTGATGGTCATCCTCGTAGCTCCTTGTAAATCGATTTTGCAAATGAATTACGAAGGCGTGGGGCGATGGGGTCCGACGGGCCGGCGCACGCTTGATTATAGTGTATTTGGGCGCCGTATGTCAATTTGCGCCGCTTGGAGCGCCCCCGGCGCTGTGTTATAATTTTGGTGAGGAAAATGCCATGATGGAGCAGCTGGACAGGATAGAAAAGCGCTACCAGGAGCTGGACGAGCAGATGGCCCGCCCCGAGGTGGCCACCGACCTCAACCAGCTCCAGGAACTGGCACAGGAGCGGGCCGGCATCGAGGTGGTGGTGGCGCACTACCGCCGCTACCGGGCCGTCGCCGCGAGCCTGGCCGAGACGCGGGCGCTGCTGGACGGCGAGACCGACGCCGGGATGGCCGACCTGGCCCGGCAGGAGATTGCCTCCCTGGAGGCGGAGCAAAATGGACTGGAAGAAGAACTGAAGAAGGCGCTGCTGCCCAGTAACCCCAACGACCGGAAGGACATCATCATGGAAATACGGGCGGGGACGGGCGGCAACGAGGCCGCCCTCTTCGCCGCCGACCTCTTCCGCATGTACTCCCGCTACGCCCAGAACCACGGCTGGAAGACCGACGTCCTCAGCCTCAGCGAGAGCGGCCTGGGCGGCTTCAAGGAAATCATCTTCGAGGTCAAGGGCAAGGGGGCCTACAGCCGCCTCAAGTACGAGCGCGGCGTCCACCGCGTCCAGCGCGTCCCCGTCACCGAGGCCTCGGGCCGGATTCACACCTCCACGGCCACGGTGGCCGTCCTGCCCAAGGCCGAGGAGGTGGATATCGACATCAACCCGGACGACATCAAGGTGGACGTCTTCCACAGCGGCGGGGCCGGCGGCCAGAACGTCAACAAGGTGGCCACCGCCATCCGCATGACCCACCTGCCCACCGGCATGGTCGTCGTCTGCCAGGACGAGCGCTCCCAGCTCCAGAACAAGGTCAAGGCCCTGGCGGTGCTGCGGACGCGCCTGCTGGACATCGAGCGGCAGAAACAGGAAGCGCAGATTACCTCCGACCGGCGCTCGCAGGTGGGCAGCGGCGAGCGCGCCGAGAAGATACGCACCTACAACTACCCACAGGACCGCATCTCCGACCACCGCATCGACAAGAACCTGCACAACCTGCCCCGCTTTATGGAAGGCGAGATTGACGACCTCATCGACGCCCTGGCCGCCGACGAGCAGGCCCGGCTGCTTTCGGGGCAGGAGGTGTGAACCGCCGGCAGGCGCTGGCCGGGGCGCGCCGCGCCCTGGGCGAGGCCGGCATCGCCGAGGCCGCCCTGGAAGGCGAGGTGCTGCTGCGCCACGTCCTGGCTACCGACCGCGCCGGCCTCTTCGCCAGCCCCGAAGCCGACCTGACCCCGGAGCAGGCCGACGCCCTTACCGAGTTTATCCGGCGCCGCACCGGCGGCGAGCCGACCGCCTACCTCACCGGCCACCGCGAGTTCTACGGGCTGGATTTTTATGTCAATAATCACGTCCTCATCCCCCGGCCGGAGACCGAGCTGCTGGTGGAGAGGGCCATCGAGATAGCCCGCGACCAGGAGAATTTCACCATCGCCGATATCGGCACCGGCGCCGGCGCCATCGCCGTGAGCCTGGCGGTACACTTGCCGCAGTCTGAAATTTACGCCACCGATATTTCTCCCCAGGCGCTGGAAGTAGCCCGCGCCAACGCCGCCAGGCACGGCGTAACGGGCAGAATCACCTTTCTGCAAGGCAACTTGCTGGCACCCCTCCCTTCCCCCATCAGCCTGATTATCGCCAACCTCCCCTACGTGCGCCGTACCGAGCTTGATATTTCCCTTACCGGCGAGCCGGCCCTGGCCCGCGACGGCGGGACCGACGGGCTGGATGGCATCCGGGCGCTGGTCGGTCAGGCCGGGGAAAGACTCAAGCCGGGCGGGGGCATCCTGCTGGAAATCGGCCTGGGTCAGGCGGCGGCGGTCGCGGGACTACTGCGCGCGGCGTTTCCCGGCGGCGTAATCGCGGTCTACCCCGACCTGAGCGGCATCGACCGCGCCGTATCCCTGCGTTTGACATAGCTTCGGGGATGATGCTAAATTAGACCGGAACCCCCCGACGCCACCCTTTCCAAATCCTAAAGACAACACGAAGGTATCAGGATGAATATTATCGTCTGCGTCAAGCAGGTCATCGACCCCGAAGCCCCGCCGAGCAGCTTTCACATCGACGCCGCCGCCAACAAGGCCGAGATGCGCGGCGCCTCCCTGGTCATCGACCCCTACGGCGAGTACGCCGTCGAGGCCGCCCTCAAGCTCAAGGACGCCGGCGGCGGCAAGATTACCGTCCTCAGTCTGGGGGACAATCTGCAGCGCGAGGTGGTCAAGAAACCGCTGGCGATGGGCGCCGACGAGCTTGTCCTGCTGGAGGACGAGGCTTACCGCGACGGCGACGCCTACGCCACCGCCAGCGCCCTGGCCGCCGCCATCAGGAAAATCGGCGAGTACGACCTCGTCCTCTGCGGGCGCGAGGCGTCGGACTCCAACGCCGGCCAGACCGGGGCCGGCATCGCCGAGCTCCTGGGGCTGCCCTGCACAACGCTGGCCAGGCAGATTGAGGCCAACGGCAACACCGTTAAGGTATCACGCGTTACGGCCACGGGCTACGAGGTCGTCGAGCTGCCGCTGCCGGCGGTGGTTACCGTCAGCAACGAAATCGGCGAGCCGCGCTACCCCACCATCAAGGGCATCATGGCCGCCAAGAAGATTACGCCGCTGGTCTGGAAGCCGGCCGACATCGGCCTGGAAGCGGCCGCCGTCGGCGCCGCCGGGCGGCGGGCCGAGCTCTGCCGGCTCTACCAGCCGGTCTACGAGGGAAAGTGCGACTTCGCCGCGGGCGAGACCCCGGAAGAAGCCGCCGCCGCCCTGGCCGACAAGCTCCGCCAGGCCAAGGTGCTCTGAGACCGGCTCATAATTGCTTAACATTATTAAACTAGCCTGGAGGAGACAGATATGGCTGACCATCAGGGAGTGGCCGTTTACGGCGAGGTTAAGGATAACGCCCTGGCGCCGATTACCGCCGAGGGGCTCGGCATCGGGCGGAAGCTGGCCGACGCGCTTAAGCAGGAACTAGCCTGCGTGCTCGCCGTCGGCGCCGGTGGCGACGCCCTGGCCAAAGAGGCTATCGCCGCCGGGGCGGACAAGGTCTACCTGGTCGAAGACCCCGCCCTGGCCGACTACCGCGCCGACGCCGCTGTCGCCGTCATGGAGAAAGTCGCCGGGCAGGTCAAGCCCGCCATTATCATCCTGGGGCAGGACGACATCGGGCGCGACCTGGCGCCGCGGCTGGCCTTCCGGCTGGGGACGGCGGCCACGCTGGACGGCACCGAACTGGAGATAGACGCCGCCTCCAAGCGCCTGCTGGCCACCAAACCGGTCTACGGCGGCAACGCCCTGGCCGTCTACACCAGCCCGAGCGACCCCCAGATAGTAACCATCCGCACCAAGGCGTTTACACCCCTGGCGCCGGATGCGTCCCGCCAGGGCGAGGTCATTAAAATAGCGGCGGAACTGGACGAGGCCGCCGTCCGCACCAGGGTCGTCGACCGGGTGACCGAAGAAGTAGCCGGCGTCAAGATAGAGGACGCCGCCGTGGTCGTCGCCGGGGGGCGGGGCATGGGCAGCGCCGACGGCTTCACCCAACTGGAGGAACTGGCCAAGCTGTTTAAGGGGGCGGTGGGGGCCAGCCGCCCGCCCTGCGATAACGGCTGGATGCCGGACACGGCCCAGGTGGGGCTGACGGGCAAGATTATCGCCCCGGAGCTTTACATCGCCGTGGCCATCTCCGGCTCGTCCCAGCACATGAGCGGCTGCTCCGGCGCCAAGACCATCGTCGGCATCAACAAGGACGCCGAGGCCAATATCTTCCGCCACGCCCGTTTCGGCGTCGTGGGCGACTGGAAAAAGGTGCTGCCGGCCTTTACCGCCAAGGTCAAGGAGCTGCTGGCGAAATAGCCGGATTATTACCGGGATTCGGAGACATTATGAAAAACAGACCGATAATCTTAATCGCCGTTATCTTGCTCGCCGCGATGGCGCTGCCGGGCTGCGGCGGCGAAACCACGCCGGCGACGACCACCGGCACCGAAGCAGTCGCCGTCGCCAAAGACGGCGATACCGTGACGGTGGACTACGTCGGTACTCTGGACGACGACAGCCAGTTCGATTCATCCTACGACCGCGGCGAGCCGCTGGAGTTCGTCCTGGGGGCCGGCAACATGATTAGCGGCTTCGAGGACGCCGTGCGGGGGATGAAGGTGGGCGAGCAGAAGACGGTCACCCTGCCCCCCGATGAGGCCTACGGCTACTACCGCGATGACCTGGTCTTTACCATGGGCTGGGAACAGTTCCCCGAGGATATAGAGCTGGAGATAGGCCAGCAGGTGCCGCTGCAGGCCGATACCGGCGCCGTCTTTTACGCCACCGTCATTGATATCTCCGACGCCGGCGTCACCATGGACGCCAATTCCACCCTGGCCGGGGAAACACTGACCTTTGAAATCGAGCTGGTCTCCATCGAGCCGGGCGAATAGGCCCGCCTGCGCCAACTAGCTCTATGCCTTGATTTTCACCGCTCTTTCATCGTACAATTAGAGGCGGTTGGCACGGGCCAATAGCTCAGCTGGTTAGAGCGCAGTCCTGATAAGACTGAGGTCCCTGGTTCGAGCCCAGGTTGGCCCACTTGCGAAAAATCCCGGCCAGCCGTCGCGCGCGGCGACGCCCCGCCGGTGAATCCTGCCAGCGGTTTCGGAATCTCCCCGCCGAGGAGGTACACATGGCCAGCGTCCTGGAAGGCATTAAAGTCCTCGATTTCACCCAGGTCTATTCCGGCCCCTACTGCACCATGCTCCTGAAAGACCTGGGCGCCGAAATCATCAAGGTAGAGAGGCGGGAGGGCGGCGACCTGATACGCTACGACGTACCCCATACCGAGGGGCACGAGGGCGGCCCCTTTATCATCCTCAACCGGGGCAAGAAGAGCGTCACCGTTGACCTCAAGACCCAAAAAGGGCTCGACCTCTGCCGGGAGATGATTAAGAAAGTGGACGTGCTGGTGGAGAACTTCAGCCCCGGCACCATGGACAAGCTGGGGCTGGGCAGCGCCGCGATGTGCAAACTCAATCCTAACCTCATCTACGCCTCGATATCGGCCTACGGGCAGACGGGCCCCCGCCGCGACTACCCCGGCTTCGACCCGGTGGCGCAGGCGATGGGCGGCATGACCATCGTTACCGGCTTCGAGGAAACCCCCACCCGCTGCGGCGTCTCCATCGCCGATTTCTCCTCGGGCCTGTTCGGGGCCTGCTCGGTGGTGGCGGCGCTCCTGCACCGCCAGAAGACTGGCGAGGGGCAGGTTATTGATATCTCGATGCAGGACTGCATCTGGCACCTGACCTCGGTGGAGTTCGCGCCCCACTATTTCCTCAATGGCGTCAACCCGCCGCGCCTGGGCAACGGCCACCCGGCCATGATTCCCTGCAACCTCTACACCACCCGGGACGGGCGGGTCTTCATCGCCGCCGGGGTGCTGGCGCAGGTGCACCGCCTCTACAAGGCGATGGGGCGGAGCGACCTCATCAACACGCCGCTGGGCGAAAACCAGAACGAGCGCTACCAGCACCGCGACGAGATTGACGAGGCCATCTCAGCCTGGACGAAGAACAAGACCACCGACGAAATCGTTAGTCTCCTCAAGGACGCCGACGTGCCCGGCTGCCGGCTGCCGTTCTTCGATGAGGTCTGCAACGACCCGCAGCTACTGAGCCGCGACATGATTATCGAGGTGGAGCAGGCCATCTCCGGCAAGGTTAAAGTGCCCGGCTCGCTCTTCAAGCTCTCCAGGACGCCCGGCCGGATAGACTATCCGGCGCCCTTCCTGGGCGAGAACACCTCCGACGTGCTCACCGGGCTGCTCGGCCTGAGCGAGGACGATATCAGCCAGCTCGCCAACGAGGGCATTATCTAGCGGCTATTTCGCCTTGAGGTACTTCTCCGGGTCGGCGTCGAAGGCCTTTTTACAGCCCATTGCGCAGAAGTAGTATTTCTTGCCCTTGTATTCGGACGTGGCCGGGGGGTTCTTTACGTCCACTTCCATCTTGCAGACCGGGTCTATCGCCATGGTGGTACCTCCTGTTTCCATCGTCAGTTGTGGCGGCTTAAAGCCGCGCAGCCTTAGCGAGTTGGAGACCACCGTTATCGAGCTGGCCGCCATGGCCGCCGCCGCCAGGATGGGGTTGAGAAATCCGTAATTGCCCAAAATGAAATTAAGACCGGCGGGCACGCTGCCCGTTCCGAAGGCCAGGTAGAGAATGCCCGCCGCCACCGGGATGAGGACGGTGTTGTAGGCAAACGCCCAGAAGAGGTTTTGCTTTATTGTCCGCATGGTGCGCCGGCTCAAGGCTACCGCCGTAGCGATGCCGGAAAGCTCACCGCTGATTAAGGTAATGTCCCCCGTCTCCATGGCGACGTCGGTGCCGGTGCCGATGGCGATGCCCACGTCGGCCTGAGCCAGAGCCGGGGCGTCGTTGATGCCGTCGCCGACCATGGCCACCACGCGGCCTTCCTCCTGGAGCTTCTTGACCTCGGCGGCCTTGTTCTCCGGCAGCACCTCGGCGGCCACCCGCATGATGCCCGCCTCGCGGGCGATGGCCCGGGCGGTGCGCTCGTTATCGCCGGTGACCATGGCCGTCTCGATACCCATCCGGCTGACGGCCGCCACCAGAGCGCGGGCCTCCGGTTTCAGGGTATCGGCCAGGGCGATAAGCCCCACGGCCTTGCCGTCCACCCCCAGAAAGGTCACCGTCTTGCCCGCCTCGCGGAGGCTTTCCGCCGTCTTGTCCAGCCCGTTCAGGGCTATCTGGCTATCCCGCATCAGCTTGAGGTTGCCCAGCAGGAGGTTTTTCCGGCCGGACCTGGCCCGGGCGCCGTGGCCGGGGACGGCCTCAAAGCCGGTAACGGGCGGCAGTTTGAGCTTGCGCTCCCGCGCCGCCCGGACGACGGCCTGGGCCAGCGGGTGCTCCGAGTCGTGCTCCACCCCCGCCGCCAGGGACAGCACGTCGTTTTCCTTATAATTACCCGCCGGGACGATGTCGGTCACCTCCGGCTTGCCGGCGGTGAGGGTGCCGGTCTTGTCCAGCAGCAGCGTGTCTATCTTGTAAAAGCGCTCCAGGGCGGCGGCGCTGCGGATGAGGATGCCCTGCTCGGCGCCCTGGCCGGTACCCACCATGATGGCCGTGGGCGTGGCCAGCCCCAGGGCGCAGGGACAGGCGATGATGAGGACGGCGATGAAATTGAGAAAGGCGAAGGTCAGCGAGGGCGCCGGCCCGGCGAAATACCAGATAATAAAGGTGATAATGGCGATGCCGATGACCACCGGCACGAAATAGCTGGCGATGACGTCGGCCAGGCGCTGGATGGGGGCCTTGCTCCCCTGGGCCTCCTCCACCAGCCGCACGATGCGGGCCAGGGTGGTGTCCTTGCCGACGCGCGTGGCCTTAAAGCGGAAGCTGCCCGTCTTGTTGATGGTCGCCCCGATGATCTCGTCGCCGGGATTCTTCTCCACCGGCAGGCTCTCGCCGGTGACCATGCTCTCGTCCAGGCTGGGGCTCCCCTGCCGGATGACCCCGTCCACCGGCACGCGCTCGCCGGGGCGGACGATGATGATATCGCCCACGCGGACATCTTCCACGGGTATCTCGGCTTCTTTACCCTTGCGGACGACCAGGGCCGTCCGGGGCTGGAGGCCGATGAGCTTTTTGATGGCCGCCGAGGTCTGCCCCTTGGCGCGCGCCTCCAGGTAGCGCCCCAGCAGGATGAGGGCGATAATCATCGCCGAGGTATCGAAGTAGACGTGCGCCGTCAGCCCCCCGGCGGTAAAGACGCCGGGAAAGAGCACCGCCACCACCGAATAGAAATAGGCGGCCGAGGTGCCCACGGCGATGAGGGTGTTCATATCGGCGCGGCGGTGCTTAAGCGCCCCCCAGGCCCCCCGGTAGAAGCGCAGCCCCGCCCAGAACTGCACCGGCGTGGCCAGCGCCCAGAGCACGTAGACCCGGCCGGTGAAAGCGGGCAGGTACATCAGGGCCATGATGACGGCGGCTAAAACGGCGGCGAAGATGAAGCGGTTACGGACGTTTCTAATCTCGCGGGCGGCCGCCGTGGTTACGTCGGTCAGTGTTTCGGCCTCGTCCCCCAGCTCGTAGCCGGCGTCATGTACGGCGCGCTTCAGCTCGCTGGCTTCTACGCCTTCCAGATATTCTACGGTGGCCTTTTCCGAGGCCAGGTTGACGACGGCGCCGACGACGCCGGGCACGCCCCGCAGGGCCTCCTCGACGCGGGCGACGCAGCTGGCGCAGGTCATGCCGCGCACGGGGAAGACGCCCTTGCGCGTGGCCACGCCGTAGCCGGCCTCCTTCACGGCGCTCTGGAGCTTGGTGAGGTCGGTTTTGGCCGGGTCGTAGGCCACCGCGGCCTTCTCGGCGGCGAAATTGACGCTGGCCTGGGCCACGCCCTCGGTGTCTGCCAGCGCCTTCTCGATGGTAATGGCGCAGGTGGCGCAACTCATCCCGGTCAGGTGGATTTGCGCCTTCCGAGTCTTTGTGTTCCTGGTCGTCATAGCTATATCTTTCTATTATATTATTATATATTGTAGCCGAAAAAGCCCACGCTCGTATGTGAGCTATATCTCATGGCCGTGATTCCCGGATTCCCCCGCCGCTTAATTATATCTTAATATTTGGCTGTTATCCTCTAACCAGGAATCAATAAAACGGAGGTGAACCAAGTTGTTCAAGCGCAAGAAATTCATCATTGCTGCCGCGCTGGCAGCCGTCGTCCTCGCCGCCACTTTCGGCGGGGTGGCCCTGGCCGCCAATGGCGACGACGACACTCCCCGCCCCGCCCAGACCCAGCTGATGGAAAAGGTGGCCGAAATTTACCAGCAGAACACCGGCATCGCCCTGGACACCGAGGCCCTGCAGCAGTCCTTTATCCAGGCCCAGCAGCAGCTCGGCACGCAGGCCCGCCAGCAGCTGGAGCAGCGACTCATTGACGAGGGCATCGTCACCCAGGAGCAGCTCGACGCGCTCCAGGCCTGGCTGGAAGCCCGCCCGAACGCCCGGCTCAGCGACGAGTTCAAGGCGTGGTTGGAGGCCCGCCCGGACGTCGGCGGCCTGCCGCATTTCCAGATGGAGCGTTTCGGCTTCGGGGGCGGCCAAGGCGGCCCCGGCCAGCGACACGGTTTCGGGTTTGGCTTCGGCCCGCCCGATGATACGGCCCAGTAAACGCCCGGCCGGACTGGCCCGGACTACCCCGGCGGGAGGGGGGACAGACACCCCCTTCCCGCCGTTTTTTAACAATTTATTAATATTTGTGCTATAACATAAGGTAGGAATATCCCGCTACGGGGGCGCTATATGCCGGGGAAAAAGGTACTCGTCGTCGATGACGACGCCAAGACGGTGGAGCTGGTCAGGCTCTACCTCAACCGCGACGGCTACCGCGTCATCACCGCCGGCGATGGGGAAGAGGCGCTGCGGCTGGCCCGCGAGGCCCGCCCCGACCTGATTGTCCTCGACCTGATGCTGCCCGGCATCGACGGGCTGGAGGTCTGCCGCGTCCTGCGCCAGGAGTCCGAGGTGCCCATCATCATGCTCACCGCCCTGACCACCGACGACGACCGCCTCCGCGGCCTGGACCTGGGCGCCGACGACTACGTCTCCAAGCCCTTCAGTCCCCGCGAGCTGGCGGCCCGGGTGCGCGCCGTGCTGCGGCGCCTGCCCGGCGAGCGCGGCCCGGAAAAGATAACCCACGGCGCCCTCACCGTCAACTTCCGGCAGCACGAGGCGTATCTGGCCGGCCGCCCCCTCCACCTGACGCCCGTCGAGTTCAAGGTGCTGGGGACGCTGGCCAAGGAGCCGGGGCGCGTCTTCAGCCGGGCGCAGATTATCGATAAGGCCCTGGGGCACGACTTCGACGGCTTCGACCGCACCATCGACGTGCACATCCTCAAGCTGCGCCGCAAGCTGGAGCCCGACCCCAGGAACCCCCGCTACATTAAAACCATCTACGGGGCCGGCTACAAGCTGCTGGAGGCCGCCGATGGTACACAGTCTTAACTTCCGGCTGCTGGCCGCCTTCGCCGTGGTAATTATCGCCGTCATCGGCTCGGCCTTTTTCCTGGCCCACCGCACCGCCCGCATCGAGCTGGACCGCTTCGAGGAGCGCGTCGCCGTGGGGCAGGAAGACCGGGTACAGACGGAGTTGGCTCGCTACTATCGCCTCACCGGGGGCTGGAACGGCGTGCAGGCGGTGGTGGAGCAGTGGGGCGGCTTTTTCCAGCGGCGCATTATTTTGACCGATGCCCGGGGCACCGTCATCGCCGACTCGGCGGCTACCCTCATCGGCCAGCCCTACGCCGCCGAACAGCCTGGCCACAACATGTTCCGCATGCCGGGGATGGTGGCCATCGGCAGCGTCTACGTCGCCCCCGGCGAATCGCCGGACATCTCCGGGGGCTCGCTGGAAATTACCTATAATAGCATCGGCGGCTTCTTCCTCTGGGGGGGTCTTATCGCCGTGGCCGCCGCCATCCTGCTTACCTTTATCCTCTCGCGGCACATCCTGGCGCCGGTCAAGGCCATCGCCAGCGCCGCCCGCCGCTTCGGCCGGGGCGACTTTTCCCGCCGCGTCAAGACCGACGTTAAGGGCGAGCTGGGCGAGCTGGCCCAGTCTTTCAACACCATGGCCGAAGACCTGGAGCGCACCCAGCGGCTGCGGCGTAACATGGTGGCCGACATCGCCCACGAGCTGCGCACGCCCCTGTCCAACCTGAGCGGCTACCTGGAGGCCATCCGCGACGGCGTCATCAAGGCCGACGAGGGCGTCATCCGTTCCCTCAACGAAGAGGCGTCCACGCTGGCGCGGCTCATCCACGACCTCCAGGAGCTGAGCCTGGCCGACGCCGGCGAGCTGAAACTGGTCACCCGGACGGAGGACATCGCCCGCCTGATCAGGGAAACGGCGACCTCCCTCAAGCCCAAGTCCGCCACCCGCGGCCTCAGCCTCGCCACCCGGCTCGGCCGGGACCTGCCCAGGGTCGCCATCGATTCCCAGCGCATACGCCAGGTGCTCCACAACCTGCTGGAAAACGCCATGGCTCATACGCCCGAGGGCGGCAAAATCACCGTGGCCGCCAGGGCCGAAGGCAAGATGGTAAGCGTCTCCGTCAGCGATACCGGCGAGGGTATGGCGGCGGCGGAGCTGCCCCTCATCTTCGAGCGCTTCTACCGCGTCGATAAGTCCCGCACGCGGGAGACCGGCGGCAGCGGGCTGGGGCTCACCATCGCCCGGCGGCTGGTGGAGGCCCACGGCGGCACCATCAAAGCCGAGAGCCAGCCCGGCCAGGGCAGCACCTTCACCTTCAGCGTGCCCGCCGCCAAACCGGCCAAGTAAATTCCTGTGTCCCCAGGTGAGGCGCGCCAATCTCCCGTGCTATAATAGAGCCGTTATGGACCCGAAAAGCCTGGAGATGCTGGAGTTCCCCCGCATCCGCGAGATTCTGGCCGGCTATACGTCTTTTTCGGCCAGCCGCGAGCTGGCCGAGCGGCTGACGCCACAGACGGACTACGAGGCGGTTACGCACTCGCTCAACCAGACCGCCGAGGCGCGCTCGCTGCTGGAGTTCGACCGGGGCTTCGCCGTCGGGGACGTGGTGGACATCCGCGAGAAGGCGCGCCTGGCCGCCCTGGAAGGGCTGCTGGAGCCGCTGGCCCTGCTGGAAGTCCAGCAGACGCTGGCCGCCCTCCACGAGCTGCGCCGCTACTTAAAGAGCATCGCCGGGGACTTTCCTTTGCTCTGGGAGCTGGGCGAGGGCATCGCCGAGCTGAAACAGATAGAGAAGGACATCGCCGCCTGCCTCGACCCCGCCGGGGAAGTGCTCGATACGGCCTCGCCGCAGCTTGCCGAAATCCGCCAGCAGCTGCGGGCGACCCGCGCCCAGATTCTGGAAAAGCTGGAGGCCATCGTCCGCTCGCCGCGAGGTACTCGCCTCCTCCAGGAGGACATCGTCACCGAGCGCGAGGGGCGCTACGTTATCCTGGTCAAGATGGAGAGCCGCCACGAAATCAAGGGCATCGTCCACGACATCTCCAACACCGGCGCCACCGTCTTTGTTGAGCCGACCGTCACCGTGGGGCTGGGCAACGCCCTGCGCGAGCTGGTCATCGAGGAGCGGCGCGAGATTGAGCGCATCCTGCGCATCCTGAGCGCCGAGGTGGGCGCCCACCGCGACGACATCGCCGGCAGTATCGAGCTGGCCGCCGAGATAGACCTGATACTGGCCAAGGCCCGCTACGCCCGCCGCATCCGGGCCGTCGAGCCGGAGGTCGTCCCGCCGGGAGAGCAGAAGAACGGCTACCTCCAGCTGGCCGAGGCCCGCCACCCGCTTTTAGGCGATAAGGCCGTGCCCTTCTCGGTGGAAATAGGGCGCGATTTCAAGATTTTGGTCATCACCGGCCCCAACACCGGCGGCAAGACGGTCACGCTCAAGACCATCGGCCTCCTCAGCCTGATGGCCCAGGCGGGTATGCCCGTCCCCGCCGCGCCGGAGAGCCGGCTGCCCCTCTTCGACGGCATCTACGCCGATATCGGCGACGAGCAGTCCATCGAGCAGACCCTGTCCACCTTCAGCTGGCACCTGGGCAACATCGTGCGCATCATCCGGGGGGCCACCGGCCGCAGCCTGGTATTGCTCGACGAGCTGGGCACCAGCACCGACCCCGCCGAAGGCTCGGCCCTGGCCCGGGCCGTCCTGCGCCATTTCCTGTCCCGCGGCACGCTGACGGTGGCCACCACCCATTTCGGCGATTTAAAGGCCTTCGCCCACGCCACCGATGGCCTGGAAAACGCCTCGCTAGAGTTCGACCCGGCCACCCTGACGCCCACTTACCACCTCACCACCGGCATCCCCGGCGGCTCCAACGCCATGGCCACGGCGGCGCGCCTGGGCCTGCCCGCGGAGATTATCGCCGACGCCAGGGGCATGCTGGCCGAAGGCAGCCAGGAGCTGGAAAACCTGCTGGCCAACCTGATGGCGGAAAAGCAGAAAACGGCAGCTTTACAGGCCGGGCTGAAAAAGGAGCAGGCAGACCTGGCCCGACGGAATAAAGAGCTGGAAAAAGAAATCAAGCGCCTCCAGGGCGAGGAGCGGCTGGCTATCCAGGAGGTGCGCGATAAAATCGTGCGGGAGGCCGCCGAGCTGCACAAGGAGATACGCCAGGCGGCCGCCGACCTGCGCCGGGAGAAGAGCGAGGCCCGCCTCCGGGAGGCGCGGCAGGCGCTGGCCAGCGTGCGCGAGCGGGTGGACAGCCCCGACTGGCAGCCCCGCGTGGCCGACGCCGCCCCGGACGAGGACGATATTATCCGGCCCGGCGACACGGTGCGTCTTAAGGACGCCGGGATGACGGCCACGGTGCTGGCGGTGCTGGCCGATACCAACGAGGTGGAGGTGCAGGCGGGCCGTACCAGGATGCGCCTGAACCTGGCCGGCGTGGTCAAGACGACGGCTTCCGCCGCCCCGCTGCCGGCGGGGACGCAGCCGGCCGCCCCGGCGGTGGCCCGGCAGCTCGACCTGCGCGGCAAGCGCGCCGACGAAATCGAGCCGGAGCTGGACATGTACCTTGACGACGCCGCCCGCGCGGGTCTCCCGGAGGTGCGCATTATCCACGGCGTCGGCACCGGAACGGTGCGCCAGATTGTGCGCGATTTCCTGACCGGTCATCCGCTGGCCAGGTCTTTCCGGGCCGGGGAGCGCGACGAGGGCGGCGACGGGGCCACGGTGGTCAAGCTATGACCGCGGCGCCACAGAAACACGTCTACACCCGCGACCGCATGCTGGCCTGGCTGGACAGCCTGGAAGCGGGCTCGTCCGCCGGCCACGTGACCGTCTCGCTCCAGGCCGGCGCCGCGCCGGAAACAATCCACGGCCACCTCAAGCATCTGCCCGCCCGGCCGGAGGCCATCGGCACCTGCGCTTTTCATGCCGAAAAATCTCACAGCGGCGCCATCGCCGTCTTCGGGCCGGAGGAACGAGGCTTTCTCATCCAGCCACCCTTCCCGGTCACCCAGTCCTGCGTCGCCCCGGAGATAGACGTCAAGACGCTGCGGGATATGCTCGCCCATGATTACCTGGTCGGCTTCATTCTGGTGCGCCTGGGGGCCTACGCCGTCGGCGTGGCCAGAGGAGAAAAACTGGTTACCAGCAAGGTCGGCACCGGCAACGTCCACGGGCGGCACCGCCAGGGCGGCTCGTCGGCGCACCGCTTCGAGCGCCACCGCGACAAGCAAATCGAGTATTTCATCACCCGCCTCTGCCAGCGCGCCCGAGAGCAGCTGGAGCCTTATGTCAAGCAGCTGGACTACCTCGTCTTCGGGGGTTCCCGGGAGGCCATCGAGACCGCCCGCAAGCAGTGCGACTTTATCGCCCGGCTTAAAACGCCCCGGCTCCCGCCCCGGCTGGAAATCCCCGACCCGCGCCAGCCCGTCCTCAAGAGCGTCGTCAGGGACATCTGGTCGAGCACCGTCTACGAGTTCCGCGAGGACGACTAAAGCGTCTTGAGCCGCTCGACCGCCGCCGGCAAGACCTCGCCGGTGGCCTCGTCGAAGCGCAGCCGGGCGTAGCCGTCGTAGGGGGTATCGCCCCGGTTGATGATGACCAGTTTCGCCCCCGCCTCCAGGGCCACTCGGGGCATGTCCGCCGCCGGGTAGACCACCAGGCTGGAACCGGCCACGATAAAGAGGTCGCAGCGGCGCGAGTGCTCGTAAGAATCGCTGAGGTCTTTCTCCGGCAGCGTCTGGCCGAAGTCAACCACCGTCGAGACCAGATTACCGCCGCAGAGGGGGCACTCCCGCTCGCCTTCGATTCTATCCATCTTGAAGTCGCACCCTTCGCAGCGCACCTTGGCGAGGTTGCCGTGCAGCTCGGCCAGTTTTTCGGGGTCGATGCCGGACTTGAGGTGCAGGTTATCCACGTTCTGCGAGATGAGGAAGGCTAGCTTGCCCAGGGTCTGCAGCTCGGCGATGGCGCGGTGTCCTTCGTTGGGCTCGGCGGCGGTGAAGTCCTGGTGGGGCGTGGCGAGGCCCTTGTCGCGGCGCGTCCAGAGGCCGTCCGGGCCGCGGAAATCGCGCAGGCCGGACTCGGTGCTGATACCGGCGCCGGTAAAGACGACCAGGTATTTGGAATCCTTTATCCAGCGCGCCAGGGTGGCGATTCGGGCTTGCAGGTCAGCCATACATTGTTATAATAATCCTGTCATCGGGCGGGGTCAATCTTGCCCCCTCCCCTCCCCTTCTGGATAATCTATTCCCACCCTGGCCGCCCTCGCACCATGGGCGGCTTAGCCCGTAGTCCCCCACCCCTTGGCTCCTCCAAAATCCTCCTTTATTCCCCCTTTAAAAAGGGGGACAAACCAACGGGTTGCCGGCGGTGATTCTACAGTGAAATACTATCGTCTCCCTTTCATAAAGGGAGAGTAAGAAGGATTTTCCCCGGAGTGGGGCAGAAACCCCACCGAGTAGTGGCAGGATGCCACAGGGCGGGCCGGGTGGGCAAACCTAACCCTGCCCCATCTTCTTGAGCGCCTCGCGGAACATATCGCGGTGGTGCTTCTCCCGCTCGAAGGCGATGCGGAAGCTCTCGGCGGCCTCTGGCCGCCCTTCCTTTTCTGCTTCCTCGATGAACTTGGGGTACATCGACATGATTTCCAGGCTCTCGCCCGCGGCCGCCTCTTTGAGATTATCGCGCGTCCCCCGCACCACGTTGAGCGTCTTGAGGTGGCTCAGGGCGTGTATCACCTCGGCGCCGGCCGCCTCGCGGAAGAGCTGGGCGACCTCCATGCAGCCCTCCTCCATCGCCTGGTGGGCGTAAGCCAAATATTCGATATTGGTCTGGCTCTCGTCGGCAAAGGCAATCTTTAAATTTTCATCCGTCGGCGACATCACTTACCTCCTTATCCCTCCGGCAGCTCGTAGACCTTCCCCAGGGACACGCCTCCAACCATGTAGGCGCAGGTCAGGCGGCTGTGGCACGCCCGGCAGTCCGCCGAGCCGACCTCCACCTCCCGCAGCTTGCCCTGGCGCACCAGGGTCGTCAGCATCCCCTCCAGGGCGCTCGTTTCCACGTCCAGCTTGGCGGCCAGTGCCTTTAAGTCCAGCGGCCCGCCGCTCTCCCGGAACATCTTTAGTATCTCTTTAAGCATGGCTAACCCCTCCCGGTCGTCAGATAAACAACCGGCCTATCTGGTAAATCAGCGTGGCTACGACCCAGCCCAGCGCGAAGGTATAGGCTACCGTGAAGAGCGTCCACTTCCACGAGCCGGTCTCTTTCTTGATGGTGCCGATGGCGGCCACGCAGGGGGTGTAGAGCAAAATCATCGTCATAAAGGCGAAGGCGATGAGCGGCGTCCAGCCCAGCTGACCGCCCAGCACGGCGGCGAAACCGCCCGTCCCTTCGGCGCCGGCGAAGAGCGTGCCGAAGGCCCCGACGACGGTCTCCTTGGCCAGGATGCCGAAGACGAGCGCCACCGCCGGCTGCCACTGGCCGAAGCCCGCCGGGGCGAAGATGGGGGCGATGGCCTGCCCGATGTGCTGGAGCACGTTAAAATAGTCGAGCGCCCAGATGGCCAGCACCACCACGAAGATAATGGTGCCCGCCCGCGAGAGGAAGGCCCAGCCGCGCTCCCAGACGTGCGCCGCCACGCTGGCGACGGTGGGCAGGCGGTACGGCGGCAGCTCCATGACGAAGTGGCCGCTCTCGCCGGGGACGAGCCGCTTGCGGAAGAACCAGGCCAGCAATATGGCCAGCACCACGCCGATGGCGTACATGCCGAAGACCACCAGCCCCCGGTTGGCGGTGAAGAAGGCCCCCGCCAGCAGCGCGTAGACCGGCAGGCGCGCCCCGCAGGACATCAGCGGGGTGACCATGATGGTCACCAGCCGGTCGGAGGGGTTCTCGATAGTGCGAGCCGACATGATGGCGGGCACGCTGCAGCCGAAGCCGAGAATCAACGAGACGAAGGAGCGCCCGTGCAGGCCGATTTTGTGCATCAACCGGTCCATGACGAAGGCCGCCCGCGCCAGGTAGCCGGTGTCCTCCAGGATGGACAGGGCGATGTAGAGCAGGAAAATAACCGGGATAAAGGCCAGCACCGCCCCCACCCCGCCGATAATGCCGTCGGAGAGGAGCGAGCCCAGCCAAGCCGGCGAGACGGTTACGACCCGCTCGGCCAGCCAGCCCAGGCCGCTGTCGATGAGGTCGATGAGGGGCGCCGAGACGGTGAAGGTGAACTGGAAGACCCCGTAGAGAATGAGCAGAAAGAGGGGGATGCCCAGCCAGCGGTTGAGGACGAAGCTGTCGATTCTGTCGGTGGCGGTTACCCTGGCCACGGCGGGCTTGGTCATGACTTCCTTCATCAGCCCGCTGATGAAGCCGTAGCGGGCATCGGCGATGAGCGTTTCGGCGTCGTCGCCGTGCACCCTTCTCAAATGCGCCAGGCTCTGGTCCCGGACGCGGATTATCTCTTCACCCTGCAAGACCCTATACCTGCCTGATTTTCTTGACTATCTCGCGGTCGTCTTCCAGCAGCTTCACGGCCAGCCAGCGCGGCGGGTAAAGGGTCGCTCCCGGCCGGTCGGCCAGCACCTTTTCCAGCTTGACGATTTCCTCCTCCACGTCGTGGCCGTAAGGTAAATTCATCCCCGCCGCGGGGAGGTTGCCCTCGGCCACGTCGAGGATGGTGGCCAGCAGCTCCTGAATACCCTGGTTGCGGGCGGCCACCATGGGCACCGCCGGGGCGCCCAGCAGCCGGGATAGCTCCGGTACGTCGATGCGGTAGCCGCGCGATGCGGCTACGTCCATCATGTTGAGGGCGATGACCACTCTGGCCCCCATCTCCAGGAGCTGCACGGTGAGGTAGATGTTGCGCTCCAGGTTGCCGGCGTCCACCACGTCGACGACGACGTCGGGGCTCTCGTCGACGATGAAATCGCGGGCGATGACCTCGTCCAGCGAGTAGGCCGTCAGGCTGTAGACTCCGGGCAGGTCCACCACCCGGATGCGCCGCCCTTTAAAATTGAGCCGCCCTTCCTTTTTCTCCACGGTAACGCCCGGCCAGTTGCCCACGTGCTGCCGCGCCCCGGTGAGGTTATTGAACACCGTGGTCTTGCCGGAGTTGGGGTTGCCCGCCAGGGCGATGGTAATTTGCTTCTCAGTCATCGGCGTCCATCCCCGCCATCCTGACCATGACCTTGGCGGCCACGCCACGCCCCAGGGCCAGCCGCGAGCCGCGCACCTCGATGACCACCTGTCCGGGACGCCCGCTGGAAATGACCCTCACCGACGCTCCCGGCGTCAGCCCCAGGTCGGCCAGGCGGCGCTGCAATCCCCAGCCCGCCCGGAGGGCGGCGACGGTTACTGTTTCGCCGGGTTCCGCCCGCGAGAGCAGACCGCCGGTCAGCTCCACCTGCACCTTTTCGGCCTCCTGCTTGCGCAGGGCCAGGTCGTAGCCCTTTACCCTTATCTCCACCGGGTCTCCCAGGGGGGCGACTCGCTGCACGGTGACGGCGG
>DAOUEP010000044.1:0-29452 GCA_034430515.1 Dehalococcoidales bacterium | reverse complement strand
GATAGTGTCAATCTTGGCCGTCGTCTCCTGGGACAGCCGCCGCGAGTTTTCGGCGACGTCCCGGGCAACCTTGCTGATTGTCTCCGCCCGGTTGGCGGCTTCCTCGGCGGCGTGCGAGGCAATCTCGGCGGTATCGCGCGTGGACTTGGTGGACTTCTCCACCTTGACGATGGCCTCCCGAACGATCCGGTTGTTGGATTCGGCCACGATACGGGCCTCCCGGGCCAGCTTTTCGGCCCGGTTGGTGGCGTCCTTGGCGTTCTTTACGGCTTCGCTGGCCGCCTCCCGCGCCAGCTTGACCGCCGCTTCGGCCATGCTGATGGCCTCCGCGGAGGACTCCTTGGCCGACGCGGCTATCTTCCTGGCCTGCTGGCTGATTTCATCGACGCGCCCCAGCCCCTCCTGGGAAGTCATCAGCGCCGATTCGGCGGCGTGCATGGCCTCGGTGCTTATCTTTTCTGCCCGGGAGATGGCTTCCTGAAAGGCCTGGGTGATGGATTTGGCCGTATCGCGGGGGCGGCGGGCGCTCTCCTCGGCCTTCTGGATGGCCTCGTTGACGGCGCTGATGGCCGCTTCGGCCGCTTCCCGCGACTCCCGGCTGATGCGCTCCGCCCGCCCCACTGCCTCCTGCGCCGCCTTGGCGGCGGTTTCGGCGGCCTCTTTGGCCTCCTGGCCAATCTCCTGGGCGCGGTGCGCCGCATCCATGGCCACCTGCGTCGACCGGCCGGCCGCCTCGCGGGCTACCCGGCTAAGCTGTTCGGCCTTGGCGACCGCCTTTTCAAAGTCGCCGATGCCGTCCTGTAGGTCTTCTTTTAGTTCCGGCGCCACTTACCAACCCCCGGCTGTTATCGCCTGCAACCAATGACAGGCATAAACTATTATATTCTCCATCTGCCATTTTTTCAATAAACAGGCGTAAACCCGCCGGGAATTACGTCTGACGGCCCCAAAAACATTGCGCAATTGCGGTAATAATGATTGACATTCTCCGGCTGTTGTGTAAAAATTAGCATGATTCTATTTCGGTGAGGTGTGACATGAAGCTAGTTGTTGTCGGCCTGGGGCAGTGCGGCGGCAGAATCGCGGACGAGTTTTCCCAGCTTAACAAGAGGGCCCGCAGCCGGCGCGGCATGACGATAGTCACCGGCACGTTCGCCGTGAATACGGACGCGGCCGACCTGAGCGGGCTTTCCAGCATCAGCAACGACCACCGCCACCGTATCCTCATCGGCAGCCGCAAGACCGGCGGCCACGGCGTGGGCAAAATCAACGAGCTGGGCGCCGAAATCGCCCGCGAGGACGCCGATAAAATCATCGACGCCGTCCGCACCACCAAGCGGTTCTTTGAAACGGACGCCTTCCTCCTCATCGCCGGCGCGGCCGGCGGCACCGGCTCCGGCGCCATCTCCATCATCACCCAGCACCTCAAGGAGCGCTACATCGACAAGCCCATCTGGAACCTCCTCGTGCTGCCCTTCGAGCACGAGGAATCCACCGAGGAGCGCACCGTCTTCAACGTGGCCACCTGCCTCAAGTCGTGCTACTCGGTGGCCGACGCCGTCTTCCTGGTGGATAACCAGCGCTACGTGCGCAAGGACTCGTCCATCCAGAGCAACATCACCAAAATCAACCAGATGATTTCCGAGCCGTTCTACAACATGCTCTGCGCCGGCGAGGAAAAGAAGTCCAAATACATCGGCGCCAAGCTCCTCGACGCCGGCGACATCATCCAGACGGTGGTCGGCTGGACGGTCATCGGCTACGGCAAGACCACGGCCCCCATCTTCAAGTGGCCCACCGAATGGCGCAACGACTTCCGCAAGAAGGGCACCGAGATTCAGAAGGGCATCCAGGCCATGGACGAGGCCATCAGCGAGCTTTCGCTCAAGTGCAACCCGGCCGACTCCCGCCGCGCCCTCTACCTGGTCTCCGGCCCGGCCAAAGAGATGAACATGGACATGGTCAAGGAAATTGGCGACTACATGCGCGATATCGCCCCCGAGGCCATCATCCGCAACGGCGACTACCCCCGCGAGCGCGGCATCGTGGACGTGACGCTGCTCCTCTCCGAGCTTTCCAACGTAGACAAGGTGCGCGACTACTACCTGCGCTCCACCGACCTCATCCCCGAGTTCAAGAAGCGCCAGGAGGAAACCGAGGACAAGCTCAAAGCCCTGGACGACGTCTCCAAGGATATTCCCTCGCTGCTTTAGGCAGTTATTTAAGTAAAGCTAAAAGGGGGGCGTAAGCCCCCCTCTCCTTTTGCCCTTTAATCTTGATCCCCCCTCCCCCTTGATCCCCCTTCCCCCCGGGGAAGGGGGAAGATTTTTTGAGAGGGGCTGGCGCCCCTCTCCGCAGGCTACTCCCCCTATTAAACGGGGTGTTTAAGAGGGGCGAAGCCCCTCTTTCTAATTAAAATTCCCCCTCTCCAAACAGGATATAAACGGGCATAAAGCATCTTGAGTTTGGAGAGGGGGACAAAGGGGGTGAGGCAGGCAATACCCCTGGCGAAGGCGCACTACCGTTACCAGAGAAGGGGATAAAGGGGGTGAGGTTAAAACAATTAAAAAATAGACCATAACCACTCCTGAATAGACTTTGGTAATCACCCCTTTTGGGTTATAATAGAGGGTATGGCATCCCAGGTCTTCTACCGCAAATGGCGCCCCCAGCTCCTCGCCGAGGTCGTCGGGCAGGAGCACGTCACCCAGACCCTCCTCAACGCCCTCAAAAAAGAGCGCGTCTCCCACGCCTATCTCTTCTGCGGCCCGCGCGGCACCGGTAAGACCTCCACTGCCCGCAACCTGGCCAAGGCCATCAACTGCCTCACGGGCGGCCAGGGCGAGCCGTGCAACCAGTGCGATATGTGCCTGTCTATCACCGAGGGGCGGGCGCTGGACGTCATCGAGGTAGACGCCGCCAGCAACCGCGGCATCGACGAAATCCGCGACCTGCGCGAGAAGGTGAACTACTCGCCCAACCAGGCGCGCCGCAAGGTCTACATCATCGACGAAGTCCACATGCTCACCAAGGAGGCCGCCAACGCCCTCCTCAAGACCCTGGAAGAGCCGCCGCCCCACGTCATCTTTATCCTGGCCACCACCGAGGCCCACAAGCTCCTGCCCACCATCCTGTCGCGCTGCCAGCGCTTCGACTTCCACCGCCTCACCCAGAAAGACGTCATCGCCAAGCTGTCGCGCATCTCCGGGAGCGAGGGCATCACCATCGAGGACGAGGCCCTGCGGCTCATCGCCCGCGCCGCCACCGGCAGCCTGCGCGACGCCGAGAACCTCCTCCAGCAGATGATGACTTATTACGGCAACGAAATCAGCCTCAAGCAGGCGCAGGCCCTGCTGGGCATCTCCGGCGACGAGCGCGCCCGCGAGCTGGCTGCCCACATCGTGGCCGGGGACACCGCCGCCGGCATCGCCACCATCAACGGCGTCAACAGCGACGGGCTCGACCTGCGCCAGTTCAACCGAGACCTGGTCGAGTACCTCCGGCTCTTACTCCTCGTCAAGACCGGCTCGGCCGCCTCGCTGGAGCTTACCGCCGAGGACGTCAAGGAGCTTAAGGAGCTGGCCGATAAGGCCACGCTCAGCCGCATCCTTAAAGCCGTCAAGACCTTCGGCCAGCTCGACCTGGGGCTGGATAACTACGCCACCCTGCCCCTGGAGCTGGCCCTGGTGGACAGCACCCTACCGGAGGCGGAGGAGAAGCCCGCGCCCACCCGGCGCGCCGCCCCGGCGCCCCCCGCCGCCAACCCGGCCCCCAGGACAGCGGCAGCGCCGCCCCCCGAAGCCAAAACCGAGCCCGCGCCGCCACCCCCGGTGAATAAACCCGCCGAGACCGCCAATCCCGCTCCGGCGGTGGAGAAACCGGCCCCGGCGACCGATAATCCGGCGCCGCCGCCCGCCGCAGCCCCCGCCAGCCCCCTGGCCGCCGGCGACGCCATCGAGCAATTGCAGCAGCAGTGGAGCAAGATTATCAACGATGCCCCCGACGGCCTGGGCAAGACCCCCGCCGCCGCCCTGCTGCGGAGCGCCCGGCCCACCAAGCTGGAAGGCGATACCATTACCATCGCCTTCAGGTATTCCTACCACAAGGAGAAGATGGACGGCATCGAGAACCAGAAGACCGCCGATAAAATCGTCAGCAGCTTTCTGGGACGCCCCTGCAAGGTGCGCTGTGTCTTTGAGCACGAGAACAACCACCTGGTCAAGGCGGCGCTGGAGAGGGGCGCCCAGTACGATAACGGGGAGGAAAAATGAATAAATTTATGATGCAGCAGGCCCAGAAGCTCCAGGCGCAGCTGGCCAAGGCCCAGGAAGAGCTGGCCAGCCTCACCGTCGAGGCTAGCTCCGGCGGCGGCGCCGTTACCGTAACCATGAACGGCCAGCAGCAGATACAGGCCGTGAAAATCTCGCCGGAGGTGGTCGACCCGGAGGACGTGGAGATGCTCCAGGACATGGTGTTCACCGCCGTCCGCGAGGCCCAGGCCAAGGCGCAGGAAGCCGCCACCCAGAAAATGGGCGGGCTTACCGGCGGGCTGAAAATACCCGGTTTGACGTAGGAGCCGCCTTTGAAAAACGACCCTACTCCCGCCAGCGACGCCATCGGCAGACTCGTCCAGGAGTTCGCCAGGCTCCCCGGCATCGGGCCCAAGAGCGCCCAGCGCATCACCTTCCACCTGCTGCGCTCGCCGGAGGAAAGCGCCCGCACGCTGGCCGAGGCGCTCCTCAACCTCAAGCAGAAAATCACCCTCTGCTCCACCTGCTGCAACGTCACCGAGGCCGACCCCTGCACCATCTGCCGCAACCCCCAGCGCGATAGCTCGCAGGTCTGCATCGTCGAGCAGCCGCAGGACATCCTGGCGCTGGAGCATACCGGCGCCTACCGGGGGCAGTACCACGTCCTCCACGGGGCCATCTCGCCCACCGAGGGCGTCGGCGTCGACGATATCCGCATCCGCGAGCTGATGGCCCGCCTCCAGGACGGCTCTGTAAGCGAGGTCATTCTGGCCACCAACACCAATTTGGAGGGCGAGCAGACGGCCATGTACTTAAGCCGCGTCATCGCGCCGCTGGGGATTAAGGTCACCCGTTTGGCGCGGGGGCTGCCCTTCGGCACCGAGCTGGAGTACGCCGACGACATGACCCTGACGCGGGCGCTGGAAGGACGGAGCGAATTTTAGGCCGTATGCTATAATACAGTTAGTATGAAACGGCCGGAGCAGACGATGAAAACATTCACGGCTTACGTTGAACTGGATACGGAAACGGGTCTTTACATCGGCATAATTCCGGGGATTCCGGGGGCGCATACGCAGGCGGCCACACTGGACGAACTGCGACAGAACCTTAAAGAAGTGCTGGAACTCTGCCTTAAAGAGCACGGAGGCCCCGGCGAAAACTTGCCCAAGTTCGTGGGCTTGCAGCAAATCGAGGTCGCCGCATGACACGCCTCCCCATTGTCAACTTCAAGACAATGGAAAAGGTGCTTTTCATCCAATAACCATGTCTGACCCACATAATCATCAGAGCCAGAGTCCGGTGCTTTCAGACCGGGGGCGCTGGGAGGACTACACGCCGTTCCGGGATATTTACCGGGGAATTACCCTGGAAGCGGAAGACCTGCTCCTGCTGGAATCGTTCCAGGTAGCCTACCTCCCCGGCTACACGCCGGAACGGGAGCTGGCCGCCGTCCTCCACGCTTACCCTGCCATCAGGAATTTTATGGTCAAGAAATGCCCGTCGGTAACGGGTTATGTCCGGCGAATCACCCGGCAATACGAGCCGACCGGGGACGAAAAGGAGCTGGCCAAATGCGCCGACAGGCTCGTCTGGGCTGTTGCCGACCTGATTATCTTTAATAAGTGCCCGGAGGCCTACGACCAGCTGGCTTTCCACGGCTGGGACTTCCGGGAAGTGACCATTATCACGCCGCTGGAAGGCAAGGTCGTCATTGACGGCGGCGCCGGCACCGGCCGGGTAGCGCTGGAGGGCGCCCGGACGGCCCGCCAGGTCTACGCCGTGGAGCCGGTCGCCCGCCTGCGGCAGTTTATCCGCGACAAAGCCAAAGAAGCCTACCTGGATAACGTCTACGTCACCGACGGGTTCTTGCACGCCATACCGCTGCCGGATAGCTTCGCCGACGTGCTGATAACCTCCCACGCCCTGGGCTGGCAGCTGGATAAAGAGCTGCGGGAGTTCGAGCGGGTGGTGAAAAAGGGCGGCTTCATCATCCACTGCCCTGGCACGGCGGAAGCCCCCGGCGAGCAGGCCCAGCACTACCGGCTGATATCGGCCAACTGGGGCTACGAAAGCTCCCGCTACGAGGAGACGGACGGGTGGAAAAGGAAGTACTGGAAGCAGGTCTGACGAGGGGGTAAAGAGGTTGCGCCCCCCGCCGGCTCTCCCCTATACTTGAGATACCCCGGATTACCCCGCAGCGAGGTCTAAACCATGACGATGAACTACGGCGGCTACGAAGATAACCCCCACGTCGCCGAATATTACGACGCTACTTACCAGGAGCGCCGCTCGCAGGACATCGCCTTCTTCGTCGAGTACGCCCGGCAGGCCGGCGGCTCCACGCTGGAGCTGGGCTGCGGCACCGGCCGCGTCCTCATCCCCACCGCCGCCGTGGGCTGCCGGATTACCGGGCTGGACATCTCGTCTTACATGCTGGATAAGTGCCGCGCCAAGCTGGCCGGAGAGCCGGAGGAAGTCCGGGAGCGCGTCCGGCTGGTTCAGGCCAGCATGACCGATTTCGCCACCGGCGAGAAGTACGCCCTGATTACGATACCCTTCCGCCCCTTCCAGCACCTGGTTACCGTGGCCGAGCAGCGGGCCTGCCTGGCCTGCATCCGCCGGCACCTGGCGCCGGGCGGGCGCTGCATCATCGACGTTTTTAACCCCAGATTCGACATGCTCACCCCCAATCCCGACCTCTTGCAGGAGCGGGAAGACCTGCCGGAAACGCAGTTCCCCGACGGCCGGAAGGTGCGGCGCGCCGGCCGCCTGGCGGGCTTCCACCGCGAGCGGCAGTACAACGACGTCGAGCTGATATATTACGTTACCCACCCCGACGGTAAGACCGAGCGGATTGTCCAGGCCTTCCCGATGCGCTACTATTTCCGGTACGAGATGGAGCACCTCTTTGAGCTCAGCGGGTTCCGGGTGACCGAATTATTCGGGGACTTTGATAAATCGGCCTACAGCGGCGACTCGCCGGAGATGATATTCGTCGCCGAAAAGACGGACTGACATGCCCGAGCCGCGCAGCTATCAGACCGAAGCCATCGTCATCCGCAAGACCAAGCTGGGCGAGGCCGATACCATCCTCACCTTTTTCACCCCCGGCCTGGGCAAAATCCAGGGTTTCGCCAAAAGCCTGCGCAAGCCCAAAAGCAAGCTGGCCGGCCACCTGGAGCTATTGACCCACAGCCAGGTATCGTTCGCCCGCGGCCGGAACCTGGATACCATCACCGGCAGCCAGACGATAGAGAGCTTCCTGCCGCTTAAGAGCGACCTCTTCCTCACCTCCTGCGGGCTATACGTGGCCGAGCTTACCAACCAGTTCACCGCCGAGCACCAGGAAAGCCTGCCTATCTATGAGCTGGCGCTGGCGACCCTCCACCGGCTCGTTGAGGAGGACAACCCGGAGCTCGTGCTGCGCTTTTTCGAGCTGCACCTCCTGGAGAGCGCCGGCTACCGCCCCCAGCTGCGCCACTGCGTCGCCTGCCACCAGGAGCTGGCGCCGGTTGCCAACTATTTCAGCCCGTCCGCCGGCGGCCTGCTCTGCCCGGCCTGCGCGCCCGCCCAGCCCTTCGCCCGGGGGGTCTCGGGCAACGCCCAGAAAGTCCTGCGCCTCCTCCAGGGCGGGGACTTCGCCCCGGCGGCGCGCCTCAAGCTGGATGCGGAACTCGCCGGCGAGATTGAGGACATCCTCGGCGACTACATCAAGCACCTCCTGGAGCGGGAGGTCAAGTCCGCCGCCTGGCTGGAGACCCTCAAGGAGCAGAGGACCGGCTTCCGACCCTAGCGACTCTGGCGACCCCGCCTATGCTAAAGCTTCGGCGGGTAAACTGCCCTCGGCTCATCCACGGCTTAGCCCGTAGTTTCCTGCCCTCACCCCTTAATGTCATACCCCCCTTTACCATAACCCACACATCACCTATAATAAAAAGACCATATTAGCATTTTCGCTCGAAGCAGGTTTAAAAAACATGCCATCCAGATTAGACGACATCAACGAGCAGCGCCGGCAGAAACTCCAGCGACTGCGGGCGCGCGGCATCAACCCCTACCCCAACCGCTTTGCGCTTACGCATACTACCAAAGAGGCCGTGGAATTACTTGTAAAACACGAAGCCAGCGGGAAGGTCAATACATCAAAAGAAATTTCAGCCAGAGACCTTCAGGACGATAATCCTCTGGTAAGTGTTGCCGGACGTATTACCGCCCGCCGTAAAATGGGCAAAATTTCTTTCCTCGATTTGCGCGATAGTTCCGGCAAAATCCAGTTACTCATGGGTGATTTACTCGGTGATACACAAATCGAGCTGCTCAAAGATATTGATACCGGCGATATTATCGGTGTAACCGGACGTATTTTCCGTACCAAAACTCAAGAACCGACCGTAGCTGTTAGCGAGCTCACCCTGCTGTCCAAGTCGCTCCAGCCCCTGCCGGAGAAGTGGCACGGCCTCAGCGATACCGAGATACGCTACCGCCAGCGATATTTAGACCTCATCGCCAACGCCGGGGTCAAAGAGATTTTCCGGGTGCGCAGCCAGGTTATCAGCGCCATCCGCCGTTTTCTGGACGAGCGCGGCTTCATCGAGGTGGAGACGCCCGTCTTCCAGTCCTCCGCCGGGGGGGCGCTGGCGGCGCCCTTCGTCACCCGCCACAACGCCTTGGATAGCGATTTCTACCTGCGCATCGCCCTGGAGCTGCACCTGAAAAGGCTCGTCGTCGGCGGGTTCGACAAGGTCTACGAAATCGGCCGCGTCTTCCGCAACGAGGGCATCTCCACCACGCACTCGCCGGAGTACACCCTGCTAGAGAGCTACCAGGCCTACGCCGACTATACCGACGTCATGAAGATGACCGAGGCGATGGTCGCACAGGTGGCCCAGGACGTGCTCGGCAGCACCGTCGTTACCTACGGCGACGACAAAATCGACCTCAAGACGCCCTGGGCGCGCATCACCCTGCGCGACGCCGTCAAGAAATACAGCGGCATAGATTATGTCAAATATCCTACCGCCGCCGGCCTGCGCGAGAAGATGCGCACCGAGAAACTGGAGGCCGACCCCAACAAGAACTGGGCCAAGCTCGTCGACGAGCTTTACAAGACCTGCGTCCGCCCCAAGCTCATCCAGCCCACCATCATCTACGACTACCCCGAATCGATGTCGCCGCTGGCCAAGAACAAGCCCGACCGGGAGCGCGTCGTCGAGCGGTTCCAGGCGGTGGCCGGGGGGCTGGAAATCGCCAACGCGTATTCCGAGCTCAACGACCCCCTGGAGCAGCGCGAGCGCTTTGAGGAGCAGATGAAAGACCGCCACGGCGACGACGACGAACAGTGGACGATTGACGAGGACTACCTCACCGCCCTGGAGTACGGCATGCCCCCCGCCGGCGGCCTGGGCGTGGGCATCGACCGGCTGGTGATGCTCCTGACTGACCAACAGTCTATTAGAGAGGTGATATTGTTCCCGCAGCTGAGGGAGAAGGACTAAAAGGGAATCTGAGAGGGGGATACAGGGGGTGAGGTAGACATAGATTATGCTTGACATTAAATACATCCGGGAAAACCCGGACGAAGTGCGCCGGGCGATTGAAAACCGCCACGACAGCGCCCCTATTGACGAAATCTTAAAGCTGGACACCGAGCGACGCCAGAAAGTCGGCGAGCTGGACAGCCTGCGCCAGCAGCGCAAGGAGGTCTCCAAAGGGCACGAGAAGGCCCAGGAGCGCGGCCGCGCCCTCCGCGCCGAGATACAGGCCAAGGAAGAAGAAGTCCGCCGGCTGGACGAGCGCCTTAACGACCTGCTCTTACAGGTGCCCAATATCCCCCGTCCCGACGTGCCCCCCGGCGCCGGCGAGGAAGATAACCCCGTTATCCGCACCTGGGGCGAGCCGAAGACCTTCGACTTTACGCCCGCCCCCCACTGGCAGCTCGGCGAAGACCTGGGCATCATCGATTTTGAGCGCGGCGTCAAGATATCCGGCAGCCGCTTCTACATCCTGCGCGGGGCCGGGGCCAGATTACAGCGGGCCCTCATCGCCTTCATGCTGGACCTGCACACCCGCCAGCACGGCTATAAGGAAATCTACCCGCCCTTCGTCGTCAAGCAAGAGTGTATGGTCGGCTCGGGGCAGCTGCCCAAGTTCATCGACAACATCTACCACGACGTCGAGGACGACCTCTGGCTGGTGGGCACCGCCGAGATACCGCTCACCAACCTCCACCGCGACGAGATTTTAAGCCCGGACGACCTGCCCATCCACTACGCCGCCTATACCGCCTGCTTCCGGCGCGAGAAGATGTCCGCCGGCAAGGACACGCGCGGCATCAAGCGGGGGCACCAGTTCGACAAGGTGGAGCTTTACAAGTTCACCACGCCGGAGACCTCCGACGCCGAGCTAGAGGAACTTCTGGCCAACGCCGAGGCGGTCTGCCAGAAGCTGGAATTGCCCTACCGCATCGTCCAGCTCTGCACCGGCGACCTGGGCTTTACCGCCGTCAAGAGCTACGACATCGATGTCTGGGCGCCCGGCTGCCAGGAGTGGCTGGAGGTAAGCTCCTGCTCCAACTGCGGCGACTTCCAGGCCCGCCGCACCAACGTGCGTTACCGCCCCGCCGCCGACGCCCGCCCCCAGTTCGTCCACACGCTCAACGGCTCCGGGCTGGCCCTGCCGCGGGTGATGATTGCCGTCATGGAGAACTACCAGCAGGCCGACGGCTCCATCACCGTGCCGGAGGTTTTGCAGGAGTTTGTGGGGGCGAAGGTAATTAAAAAAAATAAAGCGGCTTAGGCCGGAGATACTACCCCTACTCCTCCACAATCCTCACCTGGCTCAGCCAGGTAAAGCCCATCGGGGAGAGTTTGTAGCCCTGCACGCGGGGCTTGACCAAATAGTAGTTCTGCCCGAACCACAGCGGCATGACGGCGGCATCGTCCAGCAGCATTTGCTCCGCCTGCTGGTACAGCTCCAGGCTCAGGTCGGTATCGGCCTCGGTGGCGGCATCGTCCAGCAGGGCGTCCAGGGCGGAGTTTGAGTAGCCGCCGTAGTTATAATCGGAGCCGGTGCGGAAGAGGACATCCAGAAAATCATGCGGGTGGGGGTAGTCGGCTATCCAGCCGCTGTCGTAAAGCTCGTCCAGCTCTTCGCGCAGGTGGTAGAGGAAGCGCTCCGGCTCAATCTGGCGCACCGTCACCTCCACTCCCAGGTTATCCCGCCACTGGGTGACGATGGCCTCCAGCGTCGAGCCGATATAGGCGCCGTAGCCGGTGGTGGTCAGGGTGATGGGCGGCAGGTTAGCCGCGTCGCCGTAGGGGGAGGCGGCGATTAGCTCGCGGGCCAGGGCCGGGTCGTATTCCAGCCCCTGGAGCTGGTCGTTATAGCCGGGCATGCCCGGCGGCAGGATGCCGTCGGCCACCTCCACCAGGTCGCGCAGCGCCAGCCGGGCTATCTTTTCCTTGTCCACGGCCAGGGCAAAGGCCCGCCGGATGTTGGCGTCGTCGAAGGGGGGCCGGGTGGCGTTAAAGCCGATGTAGCTCAGGCTGAGCTCGGGCACCACCTGCAGCTGGCCGTAGAACGGCCCGGCCGGGTCGGTCACCCGGTCGATATAGCTCACGGAAACGCCGGCGACGTCTATCTCGTCGTTCTCGTACATCCGCATCGGCACGCCGCTCCAGAGCTGGAAGTCCACCTCGCTCAGGGAGGCCTTCTGGCCGTGGTAGGCGGCGTTGCGTACCAGCCGCAGCCGCTCCGTCTCCTGCCACTCCGCCAGCTTGAAAGGCCCGGTGCCGTTGGGGTGGTGCCACCAGTCGGAGCCTTCGGCCACGTTGGCCGCGTCGACGACGAAGGCGGTGGGATAGGTCAGCTTGGACAGGAAATAGCTCTTGGGGGCGTCGATGGTGACTTCCAGGGTGTAGTCGCCCAGGACGCGCACCCCGCTGATGTCATCGGTCTCGCCCGCCAGTACTTCCGCCACCCCGACGATGTCGTCCAGGTAGGTGGCCGCCGAGCGCGAGGCGGTGGCCGGGCTGCAGGCGCGCTCCCAGGAGTACTTGAAGTCGGCGGCGGTCACCCCCTTGCCGTCGTGAAAGGTCACGTCGTGGCGCAGGTGGAAGGTATAGGTCGTCAGGTCGTCGCTCACGTCCCAGCCGGCGGCGATGTCGGGCACGATGTCGAGCTCGTCGTCGAAGCGCAGCAGCCCGCCGAAGAGCTGCATCACGTACTCGTGCGAGGTGGCCTCGGAGGATACCGCCGGGTCGAGGGTGATGGGGTCGATGCTGTAAAGCCGCAACGTGCCGGTGACGGTCTCCGTCGGCGTGGGCGAGGCCGTGGTGGTCGTCGGCGTCGTCTTGGGACAGCCGGTCAGCAGCAGGCTGCCCGCCAGCAGTAATGCCAGGATGCCCAGTATTTTCCGCGGCATAATTACGCTCCTGAAAACAATATAGCACAATGCGGCCTCCCCGCCCAATATGCCGCCCCCGCCCCGTTTGAACTGGGAGACGCCGAAGGCATATAATCTTAACAGCCATTAACGAGAAGGAGCGGACAATGATTTCTGAGAAGTACGCCAAGTATTACAAGAGTCAGCCGGTGGGCGACTTTACCAAGCTCTACCCCCAGCTGACGGCGCCGTCGTTCCACATCTGGGGCAAGGAGTGGGACTCCGGCTACCGCATGGACTGGTTCTGCGTTACCGAGCCTTTCCTGATGATTAACGACCCGCATACCCACGACTTCGACCAGTTTCTGGCCTTCCAGAACGCCGACGCCACCCGGGTCAACGACTTCGACGCCGAGGTCTGGCTCTACCTGGGGCCCGAGGGTGAGCAGGAGAAGCTGGTCATTACCGAGACGTGCTTCGTCTACGTCCCGGCCGGCATGGTGCACACCCCGCTGGAGTTCAAGGATATCCGCAAGCCCATCGTCTTTATGGACATCGCCCTGACGGCGAAGTACGTGCGCAAGCCGGAGGACGAGTCCAAGCCAGTCATGTCGGAATAGGCTAGAACAGCCCCTGGCGCTTGAGGCTGGTATAGCCCCCGCCGCCGATGATGAGGTGGTCGAGGACGTCGATACCGACGATTTCGCCGACCTCGGCCAGCCGCTTGGTCAACTGGATGTCGTCATCGGAGGCCTCGGTATCGCCGGAGGGGTGATTGTGGGCGAAAACGACCGCGGCGGCGCTGGCCGAGATGGCCTCCTTAAAGACCTCGCGCGGGTGGACGATGCTGGTGTCCAGGCTACCCACCGATATCTCGGCCACCCTTATCAGCCGGCTGCGCGTATCCAGCAGCAGCGCCAGAAAGTACTCCTTTTTCTTGCCCTTGAGCCGCCCCCGTACCAGGGCGACGGCGTCCTCCGGGGTCTTCACGGCCACCCCACCGGAAGTCTCTGCGTAGCCTTCGATGCGTCCGGCCATTTCCACGGCGGCCTTAATCTGGGCGGCCTTGGCCGGGCCGATGCCGCGCACCTGGGCCAGCTCCTCCAGCGAGGCGGCGGCCACCCCCTTGAGCCCGCCGAACTGCCGGAGCAGCCGCTGGGCGGTAACCATCACCGATTCCCCGGAGATTCCCCTCCCCAGCAGCAGGGCCAGGATTTCCTGCGCCGAGAGGGCCTCCGCCCCCAGCCGCTGCAACCGCTCGCGCGGGCGCTCGGCGGCGGGCAAATCGTGGATGGTCATCGAGCGGCGTTTTTCGCCGGATGGCTCGGCCATAACAGCCCAGTCTAGCACCAAGGGGGCGCTCAGGGCAAGCTAATGGGGCGGCAAACTCCGGGCTAAGCCGTGGATAATACAGGGCGGCCTGGGCGGGAATAGATTACTCCGAGGGGGCTGGCGGAGGGGGTGGGATTCGAACCCACGGTTACCTTGCGGTAACAACGGTTTTCAAGACCGCCACCATAGGCCACTCGGACACCCCTCCGGCTAACGAATTCTACCCCTAAAAGCCCCGCCAGGGCAAGCTGGCACGCGACAGGGCCGGAGGCGGCTCCCGGAGGAGAGATTATATTGTTTGACTTGAAAAAAGGCCGGGGCCGGCCGCTGGCCGGCCCCCGACTCGCCTGTTTCAGGCCTTTTTCATCTGGCCTATCCCGACCAGTACCAGACCGGCGCCGATGATGATGGCAACAATGCCGCTCATCATGACGAAGTTGGCGGTGCCGGTGTTAGCCCGGGCCAGCCCCAGTCCGACCTTAGTACCGTAGACGTAGTTGAAAGTAGTATCCGGCGGGGTGCCGGCCGCTTTCAGCATCTGGTACTGCTCGGTAACGGCGTCGTACTGGGCGTCCAGCTGGTCCATTGGCAGCGGTGAGATGGAATCGGCCACTTCCTGCTGGGCCGAGCCGGCCTGGACGATGAAGAGGACGCCGAAGACAAGGCTGGCTAACCCGAGGATTACCACGATTACGGCTAATGTGCGCATTTTTCAATACCTCCTTATACTATACACATAGATACTCTAGGCATAATATAGGAAAGATGCGGCTGTGTCAAGTGGCGAATCAGGGAAAACCCTCGCCCGATTTGAGGGTAGCCTCGGGGCAGAATCAGGGCTGGCCGGTTTCCCGGCACCGGCGGCCATCAAATATCATCAGGACAGTTCGGAAAGGAGCCGGCTACTGATGAACCAGCCCGTCGCCGTAAGACACAAAATCCTCGACAGCCTCCGCACCAGGGTCTGCGGGAGGTGCCGCGGCAAGCTCTCGCTGGAGCGCGATATCTACGGCATCTACATCGAGTGCATCCAGTGCGGGGCCACCTGGCACCGGAAAGACCTGGCCCCGTCGCCACCGGCGGTCCAGAGCGCCCCGGCGGCGCACTGAGACCCGCAAGCGAGCTACTACTGGAAGGTAGCCCGCCAGGCGCTATCCAGGCCGTCGCGGTCGAACCCGTAGACCGCCAGGAGGGCCTCGTCGTAGCCGCTGCCCTGCCGGAAGGCATTGAGCAGGGCGGACATTGCATCCCGCCCGTAGTTATCCAGCAGGTATTTCACCAGCTCGTAGCTCTGGGCATAGCCCAGCACCGACTCCGAGGCGTAGGTGGAAAACGGGCTGGATAGGCTCCGCACCGAGATAAGCCGGCCGCTGTCCTTGGCCGCCTCCAGGACACTGACATAGCCGGCGTCAAGCTCCCCCATGGAAGTCATCGCCAGCCCCTCGTCGAGCCAGGTGGGCAGGCCGCTGTAGGGATTGGCGATGACCTGATGTATTACCAGGTGCGTCAGCTCGTGGACGATGGCGCCCTTGCCCCAGGCCAGGCTGAACGAAGTCGGCCCGATGCCGATGACGATGGTGCCGTACTCCGAAAAGGCGACGCCGCCCGTCCACTCCTGGGGGTAAATCATCGAGCCGCGCAGGTCGTCCGAATTGGCGTAGACGTAGAATTTTACCGGGTCTTCCAGCACGGCGCCGGTATCGGCCGCCAGGTCGGTCAAGCCTGTCTGGGTGGTGGCCATCAGCTCGGCGGCGAAGGCGTCATCGCCCTCGTACCAGTAGAGGGTCACGTCGCCCTCGGTGAGGGAGCGCCAGTCGTAGCGGTCGTCGCTGATGACGACGGTTACCGGGTCGGTCGTCAGGCTGTTATCGTCGGCATCGGTCAGCCGCCACCAGTACTGGAGTCGCGCGCCCGGCGGCATTCCCCCGGTCATCCTCATGTCCCAGACGTAGTCCGTCGCCACCGAGGTGGACGGGGTGAAGTGCAGGTAAAACTCGCCGACGACGCGGGCGAAGGCGCGGCGCTCGATGGTGTAGTTCAGGCGGATATCGGTAATCGCGGCGCCGCTCCGGGCGGCAATATCAAAGGTGATGGCGGTGGGAAAGTCCACCTCCGCCGACGAGGTAATCACGGTAAGCTCACCGGCGGCCAGCGCCGGGGCGGCGCCCGCCAGGCCCGCGACCAGGCCGACAAGTAAAATCAGCGCGAAGACTTTTTTAGTCATCTTCCTTCCCTATTATAGACCTCAGGTAGGCATTGATAAAGCCGTCCAGCTCGCCGTCGAGGACGGCCTCGGTCTGGCTGGTCTCGTAGCTGGTGCGGTGGTCTTTGACCATGCGGTAGGGGTGCAGCACGTAGGAGCGTATCTGGTTGCCCCAGCCCGCCTCGATGCGCTGGCCCTTGAGCCGGGACTTCTCCGCCTCCTGCTTCTCCAGCTCCTGCTCCAGCAGGCGCGCCCGCAGTATCTTGAGGGCAAAATCCTTGTTCATGTGCTGCGACCGCTCGCTCTGGCAGGTCACCACCAGCCCGCTGGGGATGTGGGTCACCCGCACGGCGCTGCTCGTCTTCTGCATGTGCTGGCCGCCGGGGCCGCTGGAGCGAAAGGTATCTATCTTAATGTCGTCGGGGGCGATATTTAAGTCGATGTCGTCCTCGGCCTCGGGCATGACTTCCACCAAGGCGAACGAGGTGTGGCGGGCATGGTCGGCGTCGAAGGGCGAGAGGCGCACCAGCCGGTGGACGCCGTGCTCCGACTTGAGGTAGCCGAAGGCGTAGTCGCCGCTGACGGCGATGACGACGCTCTTGACCCCCGCCTCGTCGCCGGGCGAGGTATCCAGCACCTCGGCCTCGAAACCGCGGCGCTCCGCCCAGCGCAGGTACATGCGCAGCAGCATCTCGGCCCAGTCCTGCGACTCGGTGCCGCCCGCCCCGGCGTGGATGGCCAGAATGGCGTTGTGGTCGTCGTACTCGCCGGAGAGGGAAAGCTGGAACTCCAGCTTATCTATCGTCGCCGCGAGGCCGTCAAGCTCCCGCTCTATCCCGGCCTGCATCCCTTCGTCTTCGGCGGCAAGCGTAATCAGCTCGGCGGTATCGGCCAGCTTTTGCTCCAGCCCCCGCCATTCCTGGGTGACGCGCGTCTTTTCGGCCAGCCGGCGCATCACCTTGCGGGCGTGGGCAGCATCCTGCCAGAAGTCGGGGCGGCCGGACTCCTTTTCCAGGGCGGCCATCTCCTTTTCCTGAGCGGCGATGTCAAAGATGCTCCACGGCCATGGCGACCCTGGCCTGTAAGTCTTGCAGCCTGTCTTTAAGCTCTTGCATCTGACCTCGCTTTACTAGACCAAAATACCGGCGGCCGGCCTCAGGTTTCCCCCCGCCGCCAGGTGCGCCCGGCGGGTCGGCTCGGGCTGGCGGTAGCCGCGGCCGCAGTTGAGCACCCAGGTTACGGCCTGCCCCAAGTCTATTTTATCACCGATGGAGATAAAAAGGGGCTTGACCCCGGTTTTGGTGCGCACCACCGCCCCGATGACCTCGCCGCTATCGGTAAGCTGGCTATAGTCCCCCGGCCGATTCCCCGGCGCGGCGTGCTCGCCGCAGAGCCGCGACTTGGCGCAGCCGATAACGGGTATCTCCAGGAAGAGCCCCAGATGGGCGGCCAGCCCCAGCCGGCGCGGGTGGGCGATGCCCTGCCCGTCCACCAGGAGCAGGTCGGGCGTGAGCGTAAGCTCCTCCAGAGCGGCCAGCAGCATCGGCGCCTCGCGGAAGGAGAGCAGCCCCGGCACGTAGGGAAAAGGGATGCGGTCGGTAATTGTTTTGACGGCGACCGTTTCCATCTCCGGGTAGCTGAGCACGACCACGGCGGCCGTGCCCGTCCCCCTGACCCGGTCCACCGAGATATCGGCCCCGGCAATCAGGCGCGGGCTGGTAATACTACCCACCCGGACGACCTCCCCGGCCAGCCGCTTCTGGAGCTGGATGGCCTCCGCCGGGGTCATTTGCCAGCCGTGGCGGGCGTTTATCTTCATATTGAAATTATAGAGCCAGACGGGGGTATTAGCAACCCGCCCCGCCTGCGCTAAAGCTCCGGCGGGTAAACCACCCTCGGCACATCCTCGGCTTAGGCCGTTAGAAAATGCTCTTACTCGTACCGCCCGAAGACCAGCACCGAGTTGTGCCCGCCGAAGCCGAAGGAGTTGGAGACGGCGTTGCGTATCTGCACCGGCCGCGACTTATTGGGGACGTAGTCCAGGTCGCACTCCGGGTCGGGGGTGGTCAGGTTAATCGTCGGCGGGGCGATGCCGTGCTGCATGGCCAGGACGGTGATGACCGCCTCCAGGCCGCCGGCGGCCCCCAGCAGGTGCCCGTGCATCGACTTGGTGGCCGAGACCGGGATTCGTTTGGCCCGCTCGCCGAAGACCTTTTTGATGGCGGTGGTCTCGGTGCGGTCGTTGAGGACGGTGGCCGTGCCGTGGGCGTTGATATAATCGATGTCCCCGGGGCGGCGGCCGGCCCGCTCCAGGGCAATCTCCAGCGCCCGGACGGCCCCCTCCCCGCCGGGAGAGGGTTGAATAAGGTGGAAGGCGTCGCTGGTGCCGCCGTAAGACAGCAGCTCGGCCAGGATGGGGGCGCCCCGCCGCTCGGCATAGGCGGCGTCCTCCAGGACGAGCACGGCGGCCCCCTCGCCGAAGACAAAACCGTCCCGCGCGCCGTCGAAGGGCCGGCAGGCCGTCCTGGGGTCGTCGTTGCGGGTGGACAGCGCCCGTATTTGGCCGAAGGCGGCCAGCACCAGGGGCATGATGGGGGCCTCGGTGCCGCCGGCCAGCATCACCCGGGCGTAGCCCTGGCGGATAAGGTCGAAGGCCTGGCCGATGGCGTCGCTGGAGGAGGTGCAGGCGGAGGAGACGGTATAGTTCAGCCCCTTGATGCCCAGCGTCAGGGTCACCTGCACCGGGGCGGCGTCGCCGATCATGGTGGGGGCCAGTATCGGGCTGACCCGCGACGGCCCCCGGTCGAGGAGGACGCGGTATTGCTCGCAGACCGAGAGCAGCCCGGCCACGCTGTTGCCCAGGATGATGCCGGTATCCAGGCTGTTGTCCGCGTCAATCGTGAGCTTGGCCGACTCAACCGCCTGGAGGCTGGCGGCCAGGGCGAACTGGGTGAAGCGGTCCATGCGCTGCACCTGCTTGCGGCCGGCATACAGGGACGGGTCGAAGTCCCTGACCTCGGCGGCGAACTTGGTATCGTAGACGGCGGTATCGAAGCTGGTGATGAAGTCGGTGCCCGACCGGCCCTCTACCAGCGCCTCCCACAGGCTGGGAACGTCGTTGCCCAGCGGACTGACCGCCCCCAGCCCGGTAACCACGACTCTCCTCCCCTTCTCGTGCTGAGACGCGCTCTGGTTCATAGACTGGCTCCAGTCTGTCTCCTGATAGGCTGGATACTATTCGCTATTCGGGGAGACTTTCTAGCTACTATACCAGCCACGCAGGCAGAGTGCAAAGGGTCTAGCTCTGGAGGATATGTGAACATTTTACCCGCCGGGGCCGGGGCGGTAATAGAACTTGTGTTTCAATTGGCACTGGTGCTAGAATGGTAGCGGAGGTTAAAACCGCCATGCCTTCGGATGCCATCATCGTCAAGGGCGCCCGCGAGCACAACCTGAAAAACATCGACGTGACCATCCCCCGCGACAAGCTGGTGGTGGTCACCGGCGTCTCCGGCTCTGGCAAGAGCTCGCTGGCCTTCGATACCATCTACGCCGAGGGGCAGCGCCGCTACGTGGAGTCGCTCTCGGCCTACGCCCGCCAGTTCCTGGGGCGCATGGAGAAGCCCGACGTGGACTACATCGGGGGCCTCAGCCCGGCGGTCTCCATCGACCAGAAAGGCCCCAGCAAGAACCCCCGCTCCACGGTGGGCACCGTCACCGAGATTTACGACTACCTGCGCCTGCTCTTCGCGCGGGTGGGGCACCCCCACTGCCCCCAGTGCGGGCGGGAAATCACCGCCCAGACCGTCCAGCAAATCGTCGACGCCGTTTTAAAGCTACCGGAGGGGTCGCGCATCCAGATACTGGCCCCCATCGTCCGCGACCGCAAGGGCGAGTACCAGTCGGTCTTCGACGACCTGCGCAAGTCGGGCTACGCCCGCGCCCGCGTCGACGGCGAGGTGCACGAGCTGACCGACAACATTAAGCTGGGCAAATACAAGCAGCACTCCATCGAGGTCGTCATCGACCGGCTGGTGGTGGGGCAGGAGGGCAACGAGAGCCGCATCGCCGATTCGGTGGAGACGGCCCTCAAGGCCGGGGGCGGCATCGTCCTGGTCTCCATCGCCGGCGGCGAGGAAATCCTCTTCTCCGAGCACCTGGCCTGCGTCAACTGCGGCATCTCCCTGGGCGAGATTGCCCCGCGCAGCTTCAGCTTCAACACCCCCTACGGGGCCTGCCCGGTCTGCACCGGCCTGGGCTACAAGCAGGAAATAGACCCCGACCTGGTCTTAAACCGCGAGTTTTCCGTCATGGAGGGGGCCATCCTGCCCTGGCAGTCGCACAACTGGTACCTCTGGCGGCTGGAGCCGCTGGCGCGGCGGGGCGGCTTTTCGCTGCACACCCCGGTCAAAGACCTCAGCGAGGAGGAAATCAACCTGCTGCTCTACGGCGAGGGCAACCGCAAGACCTACCGCAACCGCTTCGGGCGGACGGTGCGCGTCTCCGACGGCTACGAGGGCATCATCCCCAATTTGGAGCGGCTCTACAAGGACACCGAGTCCGAGTACTCGCGCCAGAAAATCGAGCACTACATGGTCTACAAGCCCTGCCCGGCCTGCGGCGGGCGGCGCCTCAAGCCGGAAATGCTGGCGGTGACCATCGGCGATAAAAATATCATGGACGTAAGCTGCCTGCCGGTATCCCAGGCGCTGGCCTGGGCGGGCGAGATTACCAAGGGGACTTTGAGCGAGCGGGAGATGATGATTGCCCGCCAGATTCTCAAGGAAATCCGGACGCGCCTGGGCTTTCTCCAGGACGTGGGGCTGGACTACCTCACCACCGCGCGCGCCTCGGCGACGCTCTCCGGCGGGGAGGCGCAGCGCATCCGGCTGGCCACGCAAATCGGCTCCGGCCTGATGGGCGTGCTCTACGTCTGCGACGAGCCCACCGTGGGCCTGCACCCCGCCGACGATTATAGATTGATTCAGACGATGCAGCGGCTGCGCGACCTGGGCAACACCATCCTCGTCGTCGAGCACGACGAGGCCATGATGCGCGCCGCCGACCATATCATCGACATGGGCCCCGGCGCCGGCGAGCGCGGCGGGTATATCGTCGCCACCGGCACCATGGACGACATCCTCAAAAACCCCAAGTCGCTCACCGGCCAGTACCTCTCCGGCGCCAAGAAGATACCCCTCCCCGCCTCCCGCCGCACCGGCAACGGCCGCACGCTCACCATCAAAGGGGCAAGGCAGAACAATTTAAAGAACATCGACGTGGCCATCCCGCTGGGCAAGTTCGTCTGCATTACCGGCGTTTCCGGCTCCGGCAAGAGCACCCTCATCGACGAGATTCTGTACCGCAAGCTCGCCCAGGTCTTCTACCGCGCCAAAGACCGCCCCGGCGCCTGCGACGCGATTACCGGCATCGAGTTCATCGACAAGGTCATCAACATCGACCAGTCGCCCATCGGGCGCACCCCCCGCTCCAACCCGGCCACCTATACCGGCACCTTCACCCCCATCCGCGAGCTTTTCGCCGCCGTCCCCGAGGCGCGCCTGCGCGGCTACGGGCCGGGGCGCTTCTCCTTCAACGTCAAGGGCGGGCGCTGCGAGGCCTGCCGCGGCGAGGGCTTCATCCAGATTGAGATGCAGTTTCTCCCCGACGTCACCGTCCCCTGCGAGGTCTGCAAGGGCCAGCGCTACAACCGCGAGGCGCTGGAAATCCGTTTCAAGGGCAAGAACATCGCCGAGGTGCTGGACATGACCGTCTCGCAGGGGCTGGAGTTCCTCAAGAACATCCCCCGCATCAGGAACAAGCTGGAGACCCTCCACGACGTGGGGCTGGGCTACATCCACCTGGGCCAGCCGGCCCCGACCCTCTCCGGCGGGGAGGCCCAGCGCGTCAAGCTGGCCACCGAGCTCTCCAAGCGCTCCACGGGCTCTACGCTCTACATCCTCGACGAGCCTACCACCGGCCTGGCCTTCGACGACGTGGCCGCCCTCCTTAACGTGCTGCAAAGGCTGGTGGACACCGGCAATACCGTGGTGGTCATCGAGCACCACCTGGACGTGATGAAGAACGCCGACTATATCATCGATTTGGGCCCCGGCGCCGGCGATAAGGGCGGCCTCGTGGTGGCCACCGGCACGCCGGAGGAGATTACCAAAGTAAAGAAATCGGCGACGGGGGGATATTTGAAGAGGGTGGTGGGGTAGGGTTATCTTTTCCCACCCAGGCCACCCAGTATCATCAACGGCTTAGCCCGGAGATACCACCCCTTTACCCCCCCCCAATGCTACTAAAGTCATTTCATTACACCCAAACACGCGCTATACTCTATAATGGAGAGATTCAATAAAGGCAATAACCCCCCAGGGGGCCGGAGGGCAAACCATGAACGACGACAGGATTGTAGAGCAGAAGGACAAATCGGTCACCGTGGTCGTCAGCCGCACCGTCGAGCCGGGGGCCGAGCCGCAGTACGACAAGTGGGTGCGCAAGCTGGTGGCGGCGGCCATGCGGGCCGAGGGCAATCAGGGCGCCACGCTGCTCGTCCCCGAGCCGGGCAAGCGCGGGCTGTATCACGTGGTCATGCGCTTCTCCGACCGCGCCTCGGTCAACGACTGGGAAGCATCCAGGATACGCCAGCGCCTCACCCGCGAGGCGGACCGGTTCTCCAGGTCCAGCCGTCAGGAGGCGACGGGCATGGAAACGTGGTTTTCCGTGCCGGAGTGCCCGGAGCTGGCCCCCCCGCCCAAGTGGAAAATGTCCATCATGGCCTTTATCGCAGCCTACACGCTCACCATCATCATCGTCCCGGTGGAGATGCACTTCTTCGAGGCGTGGCCCTTCCCGGTGCTCAACATCCTCACCAACGTGCTGCTGGCCACCCTGATGACCTACGCCCTGATGCCGCTCTTGGGCCGCTACGTCTTCCGGCGCTGGCTCTACCGCTAGAGCGCCTTAAGGGACGATGACGGTTAACGTCAGCGTGTGGGCGACCTCGCCGCCGCCGGGCCCCACGTAGCTCAGCTTGACGGTGGCCTGGCCCGATGCCGTGGCCAGGAACTTCCAGACCTCCTCACCGGGGGCGCCCACGATGGGGACGTCACCCTCGGCGGGCTCGGGCGCGACGTACTCGTTGGAGACATAGGCCACCACCGCCGGGTCGCTGATGCTGTCCAGCTGCCAGGAGTAACCCGTGCTGGCGTTAGATTCCAGCGTCAGCGTCAGCGTGCCGCCCACGGTAAGGACGACCTGCTGGCCGCCGGAAGGCGCGATGGGGATGGTCCAGAAGGTGGGCAGGATGGTAAAGGTGGGGATGGTGTAAGTCGGCGTTTCCGGCACGGCCGGGACGACCGTGACGTTAAAGGTCTTGGTAATTGCCGGGGGAGTGTCCTCGTCCCAGGGCTGGCTGTAAGTCAGCGAGATGACCTCGGCGCCGTTGCCCACCGCCCAGAACGTCCAGATTTCCTGGCCGCCGGCCCCGGCCAGGTTCGTATCGGGAGCCACGTACTCTTTACCCACCAGCGACACGATGCCGGCGTTGAGCGGCTCGGCCAGCGACCACTGGTAGCCCGTGGTCGGGTTGGAATCCATCTCCAGGGTGAAGGTGCTGCCCAACTCCACCTCCAGGGTGGAGGCATCCCCGGCCAGCGCCGGATTGATAATCTTCACCGAGTCGTCGCCGCTCAGGGTAAAGGCGTACTGCCCCGTCCCGTCGTAGCTCGTCCAGACCCAGCTGAAACCGGCCGCCATCACCGCCAGAAACGTCGCGATGGCGACGAATAAGACCTTCTTTATCATCTCCCGTTACCTCTTTTCCTTTTTTTCGGTAGAATAATACCGGCGCTTTTATTCTGCCCCCGGGGCGCTACCTACGTCAACTTCAAGCGAGTTAACGTTTCTTACTTTTTCCTGCCGGAACCTACAGAGCTATGTTCGCGTGGCGATTACCCTGGCCGCATAATTATGTTAGAATTAAGCTGGAAAGGCCGCCCGACGTAAAATGATTCCCGTCAAGCTCAGCCTGCGCAATTTTATGTGCTACGGCGATAGCGTCCCGCCGCTCTCGCTGGCGGGCATCCACCTGGCCTGCCTCAGCGGCGATAACGGCCACGGCAAGTCGGCCATCATCGACGCCATGACCTGGGCGCTCTGGGGCAAGACGCGCGCCGGCAGCGACGACGAGCTCATCAACACCAACCGCCCGGAGATGGAGGTGGAGTTCGAGTTCGCCGCCGGGGACGCGCTTTACCGCATCATCCGCAATCGCACCCGCCCCAAGCGGCGCGGCAGCCCCGGCCAGTCGTCGCTGGAGTTCCAGATAGCCGCCGGCGACGGCTTCCGCCCCATCACCGGCGATACCATCGCCCGGACGCAGCAGAAGATAATCGATACCCTCCACCTGGACTACGATACCTTCGTCAACAGCGCCTACCTGCGCCAGGGTCACGCCGACGAGTTCACCCGCCAGGCCCCGGCCCGGCGCAAGGAGGTGCTGGGGGCCATCCTGGGGCTGGAGCGCTACGACGCTCTGGCCGACCGCGCCCGCGAGCTGGCCCGGGGGCACGAAAGCGACCGCGCCCGGCTGGAAACCAGCCTCGCGGAAATTAAAAACGAGCTTGACCAGAAGCCGGCCTACGAGGCGGAACTAGAGCAAGCCGAGGCCGAGCTTGACAGCGCCGATAACCTGGCGCGGGAGAAAGAGACCGGCCTGAGCGAGCTTCGCCAGCAGCAGGAGGCGCTGGAGCACAAGAAAACGCAGGCCGCCGAGCTGGCCGGGCGTCTTGAGGCCGCCGCCCGCGACGCCGCCCGCTGGGAGGAGCAAATCGCCCGGCACCAGGCCCGCATCAAAGATTACGAGGCCGTCATCGCCCGGGGCGAGGCCATCGCGGCGGGCTACGCCAAATTCACCGAAGCCCAAAAGACCGCCGACGAGATGGATAAAATATTCCGGCGCTCCGTCAACCTGGAGCGGCAGCGCTCCCAGCTGGAGGCCGCCGTGACCAGGGCCAGTCACGCGCTTACCACCGAGCACGCCGTCCTGCAGCGCGAAATGGCCGGCCTTACGGCCAGGACGGAAAGGCTCCCCGAGCTCAAGAGCCAGCTCAACCGGGCGCAGGGGCAGCTGCGCGCTCTGGCCGATAGCGAGGCCGGGCTGCAAGAAAAAGAGCAAGCCCTGCAGGAGGCGCAGCGGGCGGTGAGCTTCCTGGAGGCGGAGAGGGAGCGCCTCGGCCGCGAAATCACCGAGGTCGGCGAAAAGCTCGACCTGATTGCATCTCACATCGCCAGCCATACCGAGGCCCGATGCCCCCTCTGCGAGAGCGAGCTTACCGCCGAGGGGCTGACTCTCATCAAAGACAAGTACACTCAAGAGAAGCAGGCTAAGACGGCGGCGTTACAGGAAAACGAGGCCAGTATCGCCCAAAAACGCGCCGTCCTGGAGGCCGCGCAGCAAGAGAAAGCGCAGGCCGAGGCCGAGCTTGGCCGCCAGCGAACCGCCCTCCAGGGGCAGGTCAGCGTGCTCACCAGGGACATCGGCGAAATCGAGGCCGAAGAAGAAAAGCTGGCCGGCCTGCGGGAGAGCTTAAGCACCATCGAAGACCGGCTGGCGCGGCGGGACTTCGCCGCCGCCGAGCAGGCGCAACTGGCGGCCGTCGAGGCGGAAATGACCGGCCTGGACTACGACGCCGTTGCCCACGAGCAAGCCCGCCGGGAGCTGGCAGAGCTCAAGCCCTTCGAGGGGGAGCAAAGCAAGCTCGACGAGGCGCGGCAGAACATCGAGGCCGAGCAGGAGGCCGCCGCCCGCGCCACAGAATCCGCCAAAACTCTCCGGGAAAGTCTGGCGGCCGATACCCAAAAGAAAGAAACCCTCGCCGCCGAGATTGCCGCCCGGCCGGATTTAGCCGAAAAACTGGCCGCCGCCGAGGCCGACTACCGCGATATGGCGGCGCGGCGGGCCCGCGCCCAGGAGGCCGTCGGCAGCGTCAAGGCTAAATTGGCGCGCCTGGCCGAGCTGGATACCCGGCGTAAAGAGCGGGAGGAAGAGCTTGCCCGCACCTCGCAGGAGGAGACCGCCTACCGCGAGCTGGCCCGCGCCTTCGGCAAGGCCGGCATCCAGGCCCTCCTCATCGAGACGGCCCTGCCCGAAATCGAGGCCGAGGCCAACCGGCTGCTCTCACGCCTCACCGACGGGCAGATGACGGTGAAGTTCGATACCCAGCGCGAGACCAAGAAGGGCACCGTGGCGGAAACGCTGGATATCAACATCGACGACGGCCGGGGCACGCGCAACTACGAAATGTTCAGCGGCGGCGAGGCCTTCCGTATCAACTTCGCCATCCGCATCGCCCTCTCGCGCCTGCTGGCCAAGCGCGCCGGGGCACCCCTGCCCACCCTGATTATCGACGAAGGCTTCGGCACGCAGGACGCCGCCGGCATCGAGAAGCTCAAAGAGGCCATCAACTCCATCCAGGCAGACTTCGAGAGGATACTGGTCATCACCCACCTGGACGAGCTTAAAGACGCCTTCCCCAACCGGATTGACGTGGTGAAGACGGAGACAGGCTCGACGATTACGGTGAGCTAAAGCCCCAGCGCCGGGGCGATTTCCTGCATGGCGGCCACGCCGATGGCTATGAACTCGTCCAGCTCCAGACCGATGTCGGCGCATCTGGCGATTTGCTCGCGCGAGGCCCCGGCGGCAAAGCTCTTCTCCTTGAAACGCTTGCGCACCGAGCGCGGCTCCAGCGAGGCGAGCTTTTTATCGGGGCGCACCAGCACCGCCGCGGTAACCAGGCCGGTCAGCGGGTCGGCGCAAAAGAGCGCCTTTTCCAGGGTAGTCTTGGGGGCGATGCCGTGGGTTTCGTTGTGGCAGAGGATGGCACTGGCGATGGCTTCGGAGGCGCCCAGGTTGCGGGCCAGGTCGGCCCCCAGCCGGCTGTGGCTGGTCATATCGCCCTCGGTTAGCTCCACGTCGATGTCGTGCAGCAGGCCCGCCAGCGCCCACTCCGCCTCGTCCTCCCCCAGCCGCCGCGCCAGGGCGCGCATGACGGCCTCCGTCGCCAGCATGTGTTTTATCAGGTTTTCGCTTTCGACGTTTTCCCTAATCGAATCCAGCGCTTCCTGTCGGTTCATGGCCACTCTCCACGGTTAATATACAACATGAGCGGCCGCTTGGCAACTAATCGCGCTTGAGGAGCACCACCAAGCCCAGGCCCAGAAAGCCGGCCCCCAGCCCGATGAACAGGCCCTGTACCAGATACCCCAGCGCCCAGCCGATACCCATGCCAATAAACAGACCGGCGGGAATAAAGACCCCGCCGGCTTCCCACCGCCGGCTGGATTTTTTCTTTTCTTCTTCGGCCATTTACGCCTCCTCGTGAGCGGGATAGGGTCATTTTAGGTGGGGTGGGGTTAAGGTGTCAAGTTGGGGGGAGAGTTAAATCCCTCTCACTCTCCCTTTACGAAAGGGAGACGACCCATCGTGCCAGAACTATTGTCCCCCTTTATAAAAGGGGGACTAAGGAGGATTTTTAGGTGGGCGAGTGGAAAAGATAGAATTTGGAGGAGCTATTTGGACTGGCCTTAAATTGTATTCATTTTACATGAATAACCTAAGGATAAGATAACTCTGACCAATTCAAGTCCACTTTTGTTGAATCGTCCTTGGATGAAATAATTGAAATTTCATTACTGAATACCAAATGGTATTTGCCAGAACTTACTATTTCGGCATCGATATTAGATGTAGTCAATTTACCTGAAAAATAAATGGCTGACACTGTATGGCCATTAATCCAGTTTGTATAAGCCATATCATCCAATATCATTACCTCAATATCGTTCCCTGACCCACCTGATGCCCGAAACGTACCTTCCACCTTTACATTAAGCATAGAGTCTGTATCAATTATGAATTGAACGTGATAATAATCATTTGGTCCGACCGTAATAACACCGTTTACTAAATTATAAGTTTTAGGCACTAGTATAGGGGTAGGAGTATCGGCAGTCGCCTCTCCTGGAAAATACTGCGAACTATCGCAACCAGCAATAGCCAATAAAGCTAAGATTGCAAGAAGCAGTGTAAAAATACTCTTCATTTCACACCTCCTGCATATGTACACATACTTAACTACTTAATGCAGGATTTGTCAATATTCTCCAAACAAAAAGAGGCGCTTTTTACACGCCTCTTTTTCTTCTTAAACTCACTTAACAGAATTTGGTATCTAATATCAACCCTGAAAGGGGAGAGCCTGAGAGGGGCGCAGCCCCTCTCTAAAATATTCCCCCTTCCCTTCACAAATCCCCAAGGGAAGGGGGCCAGGGGGATAGGTCACCATATCACCAAAACCCCTCACCTTATCCCCGTATCTATATCCACATCGATAGTCACCGTCTCGTCCTTGGATACGGTTATCGTCATCGGGAAATTCGCGGCCCTATCTATCCCGTAATGGTTGATGTCCACGGTATAGGTGCCAGCCCCAATCGTGGCGGCATAGTAGCCGGTAGCGCCACCGTCTATCTGGGTAAAGTACACCTCACGCACCAGGTGCTCGCCCGATTCATCGTAAATCATTAGCTTGCGTTCGTTAAAGACCTCCGGCGGCACCGGCGGACATTCCCCGGTTTTTTGCACCGGCGTTATCGGGCCGATGGTCACCGCACCAATCAGCAGTACGTCTTCACTCATACCCGGCAAACAGGACGTGAAGGAGAGGCCGGCGGCCAGGAGCGCGCCGAGCAGAATTAGCCTTAATAAGTTCTTCATCGGGGGGCACCTCCATCTTAGTTAATGATACGCCGGGGGCGCATAAAAGAAAAGAGGGGCATTGCTGCCCCCCTTAATGGACGTTTCACTCACTGAACAGAATCTGGTATCTAATATCAACCCTGAAACAGGTCAAGCCCTCGACCATTAGTACGGCTTAGCTCAATACATTACTGCACTTACACACGCCGCCTATCAAACAAGTAGTCTACTTGCGGTCTTACTCCCACCGGCAAGCCGGCGGGATGGGAGATCTCATCTTGGGGGGGGCTTCGCACTTAGATGCTTTCAGCGCTTATCCCTTCCAGACGTAGCTACCCAGCTATGCCCCTGGCGGGACAACTGGCACACCAGTGGTCTGTCCCTCTCGGTCCTCTCGTACTAGAGAGAGCTCCCCTCAAATCTCCAGGCGCCCACGACGGATAGAGACCGACCTGTCTCACGACGGTCTGAACCCAGCTCGCGTACCGCTTTAACCGGCGAACAGCCGGACC
>DAOUEP010000043.1:0-19269 GCA_034430515.1 Dehalococcoidales bacterium | reverse complement strand
GACATGGTCAAGGCGCAGGGGCGCGACGTCGCCAAGCTGAACGCCTGGGTGGCCAATCCTCCGCCGCCCCCCGGCCCGCCGCCGCGCTCGTAACGGCGCCGGTTTTACATCCCGCTGCCGGTTAGCGGATAATGGTAGCGGCAACGGAAAACGGGAAAAATAAGGGGGAAAGATGAAAAAGATAACCGAAAATGTTTACACTGGCTTTGACTTCCGGGGCTGCAACTCCAGCTTCGTGGTTACCACCGGGGGCGTGGTTATCATCGATACGCCCATGGTGCCGGCGGAGGCCAAGAAGTGGCGCGAAGAGGTCAGCAAGTTCGGCGAGATACGCTACGTCATCAACAACGAGCCCCACAACGACCACGTGGCCGGCAACTGCTGGCTGGGCGGCACGCTGGTCGCCCAGGAGGGCACCCGCGAGGCCATCAAGCGCAACCGCCAGGAGGCCCTGGAGGGGCAGATGGGCTGGATGGCCCCGGACGCCCTGCCGCTGGACAAGGACTTCCGCTACCGCCTGCCGGACATCACCTTCTCAACCGCGATGACGCTCTACCTGGGCAAGCACACCTTCCACCTCATCCACGTGCCGGGGCATACCCCCTCGCAGACGGCGGTGTACGTGCCGGAGGAAAGGGTCGTTTTTACCTCGGACAACGTCACCCTGATGATGCCCATCATGATTGACGCCGTGCCGGATAAGTGGCTGGCATCATTGAAGAAGCTGCAAACCCTGGACGTGGATAAAATTATCCCCGGCCACGGCGACGTCTGCGATAAGAGCGCCATAGACGTGACCTACGACAACGTGAAGTACATCACCGACGAGGTCAAAGCCGCCATAGCCAGGGGCTGGAGCGTAGAGGAAGTCCAGGAGAAGGTTACCCTGGCCGAGCGCTTCCCCCCGATGGGGCCGGACGACCCCATGAAGCAGATGCGCCAGGAGAGCCTGGCCGGCCTCTACCGCGCCTTAAAAAAGTAATCGCCGCGCCGTCTAGAGCCGGGCGGACTGGCCGCCGTCCTCGACGAAGACCTGGCCGGTGATGTAGCTGGAGGCGTCGGAGGCCAGCAGTATCGCCAGACCCGCCAGCTCGCTGGCTTCGGCCTGGCGGCCCATCGGGATTTCGGTGGCGCAGTACTCCTCAATCATCTGCCCCATCCCCTCGACGATTTCCGGGCCGGTGGCGGTGGGGCTGCGCCCCAGGTCCGACTTGTGCATCCCCGGGGCGATGCAGTTGACGCGGATGCCGTCGGCGGCGTACTCCATGGCCGCCACCTGGGTGAGGTTGATGATGCCCGCCTTGGCGGCGCCGTAGCTGGGCGGGGCGACCTCCGGAACCTCGGCGCGGAGACCGGCGATGGAGGAGATATTGATGATGGAGCCGCGCTTCTTTTTCAGCATCACCGGCAGCACGTATTTCATCCCCAGGAACATCCCTCGCAGGTTGGTGTTAATCACGCTGTCCCAGTCCTCGGTGGCCAGCTCGTGAACCCGCTTCGGCGGCGTGGTGATGCCGGCGTTGTTGAAGAAGATGTCAATCGTGCCGAGCTGCCGGACGGCCTCCTCGACCATGCGCTTGATGGACGCCTCCCGGGTCACGTCCGCTTCGATAGCCACGGCGCGGTGGCCGTACTTCTTGATAATATCCAGCGTTTCCGCCAGCTTGGCGGTATCGCGCCCGACGCAGGCCACGTCGGCCCCGTACTCCGCCATCGCCTCGGCGAAGGCGCGTCCCAGGCCCCGGCTGGCGCCGGTGATGAGGGCTACCCTGCCGGACAGGTTAAAAATATCTCCCTTGGCCATTTCCAGCCTCCTTTTGTTTTTGGTATAAGATGTATTATTATAAGGCGTACGAGCCAGTATAGTCTATCAGGATTAATCACTTTTCTCAATTAATCGCGCCCGCGGGCGTTGCCTCAAGCCAGGCGCCAGGAGGAAAAACTAAAGATGCAGCAATTCAAGATGTATATTGACGGCCAATGGGTGGCGGCGGCCTCCGCCAGGACCTACCGCGTCATCAATCCGGCCACCGAAGAAGAATTCGCCGAGGTGCCCCTGGGCGGCCCCGAGGACGTTGATGCGGCGGCGACGGCGGCGCGGCGGGCCTTTCCGGCGTGGGCGGCCAGGCCCCAGGCGGAGCGCTCCGCCATCGTCAACCGGATGGCGGCGCTGCTGCGGGAGCGCGGCGACGCCCTGACCGAGTGGGAAATCCGCGACCACGGCACGCCTATCAAGATGGCGCGGATGCAGCAGTTCTTCGCCTCGATGAACCTGGAATACTGCGCCCAGGCGGGGCGCGCCCTGATGGGGGCGAATTTGCCGGCGGGCCCGACCGGGATGTTCTGCATCCGGCGCGAGCCGGTGGGCGTCTGCGCCCTCATCATCCCCTGGAACTCGCCCCTGCTGATGATAACGTCCAAGATGGGGGCCTGCCTGGCCACCGGCAACACCTGCGTCATCAAGCCCTCGGCCATCGACTCGCTGGTAACGCTCAAGTTCGCCGAGCTCATCACCGAGCTCGACCTGCCGCCGGGCGTCGTCAACGTGGTCACCGGGCCGGGCGGCACCGTGGGCGAGGCCCTGGCGACCCACCCCGAGGTGAACTTTATCTCCTTTACCGGAAGCAGCGAGACGGGCAAGGCCATCATGGCCGCCGCCAGCGGCACCCTGAAGCGCACCCAGATGGAGCTGGGGGGCAAGAACCCCTTTATCGTCCTCCCGGACGCCGATATCGATAAAATCATACCGATGGCCGTCGGCTCCACCTGCCACAATACCGGCATGGTCTGCGCCTCGCCGGGGCGCTACTACATCCACGAGAAAATCCACGACGAGTTCGTTGAAAAATTCGTCGCCGCCATTAAAAAAGTCGTCGTCGGCGACCCCAACGACGAGCGAACCGACATGGGCCCGGTGGTCAGCGCCGAGCACCGCGACCGGGTGGAGGGCTACATCAAGTCCGGCATCGAGCAGGGGGCGACGCTGCTCCTGGGCGGCCAGCGCCCCACCGCGCCGCCGCTGGACAGGGGCTACTACATCCTGCCCGCCGTCTTTACCGGCGTCAAGCCCCCCATGAAGATATTTTACGAGGAAATCTTCGGCCCGGTGGCCTGCTTCGTCCGGTTCTCCGATGACGAGGAGGTCGTCGCCTCGGCCAACGACAATACCTACGGCCTGTGCGCCTCGGTGTGGACGCGCGACCTGGCGCGGGGGCTGAGGATTGTCGGCCGGATTAACGCCGGGGCGGTGGGGGTCAACAGCGCCCGCTTCGTCTCCCCGGAGACGCCCTGGGGAGGCTTTAAGGACAGCGGCTTCGGCAAGGAAAACTCCACCTACGGCCTGGAAGAATACACCCAGCTCAAGCTGCTGACGGTGGAATATTCGTAGGAGGTCTGACGATGAATCTTGAAGGTAAAACGGCCTTAATCACCGGCGGGGGCACCGGCATCGGGGCGGCCGTCGCGCGGCGCTTCGTCGCCGATGGGGCCAGGGTCTGCATCACCGGGCGCCGCCGCAATAAGCTGGAAGAGGTGGCCAGGGGGCTGCCCGAAGGGAGCGTGCTCGCCTCCCCCGGCGACGTCTCCCGCTACGACGACATCAAGCGCCTGGTGGCCGAAGCCACCAGGTTCGGCGGGGGCAAGCTGGACATTTTGGTGAACAACGCCGTCACCGACTCCATGGGGGGCATCACCGAGCTTGACCCCGACGAGTGGCGCCAGGTGCTGGAAGTCAACCTGACGGCGCCTTTCCTGTTCATGAAGGAGGCCATCCCCGGCATGATAGAGGCCGGCGGCGGCTTGGTCATCAACATCGCTTCGCTGGGCGGGCTGCGCTGCATCCCGCACACCCCGGCCTACTGCGTCACCAAGGCCGCCCTCATCATGCTGACGCAGCAGGCGGCCCTGGACTACGGCCCCGATAAAGTGCGCTGCAACGTCGTCTGCCCCGGCGGCGTCAAGACCGACCTCTCGGCCAAGATGGTCGGGCCCTTGGCGGAGGTTCTGGGCACCGACCTGGACGGGGGCTACAAGTATTTCGCCAAGGACGTGCCGCTGAAGCGGGTGGCCGACCCCGCCGAAATCGCCGGCCTGTGCAGCTATCTGGCCAGCGACGACTCGTCCTTCATGACCGGCGCGGCGCTGGTCATCGACGGCGGCGCCGCCGTCGTCGACGTGCAAGGGGCCGGCGTCGCCAACGCCGGTATTTAAGCCAAATCTCAGGCAGGGGAGTGAAAATGAAAGACAAACTCTGGATTGGCGGCCGGTGGGTGGCGCCGTCGTCCGGCGAGACTTTTGCCACCTTTAACCCCACCACCGGCCAGGAAATCGCGCAAATACCCCTGGCGGGCCAGCCGGAGATAGACATGGCCGTGGCCGCCGCCCGCAAGGCCTACCCCGGCTGGTCGGAGCTGCTCCAGACGGAGCGCTCCCAGATAACGCGGCGCATCTCCGACGCCTTCCGGGCCAACGCCGCCGAGATAAGCCGGCTGGAGACCCTGGAGCACGGCTCGATTTTGAGCCTGGCGGAGCACGTGCCGATGGTCGCCGCCGAGGTCTTCGAGTGGGCGGCCGCCCGGGCCGACTCGATGCTGGGCGATTACATCCCGACGTTGAAGGAAGTGGTCACCTACCTCAAGCGCGAGCCGGTGGGGGTCTGCGCCATCATCACGCCCTGGAACCACGCCATCATCATGATGGCCGTCAAGCTGGCCCAGGCGCTGACGGTGGGCAATACCTGCATCGTCAAGCCGCCCAGCGTCAACTCGCTGCTGGGGCTCAAGATGGCCGAGGTGCTGGAGCAGGCCGACCTGCCGCCGGGCGTCGTCAACGTCATCACCGGGCCGGGCACCAGCGTCGGCAACGCCCTGGCCGCCCATCCCGGCATCGACATCGTCGGCTTTACCGGAAGCAGCGAGACCGGCAAGGCCATCATGGCCGCCGGGAGCGGCAACGTCAAGCGCGTCATCATGGAGCTGGGCGGCAAGAACCCGGTCATCGTCCTGCCCGACGCCGATATCGACGCCGCCGTGGCGCACCAAGCCCCCCGCCAGTGCGATAACGCCGGCCAGCACTGCTCCGGCGCGGGCCGTTTTTACATCCACGAAAAGGTCTACGACGAGTTTATGGAGAAATACATCGCCGCCTCCAGAGAGGTCGTCGTCGGCGACCCCGCCGACCCCGATACCTTCATGGGCCCGCTGGCCAGCCGCGAGCACCGCGACCGGGTGGAGGGCTATATCAAGACCGGCGTCGCCGAGGGCGCCACCCTGCTCCTGGGCGGCGAGCGACCCACCGAACCCCCCATGAGCCAGGGCTGGTACGTCATGCCGACGGTACTGGCCGGCGTCACCCAGGACATGGTCGTCGCCCGCGAGGAAATCTTCGGCCCGGTGAGCGTCGTCATGAAGCCGTTTAGGTCGGAGGAGGACGTCATCGCCCTGGCCAACGACAACAGCTACGGCCTCTGCGCCACCGTCTGGACGCAGGACGCCGCCAGGGGGGTGAGGTTCGCCAACCGCCTGCACGCCGGCACCGTCAACGTCAATACCCAGGTGCTCACCAACGACCTGCCCTGGGGCGGCTTCAAGGAGAGCGGCATCGGTAAGGAATGCGGCGAGGTCGGCATCAAGGATTACACCCAGCTCAAGCTGGTCTGCCTGAAGATTGCCGACTAGCGGCGCTGCTAGAGGGAGATAACGATTATGGGAAATGAATACCGGGCCTTAATCGATGGCAAGCTGGTCGCCGCCGCCTCGGGCGAGCAGATGGAGGTCGTCAACCCGGCCAACGGCGAGGTGGTCGGCCGGGCGCCCAGGTGCGGCCCCGCCGAAATAGATAAGGCCGTGGCGGCGGCGCGGCGGGCGGCGCCCGCCTGGGCGGCTCTGTCCATCCCGGCGCGGGGTAAGCTGCTCGTCAAGCTGGCCGCGGCCATCGCCGCCCACCGCGAGGAATGGGCCAGACTGGAAACGCGGCAGTACGGCGGCCCGCTCTGGAAGACGACCAGCTTCGACCTGCCCTTCGCCAGCGAGCTACTGGAGTACTACGCCGGCGTGGCCCGCGGCATGACCGGCATGACCCTGCCGGTAGGCCCGACGGCCGCCTCGATGACGGTGCGCGAGCCGCTGGGCGTGGTGGGGCTGATTACCCCCTGGAACTTCCCGCTGGTGACGGTGCTGGCCAAGCTGGCCCCGGCCCTGATTACGGGCAACGCCTGCGTCGTCAAGCCGCCTTCCTGCGCCCCGCTGACCGCCCTGAAGCTGGGCGAGCTGACCATCGAGGTGGGGCTGCCGCCGGGCGTGGTCAACATCGTCACCGGCCCCGGCGCGTCCGCCGGCGAGGCGCTGGTCAAGCACCCCGGCGTGGACAAGATTGCCTTCACCGGCGACTCGGCCACCGGCAAGCGCATCATGACCCTGGCCGGCGGCACCGTCAAGCCGGTGGCCATGGAGCTGGGCGGCAAGAATGCCCTTATCGTCATGGATGACGCCGACCTGGACGCCACCGTGGAGGGGGCCGTCTGGAGCTCGTTCTTCAACTCCGGCCAGAACTGCGCCTCGGTGGGGCGGTTTTTGGTGCAGGAGTCGGTCTACGAGGAGTTCGCCGCCAAATTCGTGGCCGCCGCTAAAAAGATAACCGTCGGCGACCCGCTGGACATGGCCACGATGATGGGCCCGCTGGCCTACCGCGGCCACCGCGACAACGTGGAGCGCTACATCGCTATGGCCAAAAAGTCGGGCGCCAAGCTCTTATTGGGCGGCGAGCGCCCCACCGCGCCCCCGCTGGACAAGGGTTTTTACGTTACGCCGACCATCTTCGGGGACTGCGACAACCGGATGGAGTTCATGCGGGAGGAAATCTTCGGCCCGGTGGTCGGTCTGATACGCTTCAAGACCGCCGACGAGGCCGTCGCCCTGGCCAACGATACCCGCTACGGTCTCTGCGCCTCGGTCTGGACGCGGGACTTACGCAACGGGCTGGTCATGGCCGGCCAGATAAAGGTGGGCACCGTCTGGCTCAACCAGCACCTCTCCATCGTCTTCGAGGCACCGTGGGGCGGCTGCAAGGAGTCGGGCTTCGGCAAGGAGAACTCGACGCTGGCCCTGGAAGAGTACACGATGATTAAGAACGTCTGGATTGACCTGGCCGGTTCTCCATGCACGCCCTGGCAGGGTAAGGTCTAGCTTATTCGGTTAGCGGTCGCGGTGTTTACATGCCCTTGAGCGAGGTGTAAATCCCGCCGGTGCCGCCGTAGAGCTTGAGGCCGTACCGCTCGTAGATGGGCAGGGCCGCCTCGTAGAGGTTCAGCAGCCTCTCCACCGCCGGTGGCTCTCTATCCTCGTAGGCGGAGTTCATCATCGGCGTGAACGGCACGATGGAGGCGACCACGCCCATCGAAGCGCACATCTCCACGCCCCTGAGCATCGTCTCGTCGTCCTCGCCCAGGCCCGCGATGACCATCGTATAGACCTCGTTGTGGCCGAAGACGTTCAGGCACCGCTCCCAGACGCGCCGGTAGTCGTCCAGGGTGTTGCGCCCCTTCATCGGCATGATGTCCAGTCTCCGCGACTCGTCGAAGCACTCGACGTTGCAGAGCGCCGTGGTGGCGCCGGCGTCCTTGCCCGCCCGCAAGAGCTTATCCAGCAGGGCGTAGTCGGTCAGCGGCTCGAAGTTGAGCGTCTTGGTGAGGCGGGCGCGCTGGTCGATGAGCTGGGCGGCGGTGATGATGTCCTCCAGCCCTTTGCCGGGGGTGAGTTTGGTGCCGGTGCTCAGGGTAACGTGCTTAATCATGCCCTCGCGGTAGGCGGCCTCGGCCACCTCGGCGACCTGGGCCGGGGTCTTGTCCATGTAGCCGGCCCACCAGCTCTCGATGGCGCAGAACTTGCAGGCCTGGCCGATGCGCTGGTAGCCGCAGCGCTGGTTCAGGACCGAGCGCAGGTGGTCGGGCTCGCCGATGACGGCCACGTCGCTCATGGGGATGCCGTCGGAGGTGGTCAGGTCGTAGTATCTGGGGCGCGGCATCAGGCTGACGTCCACGTACTTGCGGTCGCCGTCCCGGATTTCGTAGCCGCCGCTCTCGTTCCTGGCGATGTGGAAGGGGGATTTCGCGGCGAATCGGCCGTTGATGATGAGCACCGTGGTGAACAGGCCGAACTCCTGGTTTTCCAGCAGCACTACGAACCTCCCCCGCTCGATGGCCGGGGCGTTCCAGTCGCGCGCCATCTCGGCGGCCAGCTCCTCGGAGACGCGCACGCCGGCGGTCTGCAACTCCGTCTTGACCCTCCCCAGCACCCCAACTTCGCCGGTATAAGTCCTCACGCTTGCCATGTTTTCCTCCTTGCGTTATTTATTTTATCGTTTATCAGGCCCCGAAGCGGGCCACGTCCTTGATAGCGCTGAAACCGCCGCCCCGCACGCACCCGGCCGTGACGGCGCCCAGGTCCAGGCCGTGCTTACGGTGGATGGCGGTGGCTTTTTCGTAAAGGGTCAGCATTCTGTTGGCGGAGGGCGGCGTCATGTCGGCGTAGGCGGCCCCCGCCGCCGGGCTGTGCGGCACCAAAAAGGTCATTACCCCCACCGCTGCCGCTTTCTCTATGCCCCGTAATATGGAATCGTCGCTCTCGCCGATGCCGACGACCACGGTGGTGGCCACCTCGTTCCGGCCGAAGATGTCGCTACAGATGTGCCAGTTGGCCAGATATTCACTTATAGGTATTTTACCCTTGGCGGGCATGATTTCCTGGCGCAGTGTCTCGTCCCAGCACTCGATGTTGACCGAGGCGGTGGTAACGCCGCCCTTGTCCCTGGCCTCGGTGAGCAGCGACTTGAGCAGGTCGTGGTCGGTGACCGCCTCGAACTCCAGCATAACGGGGATAGCCGCCTTTTCCCGGATGAGCCGGGCCGTCTTGACCAGGTCGCTTAGCCCCTTGTCCGGGGTATTGAGGGTGGCGGTGGTCAGCGAGATGTGCCGGGCGGCGCCCTCGGCAACGGCGGCGGCCACCGTCTCGGCGATTTGCTCCGGCTGCTTTTCGGACATGGCGTTCCACCAGTATTGGACGGCGCAGAACTTGCAGGGCTGGCCGATTTGCTGGTAGTGGCAAAGCTGGCTCACCACCGAGCGCAGGTGCCCCGGCCCGACGATGACGGCCACCTTGCTCATGGGGGTGCCGCCGCCGGTCTCTAAATCGTAAAACCTGGGTCGGGCGAGAAAAGTAACGTCGGCATATTTGCTGTCCCCCCGCCAGACCTCGAATCCTGCCTCCGTTTTGACCAAATGATAGGGCGAGGCCGCCCCGCGGCTGCCGTTGACGATGAAGGCGGGGACAAGCTCGCCGGCGGGCGAGGCCAGGCAGACGACCATCCGGCCGGTGCTTACCGCCGGGGCGTTGTAATCGGCTTCAAGCTCGCCGGCAAGCTCCGGCGGGATTCTTAAGCCCTTCTCCTGGAGCTCGGCCTTGATGCGGCTGACCGAGGCGGTTCGGGTCGGGGACGTTCTCATCGGCGCGGCGCCTCCACGCAAATATCAAACCGGATAAAATCCGTCCCGATGCGATAATCCTTAAGCCCCGACTTGCTTACGATTGCCTTCACCTCGTCCAGCGTGTAGCTGGCCATGATGGCCCGGGGCCAGTTATGGCGGTGGCGCTTATTCATCAGGCGCGAGAGCACCCAGACGAAGCCCGTCCAGAAGGGGTTGCCGTAGATGCGCTGGTTATCGCGTATCATCACCGTGCCGCCGTCCCCGACCACGCGCTGCGCCTCGGCGAAGACCCGCTCCGGCTCAACCCAGTGGTGCAGCGAGGCGTAGCTCATCACCAGGTCGAAACTCGCATCGGGGAAGGGCAGGGCGGCGGCGCTGGCGTTGACGAAAGTAATCTTCTCGGCCACGCCCGCCCGGCGCGCGTTGGCGGCGGCGGTTTTCAGCATGTCCGTCGAGACGTCCAGCCCGGTAATCTTAAAATCGCCCCAGTTGGCTTTGGCCAGCTCGATGGCCAGCCTGCCGGAGCCGGTGCCGATATCCAGCACCCGCCCGCGCTTGAAGCCCCGGCGGCGAATCTTGCCGACGAAGTATTTATACTCCGGCAGCATGTAGAGCCGGGCGCCCCGGTCGTACTGGGCGACGGTCTCGGCGCCTTCCAGGGGCTCTTTTTCTAAAGGGACTCTGGACGATATATTCATCTTATTTTACGGATAGACCAGGATGCTTAAAATAATCGCCGCCGAAATGGCCAGCCGGTAGAGCGCCAGGGCGCTCCAGGCGCGATGCGTCGGCGCCTTGTCCCGCGGCTGCCGAGCGTAGGCGGCGGCGCGGTAGAGCGCGTAAAGCCCGAAGCCCGCCACCGGCGCGATGTAGAGCCAGCTCAACGACGTCAGCAGGGGCAGCAGCAGGCTCATCACGAACAATAATGCCGTCAGCCCCAGGGTGAGACGGGCGGCCGCCCGCGGCGAGGGCTTGCCCCATAGCGCCGGGGTGGCGATGGTGGGGTTGTCTTTATCGTCGTAGCGGATGTTGAGGGCGTAGTGGGCCATGATGTGGGCCGCCTGCCAGACGACCCCCAGCAGGTAGAGATACCAGGGCAGGGCGGTGAGGACGGTGGCGGGCGCCAGGCAGGCCCAGCCGCAGAGGAAAATGAGCCCCTCGACGGGCGGCAGCGACAGGTAGCCGACCTTATCGCGCAGGTGGGTGGAGTAGAGCGAGCCGAGCACGATGGCGGCCAGTAAAATATAGAAGCTGGCCGGGTTGAAGAAGACCCAGCACAATGCCAGCGATGCGGCGTAAGCGGTCAGGGCGATGGCCAGGGCCGCCCCCGCCGGCACCCGCCCGCTGGGGATGGCGCGCTGCGGCCAGAGGGTTATATCGCGGCGGCGGTCGGCGTAGCGGTTAAAGATATTGACCCCGGCGGCGGCCAGCGCCCCGGTGAACAGGCCCGCCAGAATCAGCTCCCAGGGGGGCAGGCCGCGGATGGCCAGCACGGCGGCGCTGGCGGCGTTGAACGGCGTCAGCACTAAAAACAGGGGGCGCGCCAGGGTGAGGTAGCCCCAGGCCCTCTCGCGGAAGCCGTAAGTGGCGCGGGCGGGCAGGTCGGAGCCGAAATCGGCGCGGATGACCTTAACCAGATTCATTCACTTACCCTTCGGGCGCTGGAGCGGGCGCGCCGCGGGCTAGTCCTTCCCGGGGCCTTCCAGCCGCTCGTTGTCCAGCGGGAAGAGGGCCTTATAGCGCGATTTGGCCATGTGGCCGGTGAGGATGACGGTGTTGAGCGGGAAGAGTCCCGGCGCCAGGTGGGCGTAGTAGTAGTGGACGCTGATGATGAACCAGGTGAGGAAGAGGGCCATGCTGCGGTGAATCGTGGCGGCGATGGCGATGCCCAGGCCGGTAATTATCGGCTCGGAGACGGAGACGTAGTGCATGGCCAGGCCGGTCAGCGAGAGGACGGGGATGCCGATGACGATGATGAAGAAGTCTATCTTCTGGCCGAAGGTGTAGCGGTCGTAGTCCGGCTCGTCCTTCTCCAGCCCGATGATGTAGAGGTTCATGTGAATCATGTCCACGATGTCCTTGAAATTGGGCAGCATCGCCCGCATCTTTTGCTTCTTGATAATCAGCTTGTAGAGGATGTAGCCGAAGAAATAGACCACGGTAGCGTCGAGGACGTAGGCGAAGTAGTGGTGGAACTGGCGCTTAATTTCCAGGTTGCCCCAGATGTTCTGCAGGAAGTTGGCCCCCGCCCCCCAGTCGGGGAAGGCCTGGAGCAGCCCGATGATGCCGGCCAGGGTGAAGCTGAACATCACCAGGTAGTGCTGGATTTTGAAGTGGGGGTCGAAGCGCTGGATTTGCTCCCCGCCGGGGCCGGGCAGGGTGTGGGATTGGCGGCTCTGGTTGATGCGCCAGCGGATAAGCTCGCCGATGATGGTGAACAGCATGAAGAGGATGAGGCCGGCGGTGGCGACGTAGAAGAGCCAGCGGAAGACCACCACGGCGGTGTGGGCGGAGTACTGCTGCAGGAAGGGCACGTGCGGCGCGTCGCCGAAATAGAGGTAGCCGCCCGGCGCCAGCGTGGGGGCCAGGTAGACCAGAAAGGCGATGAAAGCGGCCAGGATGACCAGCTCCATCCCCATCACCAGGGGAAAGTACATCTTCTTCATGGCTACTCGGCAACCTCTGGCATGATGTTATTCCTATAGCTCGAAGCCGACGCGCGCCCCGGCGGCAATGGCGTCCACCATCAGGTCGGGCTCGGGCTTGACGCAGGAGCCGACGGTATGCACCTCCGGCACGAATTTCTTGAGCTTGGCTTCCATGTCCAGGTTCTGTTTGAGGAAGAGCGACGGCATGACGACGTCGGCCTCGATGGTGACCTGGTTGCCCTCCTTGGTGGTGATGACCAGCCCATCCGGGATGACCCGCTCGTACTTGACGCCGCCGTAGAGCTTGACGCCCTTTTCCTCGTACCAGGGGAAGAGGCGCAGCTTGTCGTCCACGGTCATGCCCTCGGCGAATTCCTCGCCGGTATGGCAGATGGTAACCTTGCGCCCGCGCTTGGTGAGCCACTCGGCGATTTCGCAGCCGTGGTGCTCGCCGCCCATGACGACGACGCGCTTGCCCACCGGCATCCATATCTTGCTGCCCAGGCCGGAGAGCTTGGGCCCCAGGACGAGCAGCAGCTTGTCCAGCTTGGTCAGGTCCATGACGTTCTTGCCGTCCATGCCGGGGCAGTCCGGGAAGATAACGGTGCCCCCCAGCGCCAGGACGACGGCGTCCGGCTTGAACTGCTTGACGAAGTCCGTCGTGACCTCTTTGCCCATGTGGATGTTGACGCCGTACTTCTTCATCTGCCGCTTGAGGTAGGCCAGCAAATCCAGGAGGACGTCGGTCTCCAGGTCCTTGACCAGGGCGGCGATGGGCACCAGCCCGCCCAGCTTCCAGCTTTTCTCGTAGAGGTCTACCTCGTGGCCGCGCTGGGCGGCCACCATAGCCGCTTCCATGCCGGAAAGACCGCCGCCGATGACCATGACCCGCTTCTTTTTCTTGGCGGGCCTGATAACGTACTCGCGCTCCTTGCCCAGGGCGGGGTTGACGCGGCACTCGATGGGGCGGTTGGTGTTGCGCACGTCCATGCAGTGCAGGCAGCCGGAGCAGGGGCGGATTTCGTCCAGCTCGCCGGCGATGACCTTGTTGGGCAGCTCGTGGTCGGCCAGCAGGCGCCGCACCAGGGGGATAAAGTCCATGCGCCCCTTGCGCAGGAACTCCTCGCCCATCTCGGCGTCGAGCCGCCCGGAGACGAAGGTGGGTATGTTGACGACCTTCTTCACCGCCGCCGTCAGCGGCCAGACGGCCCCGTGCCCCTTGCGGCTCCAGTCCAGGTCGCCGCAGGTGGTCTTGAGCCACTTGGGGGCCTCGGGGTAGAGCAGCCGGTCGGGCTGGAGCAGCCCCTCGCGGTGGCCGTAGATATGCGCCCGGCACTGGATGGCGGCGGCGCCGGCCTCTTCCAGTATCTTGGCCAGGCCCACGCCTTCCTCCATGGTGGTGGCCAGGGGGTGGTTGTATTCGCGGATGTTAATCAGGCAGGTAACGGTGAAATCCGGCCCGCAGCGCCGTTTGGCTTCCTGGATAATTTCCACCATGAAGCGGGCGCGGTTTTCCAGGTTCTGCGGCCCGTACTCGTCCTGGCGCTTGTTCCAGATGCGGGAGAGGAAGGTGTTAATCTGGTGGCAGGTGCCGCCGTTAATCTCGCAGCCGTCAAAGCCGGCCTTATAAGCGCGCTCGGCGGCGGCGGCCCAGATGTTGACGTAGCCCTTAATCTCGTCGTGGGTCATGGCGCGGGGGATAGCGAAATCGGGGCCGGGTAGTTCTTCTTTGGTCAGCGCCGAGGCGGCCCGGGTATCGCGCTTGGGCAGCAGCCCGGTAGGGTTCCACGGCCCGGCGTGCTGGAACTGCACCATGATGGGGCAGCCCTTGGCGTGGACGGCCTCGGCCAGCTTGGCGTAGCTGGGGATGTACTTATCGTCGCTGAGGCGGAACTGGGCCTCCACGTGCTGGCAGCCCAGCGGGAACTCCACGCCGCAGGACTCGACGATGAGCAGCCCTATACCGCCGGCGGCCAGGGCCTCGTAGTAGGCGATGGCCCTATCGCCGACGAAGCCGTCCCGCTCGATGAAAGATGTCCCGTTGGCCGTCTTGATAAAGCGGTTCTTTGTCTTTATTTTACCAATCTGTCCCGGCTCCAGCAGCCGGCGAAATCGCGTGTTTCCGCTCACAATCACTCCTCCTCTTGGCCGTGATTACTTATTATAAAAGGATTATTTATCCGCTTGCAACGCTTAACCTACGAAGTCGTCCACCTGGCGCATGGCCGTCTTGAGGACGTCCAGCGTGGCGGCGAACCCGGCTTGCTCATCCGGGGCCAGCTCAAGCTCCACGATGCTTTTAACGCCCCCGGCGCCCAGCACCGCCGGCACGCCGATGCTGATGTTCTTCTGCCCGTACTCGCCGTCCAGGACGACCGAGCTGCGGAGGGTACGGTAGCTATCATTCATGATGGCCTCGACGACCAGTTTCACCCCGGCGCCGGAGGTCACCCCGGCGGTGCGGCCGGTCTTGAGCTCCTCGTAGCGGCGCAGGATTTGGGGCACCTCGGCGCGCACCTGCTCCTTGGTGGCCTCGTCAATCTTGACCGGCTTGCCCCTGACCTTGACCGAGCTGAAGACGAGCACCTGGCTCTCGCCGTGCTCGCCGACGACGGTGCCCTCGACGTCGGCGGTCGGCTGGCCGAGCGCCTGGGCCACCATCATGCGGAAGCGGGTGGCGTCGTTGAGGGAGTAGCCGATGACCTTGCGCCGGTCGAAGCCGGTGAAGCGGTACATGGCGTAGTTGAGGGGGTCGACGGGGTTGGTGGCGGTGATGACGATGGCGTTAGGGCTTAGTTTCTTGATATTTTCGGCGATGTCCTTGATGATGGGCAGGTTGTTGGGGAGCATCTCCATGCGCGAGGCGATGACCCCCTGGGCGGCCCCGGCGGCGACGATGACGATGTCGGAACCTTTAATATCGGCGAAGTCCCCGGCGCGCACCGCGACGCCCCGGTCGGCGGCGGCGGTGCCGGTATCCATGGCCAGCTGGATGACGATGTTCTGCTTGTAGGGGTCGACCAGGACGAGCTCGTCGCCCAGTCCCGCCAGGGCCAGGGTCACGGCCACGTTGGAGCCGACGTACCCCGCCGCCCCGATGACGCTTATCTTCATCGTTCCGTCTCCTCCGCTATTGATTTAAAGGCCGGTATCCTCCAGTTTCATTATTAACACGGCCGGGGCGAGGATACAAGACAGAATCTTTGATATATATATTAACACAGTTAATCCCGGTATCCGCCAGGCTTACTGGTTTCGCTTACTTCTTACGGGTGAATTTCTGTATCATCCGGGTCTTGCGGGTGTCCAGGAAGGGGTCGCCCTGGTAGATGCCCATGACCTCGGCTACGTAGACGTCGCCGCGGGAGTCGGCCACGACGCTGTGCAGCGTCACGAAGAGGGGGTCTTCCTTGGTGCGCCCCTCGTTGCCCCAGCGCGCCAGTAAGTTGCCGTCGAGGTCGAAGATGCTCAGGCGGGGGTGCAGCTCGGCGATATAGACCACCTGGTCTTGGTCAATGTAGATATCGGTGGGCAGGATGACGTCGTCCCACTCGGTGAGGTATTTGCCCTCCTGGTCGAATATCTGGATGCGGTTGTTGTGCCGGTCGGCCACCAGCACCCGCCCGCGCGCGTCGATGGCGATGGCGTGGGGCACGATGAACTGGCCGGGGCCGCTGCCCGGCTCGCCCCAGGACATAATCAGGTTGCCGTCGGGGGTGAACTTGTGGACGCGGGCGTTGCCGTAGCCGTCGGAGACAAAAATCTCGCCCGAGGCGGCCAGCGCCACGCCGGTGGGGGCGTTGAACGGCGGGCCGCCGCGCTTGGTGGTATAGATAGCCTCCATGATGTGCAGCTGTTTGCCGCCCTCGCCGACGAAGGTGTAGCCCGTGTCCGAGGGCTTTCCCTTGTTCCCCAGCGTCATCAGCACCTTGCCGTCCAGGGTCAGCTTGTTCACGGTGTGGTTGCCGTCGTCGGCGTAGTAAAGGGTGTCGTCGGGGCCGATGAGGGCGCCGTGGTTGTGCTCGAAGAACCCCTGCCCCCAGTGATTCACCAGGTTGCCGTCGCGGTCGAAGACCGTCAGCGGGTACTCGCCGGCGTTGAAGGCGTAGAGCCTGTCTTTAGAATCGATGGCCAGGGCGTTGACCTCCATGGGCGACCAGCCGTCGGGGTAGTTGGCCTGCCAGTCGGCCAGCTCGTAGCTATATTTACCTTTACCGTAGGTCATGTTGCGTTAGCTCCTTTCCCATTATACGGGTGCGCTGCTCTATAATACCGCTATTGCCCCGGTTAATACAATTCCGGCCGCAGCTCCCGCCCCCGCCGCGCCTTGTAAAAAAGCGCCCCGCCGCGCATAATGTACCTGCCGAAAGTAACCCGAAGGAGGTAATGATATGGCCACGATTAAGGAAATCAACCGCTACGGCCAGGAGCTGGAAGACCTGCTGGGGCTGAAGACGTCGCCCGTGGCCGTGAAGATGCTCGTCAGCGAGGCGGACATCCCGGCGGGGGCTATCCGCCCCAGGCGTGACCAGGGGCATCACTACGCCCAGTGCCAGGCCTTCTCCCTCTCCCGCCGCGACCGGCTGGCGGTGGCCATGCTCAAGGAGGACAACTGGTGCCCCGGCCCGGTGATTGCCTACGGCCTGGTGCCCCGCCCCGAAGACCCGAGCGGGCGGGCGGCCAACGCCTACGAGTGCTTCGAGCCGGGCAAGTACGTCGGCATCCTGACCGCCCCGCTGGAAAAAGCCGCCTTCGCGCCGGACGTGGTCATCATCTACTGCGATACCAACCAGCTGCGCATCATGCTGCTCTCGCTGCCGGAGGCCGACCGCCCCCTGGTGAAGACCAACCTCTTCCCCTTCTCCTGCTCCAACGCCGTCATCCCCGTCCTGCTCCACGGCGAGTACTGGGTCAACCTGCCCGACCCCGGTGAGTACGCGCGGGCGCTGACTGTGGCGGGCGAGATGATGTTCTCTTTACCCGGCGACAGGCTGGCCGATTTCACCGGGAACCTGCGCCAGTTCGATAAGAACGAGTCCGGCTTCGCCCACGAGCAGATGATGATGCGCCCCGATTTCCCCCAGCCCGACCTCTACAAGCGCGTCTTCGCGGCCTGGGGCATGGACCACGAACCGCCGCCGGAGGGCTGAAGATGAAAAAGACGGGCGTTTTCTACCACGATATCTGCGGCAAAGAGGCCTACAGCAGTCTGGCCATGGGCGTGGCGGCGGGCTTTGAGTCTATCGGGAAAGAGGGTCTTTTTGACCTGCCCAATATCCACTGGCACGAGTCGCCGGCGGCCACCGAAGAGCAACTGGAACGGCTGCACAGCCGCGCCTGGATAGAAGAGGTCAAGCGCACCAGGTGGTACCAGGTCTCGCTCCACTCCGTCGGCGGCATGATTGCGGCCACCGAGCAGGTATTGACCGGCGAGATTGACAACGCCCTGGTCATCGCCGGGACGGGCGGCCACCACGCCCACCGCGATAACGCCTGGGGCGGCTGCTATTTCAGCGTCATCGGCCTGGGGATACCCCACGCCCGCGCCCTTTCGCTGGGGCAGCGCTTCGCCATCGTCGATACCGATACCCACCACGCCGACGGCGTGCGTGACCTCTACCAGCACGACGAGGACATGCTGCACATCTGCTTCTGCGACACCTTCAACTGGGTCTACAGCGACGAAGACCGCCTGGAAAGCCCCACCAAGTTCTGTTTTCCCCACGGTTCGAACGACGACGAGGAAATCGCCCGCGTGGAGCGGGAGGTGCCGGAAAGAATCGCGGCCTTTAAGCCGGAGATGATTTTCTGGCTGTGCGGCATGGATACCCACCGGGACAGCTACGGCACCGCCGCCCTCAGCGAGCAAGCCTACCCCCGGCTGGCGCGGATTATGAAGCGCCTGGCCGACGAGCACTGCGGCGGCCGCCTCATCGTCAAGACCTGCTGCAACGCCCCGCCCCACGCCGCCGCCTACGCCATCCCCCGCATCGTGGACTGCCTGGCCGAGACGGGCAAGTTTGCGGAGGACTAATTAGCCGGTGTCTCCTAAGGCGAGGCTATCGGCGCGATGATCTCGATATCGGTATCCACCGAGGCAAATATCCACCAGCCGCTCTTGACCGTGTAGACGGCCACTACGTTCAGGGGTTCGGGGCTTTCGATGACGAAGAAGCCCTTCCTGAACGGGCTGCACGGGGTACTCAGCAGCTCGCAAATTTCGGTGCAGTCAAACTCGACCGCCTCATTAGGCCCCAGGCTTACATCCTCGTAAAGGGATACTTCTCCGGGAGGCTCGGTGGGGCGGTTGGCGATGACCGCCTTGATACGGAAGGTGAGTGATTCCTCAAGGTAGTTATGGATATTGATGGCGGTGGCGTACCGGGCCGGCTCGACGCCATAGGTCTCCGAGCCGTTCCCGCAGAGGGACTTGGCCGAGTAGACATAGTCGCCTTCCGCTACCACCGGCGGATCCTCGCATTCAGTGATATACTGATAAAGCTCGTTGCCGGTGCCGTCGATGGTGTACAGGGCGTAATAGTCGCTGCTGAAGGGGGCGCTTCTCAGCGAGCTTGGTATGCGGTCGAAAGTATTGCCGCCGGGGAGACCATTGGCAAGGCGCTCCCGGCTGGGAACCGGGTCGGTGGGATTATATATCCGTTCGACGCCGCCCGGTGGGACGCCGGCGCCGGCGGGGCTGGCATCGGCGGCGAACAAATTGCCGCAAGGCAGTGTTGCCAGGCCGCTGACATCAACGATGGCGGAGTCAATCAGTTCCCAGAGGACACTTGAACCGGCCGTCCGGCGATAGACGTTTCCGTTGCTGCTGCCGGCGTAGATGATGTCGTTAGTGGCATAGTCAGTATCATGGATTACCTGGACATTACCGCCGACCGGCAAAACGGCAAATGGAATATAGGAAAGGCCACTATTGATGCTATAACAAGAATTACCGTTAATACCGCCGGCAAAGAGATATCCGGTAGCCAGGTCCAGGTCGAGCATGAAGATAGGCCCGATGCCGGCGTTGGTGGGTGACAGCATCCAATACCAGCCGCTGTTTACGGAGGAGTCTATCGTGTCATTATTATAGGCGACATAAATAGTATACCCATCTTTCACAGCCGCATCGATAATCACGCC